>NZ_BAAATK010000053.1:0-39571 GCF_039533365.1 Streptomyces glaucus
CCTTCCCGGTTCCCGCTTCCGCGTTTCCCTTTCCGGCGGCTCCGACTTTATCAGAGATTCTGAGTCGGAATTTCCCTCCCTCCGGGAGCCGTTCCGACGCACGAGGTGGTCGGGTGCCCGTCCGGGAGGAGTTGTAAACGTACTGGAGCGGGGCGCCCCGATGCAAATCGCGACGCCCCGCTCCAGGTTCACGCGGGCGCGGGGTCCGGTGGACCCGTCAGACCTCCACGACCACAGGGAGGATCATCGGCCTGCGCCGGTACGTGTCCGAGACCCACTTGCCCAGTGTCCTGCGCACCAGCTGCTGGAGCTGGTGCGGCTCGACGATGCCCTCCTGGGCGGAACGTTCGAGGGACTCCGTGATCTTGGGAACCACCTCGCCGAAGGCCGAGTCCTCGATCCCCGAGCCACGGGCCTGGATGTGCGGCCCGCCCGTGATCTTGCCGGTGGACGAGTCGATGACGACGAAGACCGAGATGATCCCCTCGTCGCCGAGGATCTTGCGGTCCTTCAGCGCCGGCTCGCCCACGTCGCCGACCGAGAGGCCGTCGACGTACACGTATCCCGCCTGGACCTTGCCGGAGATCTTCGCCTTGCCCTCGACGAGGTCGACGGCGACGCCGTCCTCGGCGATGACGATGCGGTCGTGCGGGACACCGGTCAGGGCGCCCAGCTCGGCGTTGGCACGCAGGTGGCGCCACTCGCCGTGGACCGGCATCAGGTTCTTCGGGCGGCAGATGTTGTAGAAGTACAGCAGCTCGCCGGCCGAGGCGTGGCCCGAGACGTGGACCTTGGCGTTGCCCTTGTGGACCACGTTCGCGCCCCAGCGGGTCAGACCGTTGATCACGCGGTAGACCGCGTTCTCGTTGCCCGGGATGAGGGACGACGCCAGGATCACTGTGTCGCCCTCGACGATGCGGATCTGGTGGTCCCTGTTGGCCATGCGGGACAGGGCGGCCATCGGTTCGCCCTGGGAGCCCGTGCAGACCAGGACCACTTCGCTGTCGGGCAGGTCGTCGAGCGTCTTGACGTCCACCACCAGGCCCGGCGGGACCTTCAGGTAGCCCAGGTCCCTGGCGATGCCCATGTTGCGGACCATGGAGCGGCCGACGAAGGCGACCCGGCGGCCGTACTCGTGCGCCGTGTCCAGGATCTGCTGGATGCGGTGGACGTGGCTGGCGAAGCTCGCCACGATGATCCGCTTGCGGGCGCCGGCGAAGACCTGGCGCAGGACGTTGGAGATGTCCCGCTCGTGCGGCGTGAAGCCGGGGACCTCGGCGTTCGTGGAGTCGGAGAGGAGGAGGTCGATGCCTTCCTCGCTCAGGCGCGCGAACGCGTGGAGGTCCGTGAGGCGGTTGTCCAGCGGAAGCTGGTCCATCTTGAAGTCGCCGGTGTGGACCACCATGCCCGCGGGGGTGCGGACGGCCACGGCCAGCGCGTCGGGGATGGAGTGGTTGACCGCGACGAACTCGCAGTCGAAGGGGCCGATGCGCTCGCGGTTCCCTTCCGCCACCTCCAGGGTGTAGGGGCGGATGCGGTGCTCCTGGAGCTTGGCCTCGATGAGGGCGAGGGTCAGCTTGGAGCCGATCAGCGGGATGTCCGCCTTCTCCCGGAGGAGGTAGGGGACGCCGCCGATGTGGTCCTCGTGGCCATGGGTGAGGACGATGCCCTCGATGTCGTCGAGGCGGTCCCGGATGGACGAGAAGTCCGGCAGGATCAGGTCGATTCCGGGCTGCTCCTCCTCGGGGAAAAGCACTCCGCAGTCGACGATCAGCAGGCGGCCGCCGTACTCGAAGACCGTCATGTTCCGGCCGATCTCGCCGAGGCCACCGAGCGGGGTGACCCGCAGGCCGCCCTTGGGGAGGGGCGGCGGCGGGCCGAGTTCAGGATGCGGATGACTCAAAAGACTCTCCTCACCACACACGCCACGTACCGGTGGGGCACGTGGCGCGCATGACGTTCGTGCAGAAGCAGTTGTCGTGTGGGTGCAGGCACCGGTGGCCTGCGTCTTCAGTTGTGGAGCCTGCGTGCGCGAGCGGTCGCGCGAAGTCTGTTGTCAGAGCTGTACCCCGCCGGCGGCGAGATCGAGCTTGAGCTGCTCGATCTCTTCCGGCGTGCACTGCACCATGGGGGCGCGCAGCGGGCCGGCGGGCAGGCCCTTCAGGGCGAGCGCCGCCTTCGCGGTCATCACGCCCTGGGTGCGGAACATACCCGTGTAGACCGGCAGCAACCTCTGGTGGATCTCGGTGGCCTTCTGGACCTCGCCCGCGGTGTACGCCTCGGCCAGGGCGCGCAGCTCGGGGGTGACGACATGGCCGACGACCGAGACGAAGCCGACCGCGCCCACCGAGAGCAGGGGCAGGTTCAGCATGTCGTCGCCGGAGTACCAGGCGAGGCCGGAGCGGACGATGGCCCAGCTGGCGCGGCCGAGGTCGCCCTTGGCGTCCTTGTTGGCGACGATCCGCGGGTGCTCGGCGAGGCGGACGATCGTCTCCGTGGTGATCGGGACGCCGCTGCGGCCGGGGATGTCGTAGAGCATGACCGGCAGCTCGGTGGCGTCGGCGACGGCCTTGAAGTGCTGGTAGAGGCCCTCCTGCGGGGGCTTGTTGTAGTAGGGGGTGACCACCAGGAGGCCGTGCGCGCCGGCCTTCTCCGCGGCGCGGGCGAGCCCGACGCTGTGGTGGGTGTCGTTGGTGCCGACGCCGGCCACGACGTGGGCGCGGTCGCCGACCGCCTCCAGGACCGCTCGTACGAGATCCGATTTCTCCGCGTCGGTGGTGGTGGGGGACTCGCCGGTGGTGCCGTTGACGACCAGGCCGTCGTTGCCTGCGTCCACCAGGTGCGCGGCGAGCCGCTGCGCGCCGTCGAGGTCGAGTGCGCCGTCCGCCGTGAAGGGCGTGACCATGGCGGTGAGGACCCTCCCGAAGGGGGTCTGCGGAGTGGAGGTCGGAGCCATGGTTACACGCTACTCGCTGCTCAGGGTGGGGTCTGCCCTCGGGGCGGGCGACCAGTCGTGACACAGGGGGAGCCCGGCACTGCCTGCTCGGGGGTTCAAGCAGTGCCGGACCCGTTTGATCAGGCTAGATGAACTTCTCTAAATGCCGCAATACGGACACTTCGCGAGGTTGATCCGCCCTCCGCGCCCAGCGGGGGAACAGGGGCGCCTCACGGCGCCACGCGGCCGTTCGCGTTGAAGGCCGCGTGGGTGAGCGGCATGAGCCTGGCCCACTCGGCTTCCATCTTCTCGCCGACCATCTCGATCTCCCGCTGCGGGAAGGAGGGGACCTTCGCCAGCTCGTGCCGGGTGCGCAGGCCGAGGAAGTGCATCAGGGAGCGGGCGTTGCAGGTGGCGTACATCGAGGAGTAGAGGCCGACGGGGAGGACCGAGCGGGCCACCTCGCGGGCGACGCCGGCGGCGAGCATCTCCTGGTAGGCCTCGTACGACTGCCGGTAGGAGTCCTCCATGACGCGGCCGACCAGCTCCTGCTGGGCCCGGGTGCCCTCGACGAACCTGTACTTGCCCGGGCGGCCCTCCTGGACCAGCTTGCGGGACTCGTCGGGGACGTAGAAGACCGGCTGCAGCTCGCGGTAGCGGCCCGACTCCTCGTTGTACGACCAGCCCACGCGGTGCCGCATGAACTCGCGGAAGACGAAGATCGGGGCGCTGATGAAGAAGGTCATCGAGTTGTGCTCGAAGGGGCTGCCGTGCCGGTCCCGCATCAGGTAGTTGATCAGGCCCTTGGAACGCTCGGGGTCCTTGTCCAGTTCGTCCAGGGACTGCTCGCCGATCGTCGAGACGCGGGCGGCGAACAGCACGTCCGCGTCGGACGCGGTGTGCTTGACCAGCTCGACGGTGACGTCGCTGCGGAAGCTGGGCTTGAGGTCGTCGGCGGGGGTGTCGGTCACGACGGGAACGGTCCTTCCATCACTTCTTCCGGACACTTCTTCCGGGCGGCGAACACTCTACGGCCCGGCGCCGACACCGGGCGTTCGGTGCCGGGCCACGACATAGGGCGGCGAAGTTCTGCGAATTCACGGAAAGCGGGCACCTTTCGGGGCATCCGATCGTCTGTGTTGACGACAGTGATCAGTTCGAGTCCCGGAAGGAGACGCACCCCTGATGTCCCGCCGGCGCGAACCCGTCCCGTTCGCCTTCCTCGCCGAAGCCGACAGGTTCCGCAGCAATGTCGCTCCCCCGCCCCGTGAGCGGGTCTCCCTCGGCCAGATGGCCGGGCGCTGGCTGCTGGGACTGACGATCGTCGCCGCGCTCGCGGGGTCGTTGGTGCTCGGCATGCCGGCGCTGTCGCTCGACCCCTCCTCCCCGCGGACGCAGCAGTCCCAGGCCTCCGACGGGCGCTGAACCCGCAGGGCTCCCCCGCTGACGCCATCCGGCCCCCCGAGGGTGGTGACCGGGGACACAGGTCGGTAGCCTCACCGGGCACAGCCCACGCATGGAGCGAGTGAGGACCAGCCGTGCCCCTGCCCTTCCTGACGGCCGACCGCGCCTTCGACGCGGTGGACGACGTCGCGCTGCCGTACGACGACCGAGATCGCTGGCGGCGGCCCTACCGTCCGGGGCCGTGGCGGGTGGGCGTGGCGGCGCTGTTGCTGCTGCTCGCCTCGTTCGTGCTGGTCGCGGCGGCGCTCATCGCGGCGACGGGCACGCCGTCGGAGGGCGGCGTGGTCCTCGGCATCGCGCTGGCCGTCATCGCCGTCGCCCTGCGGCTGCTGCGCGCGGGCGTGTGGGTGAGCGCGCAGGGGCTGCGGCGCACGGGCTTTTTCACGACGCGCACGACACCCTGGGGGCAGGTGGCCGGCGTGCGGACGGTGCAGCAGCCGGTGCGCTGGCTCGGGCTGCCGCGCGCGGTGCAGGGGCAGGCCCTGCACCTGGACCGGCGGGGCCGGGCCGCGGGCGCCGTACCACCGCTGCTGACCACGCACAACGCGGATTTCCTGGCACGAACGGAGGCGTTCGACCGGGCCGCCGACGCGGTGCGGGCGTGGGCCGAGGAGCACGGGCGGCCGTGAGCACCGGCGGGCGGGGCCCGGTCCGGGCCCGGACCGGGCCCCGCCCGCTCGTGCGAAGAGGTCACCGCGAGGCGTCGTGCAGGGCGATCGCCCGTTGCATGGCCTTGCGGGCGCGCGGGGTGTCACGGGCGTCGTGGTAGGCGACGGCGAGCCGGAACCAGCTGCGCCAGTCGTCGGGCGCCGCCTCCGTCTCGGCCTTGCGCCGGGCGAAGACCTCGTCGGCCGAGTCGCGGTCGATACGGCCGCTGGGGGTGCGTTTCAGCTCGTCGACGGGCAGGCCGCCCTCGGCGTCCAGCTCGGCGGCGAGCCGGTTGGCCTTGCGGACGAACTGGGTGTTCTTCCACAGGAACCACAGGCCGATCACCGGCAGGATCAGCACCGCGACGCCGAAGGCGACGGTGAGGGGCGTACCGGTCTCGATGAGCAGCACGCCGCGGCTGCCGGCCAGGACGAAGTAGACGACCAGGACGGCGGCCGTGACGGCGTAGGAGATCTTCGCGCGCATGGGGGTCGGGGGCTCAGCTCAGTCCAGGTCCAGGAAGTGTTCCAGGCCGAAGGTGAGGCCGGGGGTCGTCACGATCCGGCGCACGCCCAGCAGGATGCCCGGCATGAAGCTGCTGTGGTGCAGGGAGTCGTGCCGGACGGTGAGGGTCTCGCCCTCGCCGCCGAGCAGGACCTCCTGGTGGGCGAGCAGGCCGCGCAGGCGGACCGCGTGCACGGGGACGCCGTCGACGTCCGCGCCGCGGGCGCCGTCCAGGGCGGTGACCGTGGCGTCCGGGGCGGGGGCGGAGCCGGCCCGGCGGCGGGCCTCGGCGATGAGCTGGGCGGTGCGCGTGGCGGTGCCGCTGGGGGCGTCCACCTTGTTCGGGTGGTGCAGCTCGACGACCTCGACGGACTCGAACCAGGGCGCGGCGATCTGCGCGAACTTCATGGTGAGCACGGCCCCGATGGAGAAGTTCGGCGCGATGAGCACGCCGGTCTCCGGGGACCGGCCGAGCCAGCCCCTCAGCTGCGCGAGGCGCTCGTCGGTCCAGCCCGTCGTGCCGACGACCGCGTGGATGCCGTGGCGTACGCAGAAGTCGAGGTTGCCCATGACCGAGGCGGGGGTGGTCAGCTCGACGGCGACCTGGGCGCCGGTCTCGGCCAGCGTCTCCAGCTTGTCGCCCCGGCCGAGGGCGGCGACGAGTTCCATGTCCTCGGCGGCCTCGACGGCCCGTACGGCTTCCGAGCCGATCCGGCCCTTGGCGCCGAGGACCGCCACGCGCAGCTTGCTCATCTCTTCTGCTTCCTTACCGGAGGGGTTAGGCGACGGCGTCGTGCAGCCGGGCCGCCTGCTTGTCCTTCAGCGGGCCGATGACCGACAGCGAGGGCCGCCGGCCGAGGACGTCGCGGGCGACCGAGCGGACGTCGTCCGGGGTGACCGAGGCTATCCGGGCCAGCATGTCGTCGACGGACATCTGCTCGCCCCAGCACAGCTCGCTCTTGCCGATGCGGTTCATCAGCGCGCCGGTGTCCTCCAGGCCGAGGACCGTGGAGCCCTGGAGCTGGCCGATGGCGCGGCCGATCTCGTCGTCGGACAGGCCGTGCTCGGCGACGTGGTCGAGTTCGTCGCGGCAGATCTTCAGCACGTCGTGCACCTGGCTGGGACGGCAGCCCGCGTACACGCCGAACAGGCCGCAGTCGGCGAAGCCGGAGGTGTACGAGTACACGCTGTAGGCCAGGCCGCGCTTCTCGCGGACCTCCTGGAAGAGCCTGGACGACATCCCGCCGCCGAGGGCCGTGTTGAGCACGCCGAGGGCCCAGCGGCGCTCGTCGGTGCGGGACAGGCCCGGCATGCCGAGGACGACGTGCGCCTGCTCGGTCTTGCGGCCGATCAGCTCGACCCGGCCCGCGGTGCGGACGGTGCGGCTGCCGCCGCGCGGGGCGACGGGGGCGGCGCCCGGGTTCTTCAGGGCGCCGGCCTTCTCGAAGGCGGCGCGGACCTGCCGCACGACCTTGGTGTGATCGATGTTGCCGGCGCACGCGACCACCAGGTGGGTGGGGTCGTAGTGCTTCTTGTAGAAGCGGCGGATGCGGTCGGCGGTGAGGGCGTTGACCGTGTCGACCGTGCCGAGGACCGGGCGGCCGAGGGGGTGGTCGCCGAACATCGTGTGCGCGAACAGGTCGTGCACGCAGTCGCCCGGGTCGTCCTCGGTCATCGCGATCTCCTCGAGGATCGCGCCGCGCTCGACGTCGACGTCCTCCTCGAGGATGAGGGAACCCGTCAGCATGTCGCAGACGACGTCGATGGCCAGGGGCAGGTCGGTGTCGAGCACGCGCGCGTAGTAGCACGTGTACTCCTTGGCCGTGAACGCGTTCATCTCGCCGCCGACCGCGTCGATGGCGGAGGAGATGTCCAGCGCGCTCCGGCGCGACGTGCCCTTGAAGAGCAGGTGCTCCAGGTAGTGCGTGGCGCCGTTCAGGGACGGCGTCTCGTCGCGGGAGCCGACGTGCGCCCAGATGCCGAAGGTGGCGGAGCGGACCGAGGGCAGCGTCTCGGTGACGATCCGCAGACCGCCCGGGAGGGTGGTCTTGCGGACCGTGCCGATGCCGCCGGTGCCCTCGATGAGGGTTTGGGTACGGGCGACGGCCCGCGCCCCCGAGGAGATGCGGGCCGTCGCCTTGGAGCCGCGGGACGTCACTGGTCGGCGTCGTCCTTCTTGGTGTCGGAGCCGCTGTCGGACGCGGTTTCCTCGCCCTCGATCACCGGAACGAGGGAGAGCTTGCCGCGGGAGTCGATCTCGGCGATCTCGACCTGGACCTTGTGGCCCACGCCGAGCACGTCCTCGACGTTCTCCACGCGCTTGCCGCCGGCCAGCTTGCGGATCTGCGAGATGTGCAGCAGACCGTCCTTGCCGGGCAGCAGGGAGACGAACGCACCGAAGGTGGTCGTCTTGACGACCGTGCCGAGGTAGCGCTCGCCGACCTCGGGCATGGTCGGGTTGGCGATGGAGTTGATCGCCGTACGGGCGGCCTCCGCCGAGGGGCCGTCGGCGGCGCCGATGTAGATCGTGCCGTCGTCCTCGATGGTGATCTCGGCGCCCGTGTCCTCCTGGATCTGGTTGATCATCTTGCCCTTGGGGCCGATGACCTCGCCGATCTTGTCGACCGGGATCTTGACGGTGATGATCCGCGGGGCGTGCGGGGACATCTCGTCGGGCCGGTCGATGGCCTCCATCATCACGTCGAGGATGTGCAGGCGGGCGTCGCGGGCCTGCTTCAGGGCGGCGGCCAGGACGGAGGCCGGGATGCCGTCCAGCTTGGTGTCGAGCTGGAGGGCGGTCACGAAGTCCTTGGTGCCGGCGACCTTGAAGTCCATGTCGCCGAAGGCGTCCTCGGCGCCGAGGATGTCGGTCAGCGTGACGTAGTGCGTCTCGCCGTCGATCTCCTGGGAGATCAGGCCCATGGCGATGCCGGCGACCGGGGCCTTCAGCGGCACACCGGCGTTCAGCAGCGACATGGTGGAGGCGCAGACCGAGCCCATGGACGTCGAGCCGTTGGAGCCGAGGGCCTCGGAGACCTGACGGATCGCGTACGGGAACTCCTCGCGCGACGGCAGGACCGGGATCAGGGCGCGCTCGGCGAGGGCGCCGTGGCCGATCTCGCGGCGCTTGGGGGAGCCGACGCGGCCGGTCTCGCCGGTGGAGTACGGCGGGAAGTTGTAGTTGTGCATGTAGCGCTTGCGGGTCACCGGCGAGAGGGTGTCCAGCTGCTGCTCCATGCGGAGCATGTTGAGGGTGGTGACGCCCAGGATCTGGGTCTCGCCACGCTCGAACAGCGCGGAGCCGTGCACCCGCGGGATGGCCTCGACCTCGGCGGCGAGCGTACGGATGTCCGTGACGCCGCGGCCGTCGATGCGCTTCTTCTCCTTGATCACGCGCTCGCGCACCAGCTGCTTGGTGAGCGCGCGGTACGCGGCGGAGATCTCCTTCTCGCGGCCCTCGAACTCCGGCAGGAGCTTCTCGGCGGCGAGCTGCTTGACGCGGTCCAGCTCGGCCTCGCGCTCCTGCTTGCCGGCGATGGTGAGCGCCTGGGCGAGCTCGGGCCGGACGGCGGCGGTCAGCGCCTCGAAGACGTCGTCCTGGTAGTCCAGGAAGATCGGGAACTCGGCGGTCGGCTTGGCGGCCTTGGACGCGAGGTCCGACTGGGCCTTGCAGAGCACCTTGATGAAGGGCTTCGCGGCCTCCAGACCGGCGGCGACGACCTCCTCGGTGGGCGCCTCGGCCCCGCCCTCGACCAGCTTGATCGTCTTCTCGGTGGCCTCGGCCTCGACCATCATGATCGCGACGTCGCCGTCCTCCAGGACGCGGCCCGCGACGACCATGTCGAAGACGGCGTCCTCGAGCTCGGTGTGCGTCGGGAAGGCCACCCACTGGCCGCGGATCAGCGCGACGCGGACGCCGCCGATCGGGCCGGAGAAGGGCAGGCCGGCCAGCTGCGTGGACGCGGACGCGGCGTTGATCGCGACGACGTCGTACAGGTGGTCGGGGTTGAGGGCCATCACTGTGGCGACGACCTGGATCTCGTTGCGCAGGCCCTTCTTGAAGGACGGGCGCAGCGGGCGGTCGATCAGGCGGCAGGTGAGGATCGCGTCCTCGCTCGGCCGGCCCTCGCGGCGGAAGAAGCTGCCGGGGATCTTGCCGGCGGCGTACATCCGCTCCTCGACGTCGACCGTCAGCGGGAAGAAGTCGAGCTGGTCCTTGGGCTGCTTGGAGGCGGTGGTGGCCGACAGCACCATGGTGTCGTCGTCCAGGTACGCCACGGCGGAACCGGCGGCCTGCTTGGCCAGGCGGCCCGCCTCGAAACGGATGGTGCGGGTGCCGAAGGCGCCGTTGTCGATGACGGCCTCGGCGTAGTGGGTCTCGTTCTCCACTAGCGTTTTCTCCTCGTCTTCGTCCTCGCTGCCCGTGTGGCAGGGGGACGGTGGCGGAGAAGCGCTCCGTCTGGTGCGGGCCGGTCTTCGATCGAAGCACCCGGGTTCGCTCGCCCGGGGGCCACTACCGAGGACCGGCGGCGGCGAGGTGCGCTCCTCCTCGTTCGTCTTACGTGATGACGCCGTACCCACTATGGGCGGGTCGTATCACGCTGTGTCATGCATAGTGCATCGTGCTACCACACTACAAAGAGGCAGTGACAGTGCGCACGTACAGCAAAGGGAGCGGCCCCCGATCTCTGGGAACCGCTCCCTTCACGGCGTCTTACTTGGCGCCCGCCGCACCGCGGCGGATGCCGAGGCGGTCGACCAGCGTACGGAAACGCTGGATGTCCTTCTTGGCGAGGTACTGCAGCAGCCGGCGGCGCTGACCGACCAGGATCAGCAGGCCGCGGCGGGAGTGGTGGTCGTGCTTGTGGGTCTTGAGGTGCTCGGTCAGGTCGGAGATCCGACGGGACAGCAGAGCGACCTGGACCTCGGGGGAGCCGGTGTCACCCTCCTTGGTACCGAACTCGGCGATGATCTGCTTCTTCGTGGCGGCGTCGAGCGACACGCGTACTCCTCATGGTCTGTGAGCGGCCACCGAGTGCCCCCGGTCTTCTTCGCGGGGGGACTTCCACAACTCGGGAGGCGGGGATCCGCTGGGCGCGGCCTCCAGAGCGGAGGGCTCCGGGGGTGCGTACACGAACGGCCGTCACTCAGGGTACCAGCCTGGCCGGACGCGATCGTCCGAGGCCCGCTGCGGGGTCAGCCCGTCAGGGAGCGCACGGTGGTCAGGACGCCCAGCGCGGCGAGGCACAGCGGGACCAGGGTGAGCAGGACGGCCGACTCGGCGAGGTCGAGGAAGCGGCCCCAGAAGGGGGACAGCCCCTTGCGCGGGACGATCAGACCGATGGCGGTGACCAGGGCGGCGCCGGCCGAGACCGCCGCCGTCAGCCAGATCGTGCGCGTGTCGAGCGCTCCCCGGTCGTCGTGCAGGACGAACTCGGTCAGGGCCTCGGCCGGCGGGTTCAGCGCCAGGCCGAGCAGCAGCAGGGCGACGGCGCCGATGCCCGCGACGAGGACGCAGGCCACCTGGGACGTGTAGCGGAACAGACGGGCGCGGATCAGCATGGACAGGCCGGTGGCCAGGGCCAGGAGCTGTCCCCAGAGGTTGTCCGAGAAACCGAGGACGGCCGCGGACCCCACGACGACGGCCGCGGTACCGCCCACCAGGCCCAGCAGCATCTCGTGACCGCGCCGGGCCTGGGCGGCGATGCGCTCGGCGTCGAGGGCCTCGGCGTCGGGGCCGTGCGCGGGGCCCGGGTCGAGGTCGTCGTGGGCGGCGGAACGCGGGGACGCGTAGCCGATGGGCAGCCGGGCGAAGCGCGCGGACAGGCCCGGGAGGAAGGCGACCACGCCGATCGCGCAGGGGGCGCACACCGCCGCGGCGGCGGTGGCGGACGCCTCGGCGGCGATCGCCACGAAGGTGGCCAGGGTGCCCACCGCCGCCAGGAAGGTGGCCGCCACGAAGGGCGCGTCCGCGCCGGGAGCGCACGCGACCAGGGCCACCGAGGCCACCAGGACGGCCACGCAGCCCAGCATGAACTGCAGCTTGCCCGGCCCCTGCCCGGCCGCGGGGGCGACGATCCCGGATCCCGCGATCAGCAGCAGCGGCAGCGCCCCCAGTCCGAGGGCGACGGCCGAGCCCCGGTCGCCGTAGACCCGTGCGCGCACACCGGCGAAGGCGGTCAGCAGCACGCCCAGGCCGCCCGCGACGACGCCCGGCAGGCCGTGCATGTCGTGGCGCACCGGATCGGCGAACCACAGGACGAATCCGAGCAGCAGCAGAAGCAGGGCGCCCGCGGTCAGTCCCGCCACGCGCAACAGGTCGTCGCTCCACAGGTGCCGGTCGCGCACGACCGCGGAGGCGACCGCGTCCGCCACGTCGTCGTGGACGGCGGGCGGCAGGGACTCCGCGAACGGGCGCAGGCTGAGCACCTCGCCGTCCAGGACCCGCTCGTCGGCGAGCGTGCGGGCGCCGTCGAGGACCCGGCCGTCACGGCGCACCAGGTGGTACCCCGTGGGGCTGCCGACCGGCTGGGTCTGTCCCGTCAGGCGCAGGATCTCCGGATAGACGTCGGCCACGGGGATGTCCACCGGGAGCGCCACGTCGATACGGCTGTCGGGCGCCACGACAGTGACTCGGCAGAACCCGGTCGCCGTGGTCGTACTCACCTTCACTGACCCCCTGCTTCGCGGATGCGTACGCTGCGGGGCGCCACCCTACCGACAAGCGCCGTCGGTGATGACACGTAGGATCACCGGGAAGCGGAGGACGACCGTCACCACGGGGGTGCCGGTGCGCAACCGATCGTCCGTATAGGGGGATTGATGCTCCGGTGAGCCATATCGTCATCAAGCGCCCGCCGCGTGCGCTGCCACCCGAAGTGCCCTCGGACGAACTCCAATTGGAGGCTCCTCCCGAACTGCCGCGCGGGCAGCAGGAGGGCATCCTGATGCAGGTCCTGCCGACCCTCGGCATGGGCTCGTCGGTGGTGTTCTACTTCGCGTCCCCCAACGCCCATCCGTTCATGCGGATCATGGGCGTGGTGATGCTGGTGTCGACGGCCGCGATGGTGATCGCGCAGATCGTCCGCTACCGCCGGGGTACGCAGGGGCAAATGGCCGATGTGCGCCGCGACTACCTCCGGTACCTGGCGCAGACGCGCCGCACGGTGCGCCGGACGGCCCTGCGCCAGCGCGACGCCCAGCTGTACCTGCACCCCGCCCCGGAACAGCTGTGGGCGGTGGTCGCGGAGGGCAGCCGGGTGTGGGAGAGGCGCGTCGGGGACAGCGACTTCGGACAGGTGCGGGTGGGGCTGGGCCCGCAGCAGCTGGCCACCCCGCTCGTCGCCCCGCACACCGCCCCGGTGGACGAACTGGAGCCGCTGTGCGCCGGCGCCATGCAGCGCTTCCTGTCCGTGCACGGACAGTTGGACGGCCTGCCGGTCGCGGTGTCGCTGCGCGCCTTCTACCACGTGACGGTCTCCGGCGATCCGGACAGCGCCCAGGCGTCGGCCCGGGCCCTGGTCGCCCAGGCCGTCACGCTGCACTCCCCCGACGACCTGGTGCTGGCCGTGGTGGCGGCGCCGGGCGCGGTGGGCCGGTGGGACTGGACGAAGTGGCTTCCGCACTGCCAGGCGCCGGGCCGGCTCGACGGGGCCGGCACGCGCCGCCTGTTCGGGGACGACCTCGGTGAGCTGGAGCAGCTGCTGGCCGGCCGGCTGGACGGCCGGCCGCGGTTCAGCCGCGACGGTCAGCCGCTGCTGGACCAGCCGCACGTCCTGGTGGTCCTCGACGGCGGGATGGTTCCCCCGACCTCGGCCTTCGCGGCCGCGGAGGGCCTGCAGGGCGTGACCGTCCTCGAGGTCGTCTCCGGCGACCTGGACCAGCCGCGCGGCGACCTCTCCGTCGTCGTGCGTCCGGACCGGCTGTGGCTGGACTCCGGGAGCGGGGTCGTCTACGAGGGCGTGCCCGACGGGATCTCCCTGCCCGCCGCGGAGGCGCTGGCGAGGCAGCTGGCGCCGCTGCGCATGGGCGGCGGTGACGACGACGAACCGCTGCTGGCCAACCTGGACTTCACCGACCTGCTCGGTCTGGGCGACGCGGCGTCCGTGGACGTCAGGCGCACCTGGCGGCCGCGGTCCACGCCGGAGCGGCTGCGGGTGCCGATCGGCGTCGGGGAGAACGGCCAGCCCGTGATGCTGGACCTGAAGGAGGCCGCCCAGGACGGCATGGGCCCGCACGGCCTGTGCGTCGGGGCGACCGGCTCCGGCAAGTCGGAGCTGCTGCGCACGCTGGTGCTCGGCCTGGCGGTCACGCACTCGTCCGAGACGCTCAACTTCGTCCTGGCGGACTTCAAGGGCGGCGCGACCTTCGCCGGCATGTCCCAGATGCCCCACGTCGCCGCCGTGATCACCAACCTCGCCGACGACCTGACGCTCGTGGACCGCATGGGCGACGCGATCCGCGGCGAGCTGCAGCGCCGCCAGGAGCTGCTGCGCGCGGCCGGCAACTACGCCAACATCCACGACTACGAGAAGGCGCGGGCCGCCGGCGCCCCCCTGGAACCGCTGGCATCGCTGGTCCTGGTGATCGACGAGTTCAGCGAACTCCTCACCGCCAAGCCCGACTTCATCGACATGTTCATCCAGATCGGGCGCATCGGCCGGTCGCTGGGCGTGCACCTGCTGCTCGCCTCGCAGCGGCTGGAGGAGGGCCGGCTGCGCGGACTGGACACCTATCTGTCGTACCGGATCGGCCTGCGGACGTTCTCCGCGGCCGAGTCGCGGGCGGCGCTCGGCGTGCCGGACGCGTACCACCTGCCGTCCGTCCCCGGCTCGGGCTACCTGAAGTTCGGCACGGACGAGATGGTGCGCTTCAAGGCGGCGTACGTGTCGGGGCCCTACCGGGCGGGCGGACCGGAGATCGACCGCGGCAGGACGCCCGTCGAGCGCCGGCCGGCGCTGTTCACCGCGGCCCCGGTGCCCGTGGTGTACGCGGAACCCGGCCCGGAGCAGCCGCGGACCCCCGACCGGCCGGAGGACGACGCGCTGGCCGACACCGTGCTGGACGTCATCGTGCAGCGGCTGGAGGGGCAGGGCGTGCCGGCGCACCAGGTGTGGCTTCCGCCGCTGGACCGGGCACCGACGCTGGACGAGCTGCTGCCCGCCCTGGCCGTCTCCCCCCAGCGCGGACTCCACCCGCCGGAGTACTCCCGGCCGGGCGGTCTGACGGTTCCGCTCGGCCTGATCGACAAGCCCTTCGAGCAGAAGCGGGAGATCCTGTACCAGGACTTCTCGGCCGCCGCGGGCCACATGATGGTGGTCGGCGGCCCGCAGTCGGGCAAGTCGACCCTCCTGCGCACGCTGGTGGCCTCCTTCGCGCTGACCCACACCCCGCACGAAGTGCAGTTCTACTGCCTGGACTTCGGTGGCGGCGGCCTGGCCGCGGTGGCCGACCTGCCGCACGTGGGCGGTGTCGCCTCCCGGCTGGACCCGGAGCGCGTCCGGCGCACGGTCGCGGAGGTCGCGGGCATCCTCAACCGCCGCGAGCAGTTCTTCCGCGCCCACGGCATCGACTCCGTCGCCACCTACCGCCGGCGGCGCGCGGCGGGCGACCTGCCGGGCGAGGCCTGGGGAGACGTCTTCCTGGTCATCGACGGCTGGGGCGGCTTCCGCAACGACTACGAGGGCCTCGAGGGCGTCGTCAACGACATCGCCGGCCGGGGCCTGGGCTACGGCATCCACGTGGTCCTCACCGCCTCGCGGTACATGGAGGTGCGAGCGGCCCTCAAGGACCAGATCCTCGGCCGGCTGGAGCTGCGCCTGGGCGACGCCATGGACTCCGAGTTCGACCGCAAGGTCGCCGTGAACGTGCCGACCGGGGTGCCGGGCCGCGGCCAGGTCCCCCAGAAGCTGCACTTCATGACGGCGATGCCGCGGATCGACTCGTCCTCCGACGCCGAGAGCCTGTCCGAGGCCACGGCGCAGCTCGTGCAGGCGGTGAAGGACCGCTGGCAGGGGCCTCCCGCCCCGGCCGTGCGCCTGCTCCCCCGCAAGCTGCCGGCCGACCAGCTGCCCAAGGGCTTCGAGTTCCCGCAGCACGGCATCGCGATCGGCATCGACGAGGCGAACCTGGAGCCGGTCTTCATCGACTTCGACACCGACCCGTTCCTCCTCGTCCTCGGCGAGAGCGAGTCCGGCAAGACCAACCTGCTGCGTCTGATCGCGAAGCAGATCGCCGAGCGCTACACCCCCGCCGAGGCCCGCATCGTGGTCGGCGACTACCGGCGCACCATGCTGGAGGCGGTGCCGGAGCAGCACCTGCTGGAGTACGCGCCCATGGCGTCGGCGATGCAGGTGCACATGGACGCCGTGCGCCAGTTCATGGAGATGCGCGCGCCCAAGCCGGACATCACTCCGCAGCAGCTGCGCGACCGCAGCTGGTGGAACGGCCCGCAGCTGTTCGTCATCGTCGACGACTACGAGCTGGTCGCCACCAGCTCCGGCAATCCGCTGTCGCAGCTCGTGGAACACCTGCCGTTCGCGCGCGACGTGGGCGTGAAGTTCATCGTCGCGCGCAGTTCGGCCGGCGCGTCCCGCGCCATGTACGAGTCGTTCATGCAGCGGCTGAAGGAACTCGGCGCCCAGGGCGTGGTGCTGTCGGGCGATCCGACCGAGGGCGACATCCTCGGCGGCGTCCGGGCCCGCCCCATGCCGCCGGGACGTGGCGTGTTCGTATCAAGGAAGCGCGGTACGCCGCTGATTCAGGTGGGCTTGCTTCCGCAACGGCACTAAGGTGATCGGTTAGTTGTGACTCGACGTGAGTCGAGGTGACTGAACGGGGAGAACGGGGAGGCGACCGAGGTGAGTTCGAACGGGGGCGGAGGCACGGGCGACGCGCCGGACACGGGAAAGTCGTTCGACACCCTGTCCCATGTGAATCCTCAGATGGCGCTGGACATCCAGCACAGCGCCATGAAGAGCTTCAAGAAGCGCGTCGACGAACTGCTGACGGAGCTCGAGACGTCCGAGGCGGCACCGGACAAGGTCGGCCAGGACCGCCTGCCCCGCGCCCAGCTGGGTTCCGCCGACTTCAAGGAAGCACAGTTCCTTTACGACACGTACGCCATCGTCCACGACGAGTTGGAGAACCTTTCGAAGGCGCTGAACGCGCAGATCGAGGGGATGGGACTGGCGGTGCACGCTGCGCGGGTGGGCTACGAGAACCTCGACGCCGACATCCGGGCCCGGATGAAGGCGGTCAACGCCGAGGCGGAGAAGTACTACGTCGCGGAGCGGGACCCGTACGGGGAACGGCGGGGCAACGCTCCGACACCGGAAGGGGGCGCCGGCCAGCGGACGCCCGGCGGTGGCCGGTCCGCCGGTGGCAGCGAGGAGGGTCTGTGATGGCCGGACAGCCCAAGCGGCGGGCGCCGCAGCTCGCCCGCACCGACTTCGAGTCCATGACGCACGAGCAACTGGCGGCGATGCTCGACCCGGCGACGTCGGAAGGCGCCGCCCAGCTCGCCACCAAGCTCTCCAAGGCCGCCTCGACGATCACGAAGATCGGCGACGACCTGATGACGTACACCAAGGGACTGGAGTGGCAGGGCGAGGCCGGCGACGCCTTCCGCGACTGGGGCGGCCAGACGGCGAGCGCCACACTCCGCCTGGGCCAGTACGCCGAGGTGGCGTCGCGCTGGATGGCCACGGTCGCGCAGGCGGTCGCCGAGGCCAAGGCGGCCATGCCGGACCCGTCGGAGACCACGCGGGCCGAGGAAGACCTCGCCGAGGCGAAGAAGACGATGGCGGCGGCCCAGGCCCCGGGCGCCCGCAACGACCCCGACGCCCGGAAGCTGGCCCAGACCGCCCAGAGCGACGCGGCAGCGGCACAGCAGCGGATGGAGGCGGCGCGGACGGAGGCCGTACAGCAGCTGCGGAAGCTGGCACAGACGTACGAGTACTCGGCGCAGCAGGTGAACAGTGTGGAGCCGCCTACGTTTTCGCCGCCGGTTGCGAATACTGGTGACCCTAGTTGGTGGCGGGAGCCTCAGAAAAAATACCTGCCCGACGGCTCCGCATGGGGCGGCGAAGCAGCTTTGGCTTTCACTCGTCAGCCTGTTTACGGCGACACCGCAGCCGGACAAGTTGCGGTTCGCCCGGTCGCCTATGCCGTCACGGAACACGGCACGACTGGACTCACTGATCAGCAAGTTCCCCATGCCCAACCTGTCGCCATGGAAATCGACGGTCTGGCCACACTTCCCCGTTTTTCGGAGCCCCTCACCGCAGCCTCGGCAGGACCGCAGACAAACCTGCCTCGCCCCGACACCTCGCACATTCAATCGAGTGTTGCGCCCCCTGCTTTTAACGGAAGCGTCGGAATCAGGCAGGGCCCGGTCAATCCGGCACACGTTCCCTCTGCCACCCGTTCCCCGCTAGTCCCTGGACAAGGGTTGCTAAGCGGAGGACCAGTACGTACGCCCCGCGATACCGGGATCGTAGGTGGACGTCCTGTCACTCCCGTTTCCGGTCGGCCGACGGGCGGTATCCCGCATGGGACAGTCATTGGTAGTGGAGGCGTGCAAGGCCATACGCCGATGCCACGCGACATGGTTACGGGTCCGACAGCAGGAGGAACATCCGGCACTGCGGGCGGCCCGACCGGCCGTCGTCCTTCGTCAGAAACAGGTGGTGTTGTGGGCGCCCGCCCGATCCAATCGGGTCATACCGGCGCGCGTCCCTTTACACCAGGTGGTTCTGGGTTGGTACGTCCTGGGGCTAGCGGCGTTTCGGCTCATGGTCCGGTGGCCGGACGCGGCACACCGTTGTCCCCCACCAACCCTTCCAACTCACGCCGGGAGGAGCAGCGCGGCCAACGCCCCGATTACCTCCTGGAGGAAGAGGAGACCTGGGTCCGTCAAAATCGTCGGGCCCTTCCGCCGGTAGTCGACTGAATCCGAAATAACATCACATCATCGGGAAGGCACATGCGTACCAGCGGTAGCGGTAAGCGAACACTGCGGTCCCTTTCAGCAGTGTCGGCTGCTCTCGGCCTGCTGCTGGTGGGCGTTGCCGCCACACCCGCTCATGCCGAATCCGTCCGGGCTCGTCAATGGCATCTCGATGCCATGCAGGCTAATGAGATGTGGAAGGTCAGTACCGGTCGGGGTGTCACCGTTGCCGTCATCGATTCCGGCGTCGATAGATCCCTGACCGATTTGAAGGGCCAAGTCCTGGACGGTAAGGACTTCTCCAACCAGCGCGGCAACGAACACACTGATTTGGCCGGCCACGGGACGAGCATAGCAGCACTTATCGCCGCCACAGGAGCAAGAGGATCAGTCAGCGGTTCCTGGGGCCTCGCCCCAGGGGCCAAAATTCTCCCCATCCGCATGCGTTACGGGACCGAGGGTTATGGGCGAGTAGATACAGGAGCTGAATACGCCCGGGTATTGAGCCAGGCCATCCGGTACGCAGCTGACTCAGAAGCTCAAATCATCAACATTTCGATGGGCGCATCTAACGCCCCCGGCAGGAAAAATGTTAGTACACCCGAGTTGGCCGCCGCAGTGACCTATGCGATTGATAAAGGCAAACTGATTTTTGCCGCAGTGGGAAACAGTGGCGATAGGTCAAATCTGCCGGAATATCCGGCTTCCACACCTGGCGTAGTGGGCGTTGGCGCGATCACGGAAAAGATTGAGCGAGCCTCTTTCTCACAGCATGGTGCGGAAGTTGATGTGACGGCTCCGGGCGACAACATGGTTCACGCATGTCTCGGCGGAACCCAGGTGTGCGAGACCGAAGGAACCAGCGACGCCACGGCTATCGCATCCGCCTCCGCTGCCCTCATCTGGTCGAAACACCCGGATTGGACAAATCATCAAATTCTCCGCGTGCTCATCAATACGATGAAGGGCAACGAGGAGAGCTGGACCCGCAACGACGACTTCGGCTACGGAATCGTCCGTCCTCGGGTCGCGCTCCAGAACCCCGGTGACCCAGGGCCGGCCGACGAGTACCCGCTGCCGGACCTGGCCGCCGCAGCCACTTCCGCGGCTCCCTCGCCGACGGCCTCCTCGACCGCTGGATCCGCCGGCGATGAGAAGGCCGATAAGAAAGCCTCAGCGGCTGCCTCGCCGGGGGAATCGGACGACAGCCAAGCCCCACTCTGGATCGGACTGGGCATCGCAGCCGCCGCGGCCCTGGGCGCCGCCGTCGCGATCCCCGTGTTCCGCAGTCGACGCAGGCGATCCGTGCCGACTCCGGCCGCCCCACCTCTCCCACCCACGTACTCGCCGTACTCGCCTTCCCAGCAGTACCCGTCCTACGGCCAGCCGCACAGCCCCGTCACCGGCACACCGCCGGAGGGAACGCCTCGCCCGGGACAGCATCCGTGACCGAACCCGAGGCAGGCGTGGATCAGATGGCAGTGACGTCAGTGACAGTACGAAGGAACCGCCGTGTCATTCGATGAGATGTGGGGCCAGATCCGCAGCAACGCGGTCGCGCGGCAGCAGAGCAGCATGCAGCTCAACCAGCTGCCGGCAGACGGCGGCGGAAGCACACCCGGCAAGAAATTGGTAGCCGACTCCGCATTCCTCAAGCGACGGGCTACGAACGCGGAGACCGTACGCGACGACTTCGTGAAGGCCGACAACGCCGCCTCTAAGGAAACAGAGCAGGTTGGCTCCAGTCTGAAGGGGTTCAAGTCGGGCCCTGCGTTCTCCACGTTCATGACCAGGTGGCGCGGGCAGATGAAGTACGTCGAAAACCTGTTGAAGAACGACATTTCCGGAGCATTGCGCACCAGCGCCAACGAGTACGCGGCACGCGAACAAAGAGAAAAGGCCCGCCACAGCAGCGAAAAGCTTAAGTAGCCTTACCGAAAAGAAAAGACATGCTGGACTACCAGACGCTCCTCCACGCAGACTTTAGTGAGCTTTCCGATGCTGTGGCCAAGTGGCGCAAGCTTCCTGAAGAATTCAGAAAGGTTCACAAGCAGTACGAGAATACGGTGGAGAAAGACCTAGAAGGCTCGGACTGGAAAGGCGAAGCCGCCGCCACTGCCCTCGAAAAAGTTCAACTTGTCGGTAAGCAGATCGCTGCGGCAGCGGATGAAGCCGATGATGTTCATAAACTACTGGACGACGCCCACGAGATTTTCACCAGTTCTCAGTCGAAGCTGAAGAGACTCAAGCGCGACATCGAATCCGACAAATACCTCTCCATCAAGCCCGACGGCGAGGTCTATTTCGACCCACCAGAGGATACTCCTACGGAACACATCGGGGCGCTGAACAAAGGATACCAAGAGACGCTCCAGGCATACCGAAGCAGTATTCGATCGATCATCGACGCGGCTCAGGAAGCGGATGACGCTCTTTTCTGGGCACTGAGCCAGGACCGCAACGGGCGCGGTAAGGGCTTCAGCTCTAACACGTATCACAGTATTGCCGATGCCAAGAAGGGCCGCGCACAGGCTGACAAGGACCTCAAGGAACTCGAGAAACTGGTCGGCGAACGGAGCGAACTGACACTGGCTGGAGCCAATGGTTCCCTCGACCCCGCCATGCTTCGTCGGATCAATACGCTTCTGGCCCGCAACGAGGGTGACCCGTACTTTGCGGAAAAATTCGCAACACAGCTGGGCGCTAAAGGCACTCTGGAACTATGGACGAGGATTGCCGACCGTGTACAGACCGGCGACGAACAGACGAAGGTCTCTGCGGCCATTCAGAAGTCCTTGAGCTACACCTTGGCAACAGCTTCACACTCCGACAGCAGGGCAATGGAGCGATGGAAGCATGACGTCATCTCCTTGGGGGAAAAGCAGATCGATTACTTGGACATGGGGAGAGGAGTCACACAGGAAGGTCCCTATGGCTTCCAAGTAATGAGTAGCCTGATGCGCTACGGCCAGTACGACACCGATTTTCTAAAAAGCTACGGCGATGAGCTTATCGCTTACGAAAAATCACACAAAGATGAAAAGCCGAACGACCTCTGGCGAGCAGAAGGCAACCCTGCTCCCTACCTGAACTTCGGGTCAGGGAATGACCAGGGACTCGACCCCATGGCTGGATATTTGGAAGCTCTTGGCCACAATCCGGAAGCCGCTAAGGAGCTGTTCTATTCAAAGGACTGGAACAGTGACGAAAAGCATGACTCCGACTTGCAGTATCTACTCAATAAGCGAGAATGGCCAAACGCTAACCCCTTCGCTGAAGGTAACAGAGGGTACGGATACGACGAACTAGGGCACGCACTCGAAGCCGCCACACTGGGCGTCCCATACGATTCCTCAAATGGCATGCTGCAACGCGATGACCGAACCGCGAATGTTATGGAGCAGGTAGCGGTTATCGTCGCCGGAGACAGTGGCCTTATCGAAGGAAAGCCTGGACTCGGCGATAGCCTTGCACGAATGGGTGCTGGTTACATGGACGACCTGAACTGGTCCACGATCGACGAAGGCGGACGTGGATCATTGGAGGGGCGCAACGAACTATACGGCCACGAGGGCAAGGGACATCTCGATCTCAAGCAGACAACGGCGAGCCAGTTCCTCTACAACGTCGCCCAGCACGACAGCGGCTACAAGATTCTCTCTTCCGCGCAGCAAGCATTCACGTTGGGGGCACTGGAGGCTCACAAGGACTCCCCTGAGTCGGCACACAAAGTTCTCAACAATGGTGGCTATGTGCACGGGATCCTCGATGAGGCACGCATCTCCTATGTTGACAAACAATATGGAGATGCCACCGACAAAATCAACGATAAGTTGGCCGAGTCTGCCGAGTGGAAAAAATTTGGAATCAGCCAAGGGCTCGGAGTGGTAACCGGCCTCGCTCTTCTCCCGGTCGCCGGGCCTACAGCCTCCGTTGCTGCGGCATTCGCCGTCCCAACTTTGGTCGAGGGAGCGGCCGGCGCTGTGGAAACACAGTGGGGCATCGAGATCGACAGGGAGGTCAAGGAGAAGGAAGCCGATCTCTCTGACAAAAACCGTATGACGGTAACTCGATTCAGTGACCTCGGACAACTCCGCGCGACGACGCCGGCACTTCTGTACATGAAAGAATACTCAGGGCAGGATTACACGGAGAGCGTCTTGAACGCATACGACCGCGGAGCGAATACGACAGACCGTACGGACGGAGGCCGCCGGTGAGTCGGAACTATTTTTCCATCCTTGGATCAGTGCTTCTTATACTGACCTGTACTGGATGTGGGGAGGATGAGCCTCCCCGGGGGGCTGCAGCTCTGAAGCAGGCTTGCGATGGCGTACTCGACTCCGCCATGATCAAGGAAGCCAGCAGAAGTGAGGACTTTGATCGAATTTATGATGCCTCCAACTCTGAAGACTCACACGCTTCTGCGGCGAAAACTCTACTGATGGAAGATCGTGTCGCTTACGTGTGCGAAGTTGCGATTGAGGACGCTCCCCCGTCCGGCGATAAAGCTCTATACATCAAATACACACCAGGGCAACCAAGACTTTTCCCTGAGGAAGACAAACATAGCTATAGTTCCTACAAGGCCTACGATCTCGGCCCTGGAATGCAGGCGACGATCGAGGCTGGGAGAGGCGACGTCCGTTTCCCATGCAACATCAAGGATCGGGATTCCGTGTCGGTAACAGGAACCATATACAACGATTTGGATCTCAGCCGGGAAACGCGTTTCAGGATTCTTTTCCGCTCCTCTCTTAAAATGGCGAAGCTCCTTAAATGCGGGAATGAAATTAAGTTCCCCGCATCAGAGACCATGAAACCTCTTCCCATGGCGGAAAACTGACCGGCCCGGGGTTGTTTGATGTCAGTTCGTTGCGCGACAGCACGCGAGACCTGAACCATGTTAATGAAGCTTGTCCCGCCCTCGACGGCCTCCGTTCGGGCTCCCGCCTGGGTGACCGCGGCCACCGTCACGTCGAGTTCTTGGTAATTCCGGAAGTTAGCGCTGCTTCTTTGCACACAACCGGGGAGGCAGCCGGCCCCCGGCCCCCTCCCCGGCACGTCGAGCGGAGTGCTCAGCCCATCAGCATCCGGAAGCGGGCCGCGTTGCCCTTGTCGGTGTCCTGGTAGCCGATGACCGACTCGTCCAGGAGCTGGGCGATGCGGGCCAGCTTCTGGCACATCTGGTCCATCTCCGTGCTGCTGCTGCGCTGGATCTCGGCGTAGGCGGTCTTCGCCTCGCCTTCCCAGGTCTCGGCGACGGCCTTCACCTTGCGCATGAGGACCTCGAGCTGCTCGGACAGCTCCCTGGCCGTCTTGCGCACGTCCTGCGCGGCCTGGGTGACGGTGTCGTAGTTGACTGCGGTGCGGTCGTAGTTGACGCTCACTGTGTGTTCTCCCGGGTGGCGTGCGGCGCGCTGATGCGGATCAGGCGAGGTCGGTGATGCGGCTGGTGACCTGGTAGGAGTTGTCCACCTTGCGGATCTCCGAGATCCGCTCCTGCTCGTTGGCGCTGAAGCCCTTGACGCTCATCCGCATGACCTCCTCGAGGTCGACGAGGTTGTCCTGGAGCTTCTTCAGGTGCTGGTTGACACCGCGCTGGACGGTGTCGAACTCCTTGCCCGCGGCGCCCTGCCAGCCTCCCTGGATCATGTCCACGACGGCGTTGAGGGACGTCACCCGGCTGCTGACGTCCGTGTGGAAGTCGCGGATCTTGTCAGCGAGGTCCGTCAGGTCCGAGTCGCTGTAATTGACGCTCATGGTCTCTTGCCCTCCTCTTGAAGCATCGGTGGCTCGTCGCCACCGCGACGGGTCCGCCGTGGACGGATATCCAGGCTGTCCTGGCGGGCAAGAACCGCTGCCGTTCCGCGCGCGACGCGCGGTCGCAGCGTCGCACCGCCCCCGTGCCGTACCACGCTCGTGGTACCTGCAGCCACTCTAGTCACTGGACGTGGGGGTTCCAACTGCAAAGCGGTGACAGGCCAGTTCGCGGCCGGGGCAGCCGGTGCGCGGTCCCTCGTGAACCGTCCCCGGCCGTGGGGCGAGCCAGTATGGTGACCGATGCATCGTTGGGTACGTCGGGAAAGGACCGCTCCGCATGGCTGGTGTGCAGGACGAGGAGCTCAAGGCACGCAAGGAACGCGAGCGGGACGAGCTGTACGCGCTCGACATCTCGGGCGTGGAGTGGCACTGCGCGCCCGGCACGGAGGAGCACGAGGAGCGGGTAGAGATCGCCTACCTGCCCGGCGGTGCCGTGGCCATGCGGTCGTCGCTCGATCCGGACACCGTCCTGCGGTACACGGAGGCGGAGTGGCGGGCCTTCGTCCTCGGTGCGCGGGACGGGGAGTTCGACCTGGAGCCGTCGCCGGACAAGGGGAGCCCGGCCTCCGAGTGACGCCGCCCCGGGAAGGCCGGATCTTCCGCGTCGGTGCGCGGGTCCCGGCTCACCCCGGGCGCCGGTGCCGGAGCGCCTCCCGGCGGTGGACCGGCGGCCGGCCCGGTGCGGAGTGCGCGTACCGCGACGGAGGCGGGCCAGAGGTCACGCTCCCGGATCCCTGCGCGCGCGGCGGCGCAGGTCGCGTACGACGACGGCGGTGCCCGCGATGATCGTGACCAGGACCGCGGTGATGCCCAGGGCGTAGGTGGCGTAGCGCTCGTCGCGTTCCGCGGGGGTCTCGTCGAGCGAGAACGGAGCCACGTCGGGGGCCTGGGCCTTCGCCACGCCGGGGTCGGGTGTCGGGGACGAGGGCGGGTCGGCGAGGTCGGACTCCTGGACGGCGCGGACCGGGTCGACCACGCCCCAGCCGACGAAGTTGTCGTGGCCGTTGACGGAGCGTTCCGCCGTCTGCTCGATCTGCGTGGCGATCTGGGCGGGGGTCCAGTCGGGGTGCTTCTCCTTCAGGAGGGCCGCGACGCCGGCGACGAACGGGGCCGAGAAGCTGGTGCCGCTGTCGGTGCACTGGCCGCCGCCCGGGACGGTCGAGACGATGTCGACGCCGGGGGCGGCGACGTCCACGAAGGTGCCGGCCTGGGAGAAGGCGGCGCGTTCGTTGTTCCGGTCGGAGGAGGCCACGGCCAGCACCCCGTCGAAGGCGGCGGGGTAGGTGTTCTTGACCTTGCCGTCCAGGCCGTCGTTGCCCGCGGAGGCGACCACCACCACGTTCCGCGCGATGGCCCTGCGCACCGCCTCGGCCAGGGCCGAGGTGGCGGACAGGGGCTTGGTGGTGTCCTGCGAGATGTTGATGACGTCGGCGCCGCGGGCGACGGCGTGGTCGATGGCCCGGGCCATGGAGTCCGAGTCGCCGCTGCTGTCGGCGTCGTTCTGGCGGATGGGGATGATGGTCGCGTTCGGGGCGAGGCCGACGAAGCCCGTCCCCGCGCGGGGCCGGGCCGCGATGATGCCGGCGACCTTGGTGCCGTGGCCCACCTCGTCGTTGGTGGCGTCGCCGCCCTTGCCCCCGCTGAGCAGGTCCAGTCCGGCGTCGTCGTCGACGGCCGCGGCCAGCTGCGGGTTCCGGTCGTCGACGCCCGTGTCGATGACGGCCACCCGTACGTTCTTCCCCTTGTCCGTGCCCTGCCAGAGTTCGTCCAGCAGGACCCGCTGCAGCGACCAGGGGCGGGCCTTGAACTGCTGCTTGCTGGGGTAGGTGCACTGTCCGCTGCCGTCGAGGACGAGGGGTGCCCGCGGCTGTGCCCGTACGTCGGTGGCGTGGGCGGGCGGCCGGCTGCCGAGCATGGTCAGAAGTACGGCTGCGGCCAGCACAGTGGCCTTGGTCGGCGACACCGGTGCGGTGCTCCTGTTCTTGTCCGTCGTCCGTGAGGCGGTGCGTGCGCGGGCCCGTGCGCCGGGCCGGGTCATGAACCCTGCGGCTGCCGGGCGCTGTTGGTGTCCAGGCGTGGGCCCTTCGCCAGGAACTCCGACCAGACCAGCGGGATCCTCGCCGGCCGGACGTTCTGGTAGCCGAGCTTGACCTGGGCCTCGCTGGGTTCGGGGGTGCCGTCGGGCCTCGTGTCCCCGTCGTCGGCGCCGATGTCCGACTTCTCGCTGTCGCTGTCCCCGTTGGCCTGCACGGCGTACCGCAGGCCGGTGTCCGTCACGAGGAACAGGGCTCCCGCGTCGGACGCGGTGCCCTGGAGCTGGGTGTACAGCTGGCCCGTTCCGGGGGTGACGTAGGTGCTCGTGCCGTCGGCCGTGATCTTGACGGGGTAGTCGGTGCCCACCCAGGTGCTGAGCGTCGTCGAGTTGTCCTCGCCCACGTCGCGCAGGACGCTGCACACCGTGTCCCGTCCGCCGGCGGCGGAGTTGACCTGGCTGAGCTGCTGCTGCGGCCAGTTCGCCGGCTGACCGGCGAAGGGTTCGGGGTCGGCGGTGAAGTCCTGCAGGCCCACCGAGCGGGCCTCGCCGTCCATGTCCAGCGTGGCCGTCTGCGGCGAGGTGATCAGCAGCCAGGCGGTGAACTCGGTGATCGGCTGCACCTTGCCCGGGAGGACGACGTAGTACCGGGTCCCCTCGCCGGTCTCCGTCTTGAGGACCATGCCGACCCTGTTCTCGTCGGCGGACAGCTGACCGGGGACGCCCGCCGGGGAGCCGACGCCGGACGGCAGCCGGGGGACCCTGATGGGAGCGCCCCGGTGGAGGGTGGCGAGCCACTCCTTGGTGACGAGTTGCGGCTCGCGGGAGCCGACGAGCGCGGTCGTCAGCGCGTCGGACTCCGTGCCGGTGATGGCGTACGCGGTGCCGCGCGCGTCGACCAGGTAGCGTTCGCCGCCGCGGGTCTTCACGTACAGGGCGTCGCCGCCGGAGAGCCGGCCGGAACCGTCCGTCTTCCTCGCGTCCGCGCCGGCCAGTACGAAGGTCGCCTCCTGGACGGTGCCGCCCTCGCCGCCGGGCTGTTCGCACACGGCCCAGCGCTTCCGCTTGCCGGCCTCGTCGGCGGAGGGGAGGCGGTCGGGCGCGTAGGGGATGCCCAGGATCGGTCCGCGCGGCAGCTTGCCCGAGTCGAGGATCTCGTCGCTGACCTGGACGACCTTGTAGTCGGCGCCCTTCATCAGCAGGCGGGCGGAGGCGAGGTTCAGGACGGGGTGCAGCCGGGTGACGCCGTCGGTCTTGAGGACGACGTACCGCGTGGTCGACTGCTTGCCCACGATCACGCGGGCGCCCGGATCGTCCCAGCCGGACGGCGCCGTGGGCTGGAGCATGCCCCAGGCGCCGAAGACACCCAGGGCCAGGACGCCGGCGACCATGCTCGGCACGACGGCCCGCAGCGGTCTGGGGGCCCCCTCCTCCGATCCGGAGGGCGACGGCTGCAGGAAGGCCGCCAGCAGGCGCCGCTTCGCGAACGTGTAGGCGTTGAGTTCGTCCCGCCGTGATGCCATGAGTGACAGTCTCTCCCCGTTGCCGCCCCGGGGGCCCCAGTCCCCCGCCGCCCGATGTCGGACCGGCCCCCTACTATGCCTGGTAGCCGCCGGGCCTGGCGGAGCGGGTAGGGTGACCGGGCCTTTCGGAGCCCTGTGTGGGGCCCTACTCAGGCCGGTTGTGAGCGAAGCGGGGGGATGGAGTGATGGCTTCGGGGACGCGGACGCGTGGGCGGACGAGGGCGCGCGGCTCAGCGGCGCCGGAGAGCGCGGCGGCCGGGCCCGCGGGGGCGTCCGCCCGTCCGGCGCGGCGCCCGCTCCAGCTCAGGCCACGCCCGGGACAGGGCGGTTCGTTCCGTCTGCAACGGCTTGTGCTCCTGGAGCTCGCCGTCGCCGTCCTGCTCGTCGGCTGGGTGATCGATCCCGTGGCCCTGGCGCCGGCCGCGGTCGTCGCCGTCGTGCTCCTGCTCCTCGCCTTCGTCCGCCGCCGCGGGCGTGCACTGCCCGAGTGGCTCGTCACCGCACGGGAGTTGCGGGTCCGGCAGAAGCGGGCGGCCGCGTTCGAGATACCTCCGGGGACCGATCCGGGGCTGGTGCCCGCGCTCGAGTGCGATCCGGCGCTGCGCACCTACTCCTACGGGGCGCGGGACCGCCGGCCGGTCGGGATCGTCGGGGACGGCACCTTCGTCACCGCCGTCGTGCACGTGGAGGCCGACGCCACCGCGCTGCGTGCGGAGCGGAGCCGGCAGCCGCTGCCCCTGGGGCTGGTGCGGGACGCCCTCGAAGTGGACGGGATCCGGCTGGAGTCGGCTCAGGTCGTGCTGCACACGCAGCCGGCCCCCGCGCTGCATCTGCCGCAGCAGTCCGTGGCCGTGGCGAACTACGCGCCCCTGCAGGAGCAGACCGGCGCGCCGGCCGTGCGCATCACCTGGATCGCGCTGAAGCTGGATCCGCAGCTGTGCCCGGAGGCCGTGGCCGCGCGCGGCGGAGGGCTCCTCGGGGCGCAGAAGTGCGTGGTGCGCGCGGCCGACCACCTCGCCAGCCGGCTGACGGGCGCCGGCTTCCGGGCGACCGTGCTGAACGAGGAGGAGCTGATCGCCGCGCTCGCCACGTCGGCCTGCGCCAACCCGCTGGTGACCGCGGAGGCCGGGCGGACCGAGACGAGGGAGCGGCGGACGCAGGAGTCCGGCCGGAGCTGGCGCTGCGACAACCGCAGGCACACCACGTACTGGATTCGCCGGTGGCCCGAACTGGGCGGTGAGGCGGGGCCGTCGCTGCCCCAGCTCGTCGCGCTCGTCACCGCGGTCCCCGCACTCGCCACCACCTTCAGCCTCACCCTGGCGCGGGGCGAGGGGCAGGACGTCTCGCTGTGCGGGCATCTGCGGGTGGCCGGCCGGAGCGACGACGAACTGGTGGCGGCGCGCCGCGCGGTGGAGGACGCCGCGCGGCGGGCGGGGGCGGGTCTCACCCGGCTCGACCGGGAGCAACTGCCCGGCATGCTGGCCACGCTGCCCCTGGGAGGTGCGCGATGACGACGCCCGTGACACCGCCGGCCGCCGGTACGGCGGCGGACCGCCCCGCGGGCGGGGAACGGCCGACCGCCGCGCAGCGGGTGCGCGGCCGGCTGCTCAGCGGCTTCGGACTGCCCGGCCCGCGGCACGGACGGCACTCGCTCCCCGCCCAGGAGGTGGACGGGCTCGCCCTGCCCATCGGCGACGACGGAGTCGTCGCCGGCGTGGACGCCGAGGGGCAGCCCGCGGTCCTGGGGCTGAACCGGCCCACACCGTACGACGTCGTGCTGATCGGCGGCCTGTGGACCGCGCAGGTGCTGGCCCTGCGGGCGGCGGCGACGGGAGCGCGTGTCGCGGTGGAGACGGGGCGGCCGGAGTCCTGGATGCAGATGGTCCACGCCATGGGCGGCGGGCAGAACGGACTGGCCGTGTACGAGGTGGGGCGGGTGCCGCCCCAGGGCGCGTCGGCCGGCACCCCTGTGCTGGTGGTGCGGGACTGCGGCATGCGGCCGCCGCGCGGGCGGGTCGTGTCCGGTCCCTGGCAGTCGGTGCTGACGCTGCTGCCGTACCTCAGCCCGGTCGCCCCGCGGCTTCTCCGGCAGGCACGGCTCGCGGGCATCCAGCAGGTGTCCCCCGACGAGGCCGCGGAGTTGGGGCGCATCATGGGCCTGTCCCGGGCGGAGGTGGAGTCGTTGCCCACCCTGGGCGACGGCATGACGCTGTGGTGCGCCGACCGTGACCGGCAGTACGTGCTGACCCGGCCCACCGACGCCGAGATCGGGTTGCTGGGCATGCCGCGGCGGATGGACTGACCGGCCGATCGGCGCCCGGGACACCGCAGTCGTGCCGGTCCGGTGTCGGCACCGCTCGCCGCGACGGCGGTTGACGCCCGGTCTGTGCGGTGTTCCGGCACGGAAGGATGTCGCTGCCGTGCCGCCCGCGCCGCGAAGGACCGGTGGCGGTGGACGGACGGGCCTGCCGGTGCGGGGCTTGTGGTGATTAGGCTGGGACCGGGCGCGACGTCAGAACCCGTGGACGGGCGTCTGCGTCCCAGGGGGAGAGCGGGGGAGCCGGTGGACCGGACTGCCTCGGACGACCTCGAGCGGCTCCGAACCACGTCGGAGCGCTTCGGACGGCAAGCAAGGGTCGCCCCAGCACGGCATGAGGGTGCTCGACCACACCAGGAGGAACTGTGAGCAGCGATCGGGACGGGATCCGCGGGGGCTGGGGGACACCCGGCGACGACCAGCCCGACGCGGAGTCCGCGGTCGAGACGACGGGCGAGTTCACCATCGACTACGCGCCACCCGCGTGGTATACGCAGAACGCTTCGGGGAATCCGGGGAGTTCGGGCTCCGGAGACCCGGGGGGTTCCGGGCAGGGGGCGTCCGGCGGATCCGGGAACGCCGGCGCTCCTGGGGACGCCAGTGGGTCCGGTGCGGCCACGGACGCCTCCTCCTCCGCTCCGGGTACTCCGTCCCTTCCCCTGCCGGGACTGACGCCACCGCCTCCCGCGACGGATACCGCGGGCCCCTCCCCCGCTCCGGCGCCCGCGGTCCCCTTCACGCCCCCGCCGCCCGCTCCCGCGCCGGGTGCGTCCTTCACTCCGCCCCCGCCGCCCACCGGTGAGCCGGTGGCCGTGCCCGGCCTTCCGACGGGAAGCGGGTTCGAACCGCAGCAGCCGCAGCCGGGAAGCCTGCCGGAGGCCCCGGCGGGGGACCCCGCCGCCCCGAGGGCCGTGGCGGACCCTCCGGCGGGCGGGTTCCCGTCGCAGTGGGCCCCGTCGACGGCTCCCTCGTCGCCGTCGGCCTCCCCGGGGTCCCCGGCTGCCGCCGAGTCGGCGGCCTCGGCGGCTTCCGAGGAAGCCGAGAGGACCGAAGGGTCCGAGTCCGGGAACGGCGATCCGGAGAGCGGCGCGACCATGCGGTTCTCCCCGGTCGCGCTGGAGCGGGAGATCGCCGAGCGCACCGCCGCGGCCGAGGCGCGGGCGGCGGAGGACGCGACGGAGGCCGGCGAGACGGGTGAGGCCGGCGACCGGGACGCCGCCGCCGGTGCGGACCGGGCCGAGGCGGGCGCCGTGGCGGCCGCGGGTGCGTCCGGGCGTACGGACGTGACCGACGCGGCCTCCGGCGGTGCCGAGGACGCGGAAGCGGCCGGCACGACGGACGGGGCCGACGGCTCCGGTGCGCCGGACGGCGCCCTCCCCGGCACGGCCGGCGACTCCGGTGCGGCTGAGGACGGCTCCCCCGCCGCCGGCGAGGACGCCCCCGGCGGTGCGGCTCGGGCCCGGGACGCCGAGCCGGAGGAGGCACGGCCCGCGCCCACCGGTCCGGAGGACGCCGCCGAGGAGACCGAGCCCCGGGACGAAGCGCCCGCGGACGGGGCGTCCGCCCCTGGTACGCCCGCGGCCGCGCCCCAGGACGCCGCGCCCGCGGACACCGCTCCGGTCGGGTCCGACGCCCCGGGCGGCGCGCCGCCCGCCTGGACCCCCCCGTCGGCGCCGCAGGGCGGGCTGCCGCCGCTGCCGCCCGCGTACCAGCCCGCCGCGCCCGCACCGGCGGCCCAGTGGCCGGCCCAGCCGCAGCCCCGGCACGCGGACCCGCACACTCCCCCGCAGCAGCCGCCGGCGCAGGGGCAGCCGGCCGTGCCGCCCCAGCAGCCTCCCTTCCAGCCCCAGGCTCCGCAGCCCGCACCCGCCGCGTGGAACCAGCCGGCTCCGCAGCCCGGTTACGGCTTCCCGCACCCGGCCGTCCCCCAGCCCCCGGCCCAGCCGCAGGCCGGCGCCGCCGCACCGATGCCCCAGCCGCAGCCCGGCCACGGCTTTCCGCAGCCGCCCGCTCCCGCCACCCCGGACGCATACGGTTTCCCGCACCCCGGTGGCGCCCCCGCCGCTCCCGGCGCGCAGGGCGGCTACGGCTTCCCGCCCGCGCGGCCCGGCTCCGGCTCACCGGGCGGGCCCGACGGGTACGGCTTCCCGCCGCCCGCCCAGCAGGGCCGGCCCGGCGTGCCCCCGCAGGCGCAGCCGCAGCCCCCGTCGGCCGCACCGCACGAAGCCCCGCAGGGCAACGCCCCGCAGGGGGGCGCCCCGCAGCCCCCGCGGGCCGACTCCGCCTCCCAGACGCCCCAAGCCCCCCAAGCCCCGCAGGTGCCTCAGCCGCCTCAGCAGTTCCACCAGCCCCAACCGCCCCACCAGCCCCAGCCGCCCGTGGACCCTCGCCTCGGTGCCGCCTGGCCGCAGCCCGTGCAGCACGATCAGCGGCAGCCCGTCAGCCCCGGTGCCGCGCCGCTCGGTTACACGGCGGCCGTGGAGCTGTCGTCCGACCGGCTGCTCAACACCAGGAAGCAGAAGGCGAAGAGCAGCCGTCCGGTGGGCGGCGGGCGGTTCAAGCTGGGCGGCAAGAAGGAGGAGGCCGAGCGGCTGCGGAAGCTGGAGCTGATCCGCACGCCGGTGCTGTCCTGCTACCGGATCGCCGTGATCAGTCTCAAGGGCGGCGTCGGCAAGACGACGACCACCACCGCGCTCGGCGCCACGCTCGCCAGCGAGCGGCAGGACAAGATCCTCGCGATCGACGCCAACCCGGACGCCGGTACGCTCGGCCGCCGGGTGCGCCGCGAGACCGGGGCCACCATCCGTGACCTCGTCCAGGCGATCCCGTACCTCAACTCGTACATGGACATCCGGCGGTTCACCTCGCAGGCGCCCTCCGGACTGGAGATCATCGCCAACGACGTCGACCCGGCCGTGTCCACGACCTTCAACGACGAGGACTACCGGCGCGCGATCGACGTGCTGGGCAAGCAGTACCCGATCATCCTCACCGACTCGGGCACGGGCCTGCTCTACAGCGCCATGCGCGGTGTGCTCGACCTCGCCGACCAGCTCATCATCATCTCCACCCCGTCCGTGGACGGCGCCTCCAGCGCCAGCACGACGCTGGACTGGCTGTCCGCGCACGGGTACTCCGACCTCGTCGCCCGGTCCATCACCGTCATCTCCGGGGTCCGCGAGACCGGAAAGATGATCAAGGTCGAGGACATCGTGGCGCACTTCCAGACCCGGTGCCGGGGGGTCGTCGTCGTTCCCTTCGACGAGCACCTGGCCGCCGGTGCCGAGGTCGACCTCGACATGATGCGGCCGAAGGTGCGGGAGGCGTACTTCAACCTCGCGGCGATGGTCGCCGAGGACTTCACCCGTCACCAGCAGGCGCACGGTCTGTGGACCTCCGACGGCAACCCGCCGCCGGTCGCCGCCCCGCCGCTGCCGGGCCGGCCGGTCCCCGGACAGCCTGTTCCGGGGCAGCCGTTCCCGGCACAGCCGCTGCCCGGGCAGCAGATCCCCGGCCAGCCCGTCCCCGGCCAGCCGGGCCCGTACCCCCAGCCGCCCCAGCCCGGTCAGCCCTACGCCCCGCCGCCGGCCCAGCCACCCGCCCAGCCCGGCGTGCCGCCGCAGCCGTACCCGCAGCCCGGTTACGGATACCCGCAGCCCGGGCAGCCGGGCGGGCAGACCCCGCCGCCCCCGCCGCCCCAGCAGTAGGAGGCCGTGACGCAAGAGGGGCGGCCGGTGCCCGCGGGCACCGGCCGCCCCTCCTCCGTCGTACCGGCCGTCACCCGCCGGCCGCCGCCACCAGTTCCCGGCAGCGCTCGACGTCCTGGGCCATCTGCTCCAGCAGGGCCTCCAGGGTGTCGAACCTGGCCTGTCCGCGGACGAAGGCCAGGAAGTCGACGGCCACGTGCAGTCCGTACAGGTCGAGTCCGACCCGGTCGATGGCGTACGCCTCCACCGTGCGCTCGGTGCCCTCGAACTGCGGGTTCGTGCCGACGGAGATCGCGGCCGGCATCGCCTCGCCCTGCGCGTGCAGCCAGCCGGCGTAGACGCCGTCGGCCGGGATCGCGGTGTGCGGGAGCGTCTCGACGTTCGCCGTGGGGAAGCCCAGTTCGCGGCCGCGCTGGGCGCCGCGGACGACCACGCCCTCCACCCGGTGCGGGCGGCCCAGGATCTCGGCGGCGCCCTGGACGTCGCCCTCGGCGACCAGCCGGCGGGTCAGCGTGGACGAGAACGGCGCCCCGCCCCCGGCCTCGCCGGTCACGTACAGGTCGACGACCTCGACCTCGAAGTCGTAGATCTTGCCCTGTTCGGCGAGGAACTCCACGTTCCCGGCGGCCCTGTGGCCGAAGCGGAAGTTGGGGCCCTCGACGACGGCCTTGGCGTGCAGTTTGTCGACCAGCACCTTGACGATGAAGTCGGCCGGCGACAGCTTCGAGAACTCCGCGGTGAAGGGGAGGATCAGGACCGCGTCCACACCCAGTCCGGCCATGAGTTCGGCGCGGCGGTGGTGCGGGGCGAGCAGCGGCGGATGGCTGCCGGGGCGGACCACCTCGCTGGGATGCGGGTCGAAGGTGACGACCACGGCGGGCACGCCCAGTTCACGGGCGCGGTCCACGGTGTGCCGGATGATCAGCTGGTGCCCGCGGTGGACTCCGTCGTAGGAGCCGATGGTGACGACGCTGCGCCCCCAGTCCTGGGGGATGTCCTCCAAGCCACGCCAGCGCTGCACTGTGCCTGCTCCTTGTCCGAAAGCTGTCCGACCCGAGTCCGTGGTTGCCTCATACGCAGGTCTAAGGGTGCCATGCCGCCCGCTTCGGACCCGCATCGGCATGGGGGCTGTGACCCGGCGCACGTGCCCGGGCCGGATCGGGGCCCGGCGTACCGTACGCGGACCGGGTGTCCGGGACCTCGGACGCGCCTGCCCGGGCCGGGCGCCCCGGAACGCCGTACGCCCGCCGGGCCGGGGTCGTCGCGCGGGTCCCGTGCCCCCGCCGGGTTCTCGGTCGTCCGGCGGGTGCCCGGCCCCGGCGGCACCAGTCACTCCCCGGCGTGTCGGCCGGCCGACGGGTCACGCGGCCGTCGCCACCGTGCCGGTCGGCGGCGCCCGGGCCGCGGGGCCGTCCGGCCGGGTCCTGGACACGGGCCGGGGGCTCGCCGGGCGGATCCGTCCGCGGTTCCCCGTCCGTCGCCGCCGGACCTCCCGCCGTGCCCCACCGGGCTTGCGTGCTCCGTGTGCGACGGCGGGCACGGGTGACCGGCGGGGCGGAGCGTGAGGCGGACGCGCCCCCTTCCGCCCCCGGATCCCCTCCGAGCGCCTGTCCTGAAAGGTGCGCCTGCGGTGCCGGCCGGGCAGGTCCTGAGCGTGGGGGGTCCGAGGGGGCCGTGGAGCGGCGGCAGTGGGGTTTCCTCCCGTGTCCGCCGCTCCACGGGCAGGCGCTCCCGGTCCGGGCCGGCGCCCGCGGCCCCGGCCCGCCCGTCCCCGGTCTCAGCCGAAGACGGCGAGGCTCTTGGCCTTGCCCCGCTGCTCCTCGACGAGGGCGAGGAGGCGGTCCTCGGGCCCGAAGACGGCCACGGCGCCGGCGCCCGCGTACTCGTCGGGCATCTCCAGCCGCACACCGTTGGCGAGCAGGCGGGCGCGCCGGGCGTCGACGTCCCAGCGGGGGAACGCGGCGGCGGCCGCCTCGGCGACCGGCATCACGGTCAGCTCCTGCTGGAGCTCCTCCAGCGTCTTCGCGGAGTCCAGCTTGTACGGCCCGACGCGGGTGCGGCGCAGGGCGGTGAGGTGACCGCCGACGCCGAGGCCGGCGCCCAGGTCGCGGGCGAGGGCGCGGATGTAGGTGCCGGACGAGCAGACCACCGACACCACCAGGTCGAGCACGGCCGTGCCGTCCTCGGCGACGGCGTCCCGCACGTCGTACACGGTGAAGGAGGAGACGGTGACGGGCCGGGCGGGGATGTCGAAGTCCTCGCCCTCGCGCGCCCGCTTGTAGGAGCGCACGCCGTTGATCTTGATGGCGCTGACCTTGGACGGCACCTGCATGATGTCGCCGGTCAGCTCGGCGATGCCGGCGTCGATGGCGTCGCGGGTGACCTTGGCGGCGTCGGTGGCGGAGGTGACCTCGCCCTCTGCGTCGTCCGTGACCGTGGTCTGCCCGAGCCGGATGGTGCCCAGGTACTCCTTCTCCGTCAGCGCGAGGTGTCCGAGGAGCTTGGTCGCCCTCTCCACGCCCAGGACGAGGACGCCCGTCGCCATCGGGTCGAGGGTGCCGGCGTGTCCGACGCGCCGCGTCCTGGCGATGCCGCGCATCTTGGCGACGACGTCGTGCGAAGTGAAGCCCGACGGCTTGTCGACGATGACAAGTCCGTCGGGCGTGGTGTGCTTCTGGGTCATTCGGCGGTGTCGTCCGTCTCGTCGTCCTCGCCGGGCTTCCGGTAGGGGTCGGCGTCGCCGGCGTACGTGGCGCCCGCGGACGCCTCGCGCACCTTCGCGTCGGACTGCCGCGCCTTGTCGAGCAGGTCCTCGATGGTACGGGCGGTGTCCGGCAGGGCGTCCATGACGAAGGTGAGGGTCGGCGTGAACTTCACGCCCGCCGCCCTGCCGACCTCGGAACGCAGGATGCCCTTGGCGCTCTCCAGGCCGGCGGCCGCGGCCTTGCGCTCCTCCTCGTCCCCGTACACGGTGTAGAAGACGGTCGCCTCCCGCAGATCGCCCGTGACCCGCGTGTCCGTGATGGTCACGTGCGAGCCGAGCCGCGGGTCCTTGATCCCGCGCTGCAGCTTCTGGGCCACCACCTCTCGGATGAGGTCCGCCAGCCTCTTGGCCCGCGCGTTGTCGGCCACTGGTCCGTCTCCCGTTCTTTCCTTGCTGCGTTTCGTGATCTGGTCGTCAGTCGTCTTCGCCGTGGAAGCGCCGTCTGACCGACAGCAGTTCCACCTCGGGGCGGCCGGCGACCAGCCGTTCGCACCGGTCCAGTACATCGGTCAGGTGCCCCGCGTCGGCGGACACCACCGCGAGGCCGATACCGGCTCTGCGATGGAGATCCAGATGGTCCACCTCGGCCGCGCTCACGGAGAACTTCCGCTGGAGCTCGGCGACGATCGGGCGGACGACGGAGCGCTTCTCCTTCAGCGACCGTACGTCGCCGAGGAGGAGGTCGAAGGACAGCGTCCCCACGTACATGTGTCGGTCCGGATGACCCGCCGGTACGGGATCGATGGCCCTGCCGTCGGTGCGGGCAGGAACACCAGGAACGGTACCGCGAACCCTCCGCCGGCTCGACAGGGTTTCCGCGGCGCCGCCCCCCGCCGGGGGACGGCACACCGGCCGGCGGGACGAGCGTCCCGCCGGCCGGTGTGCGACGCAGGGGTGTTATCCCCGCGGCTTCTCGCGCAGTTCGTACGTCGCGATGACGTCGTCGACCTTGATGTCGTTGAAGTTCCCGAGGTTGATACCGCCCTCGAAGCCTTCGCGAATCTCGGTGACGTCGTCCTTGAAGCGACGCAGACCCTCGATGGTGAGGTTCTCCGCCACGACCTTGCCGTCGCGGATGAGGCGCGCCTTGGCGTTCCTCCTGACCTCGCCGGAGCGGATGATGACACCCGCGATGTTGCCCAGCTTGGACGACTTGAAGACCTCGCGGATCTCCGCCGTACCGAGCTCGACCTCCTCGTACTCCGGCTTGAGCATGCCCTTGAGGGCCGCCTCGATCTCCTCGATCGCCTGGTAGATGACCGAGTAGTAGCGGACGTCCACGCCCTCGCGCTCGGCCATCTGCGCGGCGCGCCCGGCGGCGCGCACGTTGAAGCCGATCACGATGGCGTCCGAGCCCATCGCCAGGTCGATGTCGGACTCCGTGACCGCACCGACGCCGCGGTGCAGGACGCGGATGTCGACCTCCTCGCCGACGTCCAGCTGGAGCAGCGAGGACTCCAGGGCCTCGACGGATCCGGAAGCGTCGCCCTTGATGATCAGGTTCAGCTGCTGGACCTCGCCGGCCTTCAGCACCTTGTCCAGGTCCTCCAGGGACACGCGGCGGGTGCGCTTGGCGAAGGCCGCGTTGCGCTCGCGGGCCGCGCGCTTCTCCGCGATCTGGCGGGCCGTACGGTCCTCCTCGACCACGATGAAGTTGTCACCGGCGCCCGGGACGTTGGTCAGGCCCAGGACCTGGACCGGCGTGGACGGACCGGCCTCGGCGACGTTGTTGCCGTTGTCGTCGAGCATGGCCCGGACGCGGCCGTAGGCGTCGCCGACGACCATCGTGTCGCCCACGCGCAGCGTGCCTCGCTGGACCAGGACGGTGGCGACGGCGCCGCGTCCGCGGTCCAGGCGGGACTCGATCGCGATGCCCTGCGCGTCCTGGTTCGGGTTGGCCCGCAGGTCCAGGGTGGCGTCGGCCGTGAGGATCACGGCCTCCAGCAGGGAGTCGATGTTCAGGCCCTGCTTGGCGGAGATGTCGACGAACATGGTGTCGCCACCGTACTCCTCGGCCACCAGGCCGTACTCGGTCAGCTGACCGCGCACCTTGGTCGGGTCCGCGCCCTCGACGTCGATCTTGTTGACCGCGACCACGATCGGCACGTCGGCCGCCTTGGCGTGGTTCAGCGCCTCGATCGTCTGGGGCATCACACCGTCGTTGGCCGCCACCACGAGGATCGCGATGTCGGTCGACTTGGCACCGCGGGCACGCATGGCGGTGAACGCCTCGTGACCCGGGGTGTCGATGAAGGTGATCTTGCGGTCGTCGCCGTTGACCTCGGTCGTGACCTGGTAGGCACCGATGTGCTGGGTGATGCCGCCGGCCTCGCCCGCGATGACGTTCGTCTTGCGGATCGCGTCGAGCAGGCGGGTCTTGCCGTGGTCGACGTGACCCATGACGGTCACCACCGGCGGACGGACGACCAGGTCCTCCTCGGAGCCCTCGTCCTCGCCGAACTCGATGTCGAAGGACTCGAGGAGCTCGCGGTCCTCCTCCTCCGGGCTGACGATCTGGACGTTGTAGTTCATCTCGTCGGCCAGGAGCTGCAGCGTCTCGTCGGAGACGGACTGCGTGGCCGTGACCATCTCGCCGAGGTTCATCATGACCGCGACGAGCGACGCCGGGTTGGCGTTGATCTTCTCCGCGAAGTCGGTGAGCGACGCACCGCGCGACAGGCGAATGGTCTCGCCGTTGCCGCGAGGCAGCATCACGCCGCCGACCGACGGGGCCTGCATGGCCTCGTACTCCTGACGGCGCTGCCGCTTCGACTTGCGGCCACGGCGCGCCGGACCGCCGGGACGGCCGAAGGCGCCCTGCGTGCCACCGCGACCGCCCGGACCGCCGGGACGACCGCCGAAGCCGGGACGGCCACCGCCGCCGCCGCCGGCGAAGCCGCCGTTT
>NZ_BAAATK010000054.1:0-38402 GCF_039533365.1 Streptomyces glaucus
GCCGATGGTACTGCAGGGGGGACCCTGTGGGAGAGTAGGACGCCGCCGAACAATTCTTGGAGGACCCCTGGTCGCCAGCGTACAGCTGGGACCAGGGGTCCTTTCGTTTTTCCGGAGCGCACCGGGTACCCGGCTGCGCGACAATGATGTGCGGTACCGAAGACAGGAGTCACCGATGTCCACCAACTCTCCCGACGACCGACCGGAGCGCGATCAGCGGCGACGGGACAGTGGTGACCGTGGCGACCGCGGCGGCCATCGCGGAGACCGCGGCGGCTTCCGCCGTGACAACGATCGCGGTGGCTACGGCCGGCGTGAAGGCGACCGGGGCGGTTTCCGCCGGGATGACCGTGGGGACCGTCCGTCCTTCCGCCGCGACGACGACCGTGGTGAGCGTGGCGGCTTCCGGCGCGACGAACGGCGGGACGACCGTCGTGAGGGCGACCGTGGTGGGTACGGTCGGCGTGATGACCGTCGGGACGATCGGGACCGGGGCTTCCGGCGTGACGACCGGGGAGGCTTCCGGGGACGTGACGACCGTCGGGACGACGACCGTGACCGGGGCGGCTTCCGCCGGGACGACCGTGGCGACCGTCCGTCCTTCCGGCGCGACGACGACCGTGGCGGTTTCCGGCGCGATGAGCGTGGGGACCGTCCGTCCTTCCGGCGCGACGACAGCCGTGGCGGTGGCTACGGTCGGCGCGACGATCGTGACCGGGGCGGCTTCCGCCGGGACGACCGTGGCGACCGTCCCTCCTTCCGCCGCGACGACGAGCGCGGTGAGCGTGGCGGCTTCCGGCGCGACGAGCGGCGGGACGACCGTCGTGAGGGCGACCGTGGCGGGTACGGTCGGCGCGATGACCGTCGGGACGACCGGGACCGGGGCTTCCGGGGACGTGACGACCGGCGTGACGACCGGGGAGGCTTCCGGGGACGTGACGACCGTCGCGACGACCGTGGCGACCGTCCGTCCTTCCGGCGCGACGACAGCCGTGGCGGCGGATACGGCCGGCGCGACGATCGTGACCGGGGCGGCTTCCGCCGGGACGACCGTGGCGACCGTCCGTCCTTCCGCCGCGACGACCAGCGCGGTGAGCGTGGCGGCTTCCGGCGCGACGAGCGGCGCGACGACCGTGGTGGGCGGTCCGGCGGCTTCCGCGGACGTGACGACCGCCGCGGCGGTGGACGGTTCCATGAGGAGCGCGAGCGGGACCGGGAGCCGATCAAGCGGCTGCCGATCCCGGAAGGCGTCACCGGCGAGGAACTCGACAAGGACGTACGGCAGGAACTGCAGAGCCTGCCGAAGACGCTGGCGGACGACGTCGCCAGGAACCTGGTGATGGTCGCGCGGCTCATCGACGAGGACCCCGAGGCCGCGTACGGCTACTCCAAGGTGGCGCTGCGGCTGGCGTCGCGCGTCGCCGCCGTGCGGGAGGCGGCCGGGTTCGCCGCGTACGCCAACCAGAAGTACGGTGAGGCGCTCGCCGAGTTCCGGGCCGCGCGGCGGATGACCGGGAACGTGGACCTGTGGCCCGTCATGGCCGACTGCGAGCGTGGGCTCGGGCGGCCGGAGAAGGCGCTGGAGATGGCCGGGGCGCCCGAGGTGCACAAGCTCGACAAGGCCGGACAGGTCGAGATGCGGCTCGTCGCGGCCGGTGCCCGGCGCGACATGGGGCAGCTGGACGCGGCCATCGTGACGCTGCAGAGCCCCGAGCTGGCCTCCAACGCCGTACAGCCGTGGACCGCGCGGCTGCGGTACGCCTACGCGGACGCGCTGCTGGCCGCCGGGCGGGAGAGCGAGGCACGGGAGTGGTTCGCGAAGGCCGTCGAGTCCGACCGGGACGGCAGCACGGACGCCTCCGACCGGCTCGCCGAGCTGGACGGGGTGGAGTTCGTCGACGCCCTCGACGAGAACGAGGGTGAGGACGCCTCCGGGGAGGACGACAAGGACGACAGGAGCTGACGTCTGACGTCCGTGTGTGAACTCGCGGGCGAAAGGGGCGGGGCCGTACGGTCCCGCCCCTTTCCCGTGTCACAGGTCCAGAGCGCGCAGCACCAGGCCCGAGGCCGGTTTCGGACCGAACGACGTCGACTTGCGGGGCATCATGACGCCCTGGCCGGCCAGGTCGCGGACGACGTCCTCGCGGACCGGGTGCATCAGGACCGCCGTACCGCCGTCGCGTTCCGCCTTCTCGATCGTGGCGGCCGTGTCGTGGATGTAGGAGATGCGGTCGGCCGAGTCCTCGGGGACGTGCCAGACGTGGGCGAGGAGCGTGGCGTGCAGGACCGTCGCGTCCAGGGCGCGCCAGGCGGCGGGGCGGTCGGCGGGGACCGTACGGGCCAGCAGGTCCGGGTCCGGGCGGTCGACCAGGTGGAAGGTGCCGTCGCCGGCGAGGAGGTAGGCGTTGCCCTCGCGGGCCGCGTCGGCGAGCGCGGCCAGGGCCTCGGCCTGCGGCACGTCCAGGCGGCGGACGCGGAACAGGCCGTCCAGGGCGGTCAGCGCGTCGGCCACGGGCAGCCCGTGCAGGAGGCGGTGGATGGCGCGGACGCGCAGCGGGTAGCGGACCGTGTCGACCAGGAGGACCAGGCCGTGGTCCCAGGGGCCGGGCGAGGGATGCTCCGCGCGGAGCCGGCGGTAGGTCGCCCAGCGGTGGTGGCCGTCGGCGATGAGGGCCTGGCGCCGGGCCAGGTCCGCCTGGACCCTCGCCACGACGGCGGGATCGGTGACCGACCACAGGCGGTGGCTGGAGCCGTCCTCCGTGGTGGTGGCGAGGAGCGGGGGCCGCTCGGCGGTGCGTTCCACGACGTCGGCCGTCGCGGCCGGCGAGCCGTCGCCGCGGTAGGTGAGCAGGAGAGGCTCCAGGTTCGCCGAGGTGGCGCGCATCAGGGCCGCGCGGTCGGCCACGACGTGCGGCATGACGTCCTCGTGCGGCAGGACCACCCGCTCCGCGGGATCCGACACGCGCAGGGCGCCGATGACGCCGCGTTGCAGCACGCCGTCGCCGTCGCGCTGCTCGTAGACGTACAGGCCCGGCTCGGGGTCGGCGGTCAGGACGCCCTCGGAGCGCCAGCGGCGCAGGGTGCCGGCGGCCTGCTCGTCGCGGGCGGCGGGGGTGGGGGCCTGCGGAAGGATCAGGCGCACGATGTTGTGCGGGTCGGCGGACTGGAGGTGGTGCAGGCCGTCGGGGCGGACCACGACGTCGTACGGCGGGGAGGTCACGGCGGCCAGGCTGCCGACCCGGTCGGGGTCGTAGCGGAGCCCTCGGAACGGGGTGAGTTCGAGGCCTCGGCGCGCCGTTGCTTCCGGGTGACCTGCTGTGTTCATCCCGGCATCGTACGTGTGCCGGTGGCATGGGGGATGATCGGGGGAAAGGCCGTCGAACGAGGAGCGATGCGGAATGAGCCGGAGCGTCAGGACGAGGCCCGAGGGCAGTGGGCAGGCCCTGAGCGAGGCGTACGACACGGCGCTGCTCGACCTGGACGGAGTGGTGTACGCGGGCGGGAACGCGATCGCGCACGCCGTCGACTCGCTCGCCGCGGCCCAGGCCGGCGGCATGCACCTGGCGTACGTCACCAACAACGCGCTGCGCACCCCGGACGCGGTGGCCGCGCACCTGACCGAACTGGGCATACCGGCCGAGGCGGGCGACGTCGTCACGTCGGCGCAGGCCGTCGCCCGGCTGATCGCCGAGCAGGTCCCGCCGGGCGCGCGGGTGCTGGTGGTCGGCGGCGAGGGGCTGCGGGTGGCGCTGCGCGAGCGCGGGCTGCGGCCCGTGGAGTCGGCCGACGACGATCCGGCCGCGGTCGTCCAGGGGTACGGCGGGCCCGAGCTGCCCTGGGGGCGGTTCGCGGAGGCGTGCTACGCCATCGCGCGCGGGGTGCCGTGGTTCGCGTCCAACACCGACCTGACGATCCCCGGCGCACGCGGCATCGCACCCGGCAACGGCGCCGCCGTGGAGGTGGTCCGGATCGCCACCGGCGCCGAACCGCAGGTCGCGGGCAAGCCGCTGCCGCCGATGCACCGGGAGACGATCCTGCGGACCGGCGCCGAGCGGCCCCTGGTGGTGGGGGACCGGCTGGACACGGACATCGAGGGCGCGTTCAACGGGGACGTGGACTCGCTGCTCGTGCTGACCGGGGTGACCGACGGCGCCCGGCTGCTGGCCGCGCCCCCGCAGCACCGGCCGACGTACGTCGACGCCGACCTGCGGGGGCTGCTCGCCGGGCAGCCGGAGGTCGCCGAGGCCGACGGCGGCTTCCGCTGCGGGGGCTGGACGGCCACGGCCCGCGGCGAGCGGCTGGAACTGGAGGGGGAGGGCGAGGCCCTGGACGGGCTGCGCGCGCTGTGCGCGGCGGCCTGGACGGCGGCCGGGGAAGGTGTGTGCGAACTCGATCCGGGGAAGGCCCTGGCACGGCTGGAGTTGTGACCCGGCGCCGGCGGCCGGTGGGACCGCGGACGAGCGGCTCTCGGGATCGTGATCGTTTGCCAGGGTAGGCTAACCTAACCACGTGTTGGTCGACAGTCCTCCCGAACAGCGCGCGGTGACCGCCCCCGCGCCCCCGAACCGCCGGGCGATACGTGCCGTCGGGCTGCTCGTCTCCGTCGCGATCCTGGTGCTCGTCGCCGTGGCGAGCATCGCGGTCGGCGCGAAGGAGCTGTCCCTGGAACAGGTCTGGCACGGCCTGTTCGACGACTCGGGCACCTACGGCGACGTGGTGGTGGGCGAGCGGCTGTCGCGGACCGTCCTCGGGCTGCTGGCGGGCGCCGCGCTCGGACTGGCCGGGGCCGTCCTGCAGGCGCTCACCCGCAACCCGCTGGCCGATCCCGGGCTGCTCGGCATCAACGCGGGCGCCTCCGCCGCGGTCGTCACCGCCCTCACCTACTTCGGCGTCACCTCGCTGACCGGCTATGTGTGGTTCGCGTTCCTCGGCGCGGCGGCGGTCGGAGCGCTGGTGTGGTTCCTCGGCGGCAGCCGGGGCGCGACACCGGTGCGGCTCGCGCTCGCCGGCACCGCGATCAGCGCGGCCCTCTACGGCTACCTCCAGGCCGTGATGATCATGGACGAGGCGGCGCTCGGCAAGATGCGGTTCTGGACGGTCGGTTCGCTGTCCTCGGCGAACGACTCGATCATCTGGCAGGTCCTGCCGTTCCTGGCGGCCGGCTCGATCCTCGCGCTGTTCCTCGCCCGGCCGCTGAACGCCATGGCCATGGGCGACGACACCGCCAAGGCCCTCGGCGCCGACCTCAACCGCACCCGGGCGCTGGCCATGCTGGCCGCGACCGTGCTGTGCGGGGCCGCGACCGCCGCCTGCGGTCCGATCATGTTCGTCGGACTGATGGTCCCGCACGTCGTCCGCTCCTTCACCGGGCCCGACCTGCGCTGGATCCTGCCGTACGCCGCGGTCCTGTCGCCCGTGCTGCTGCTCGGCGCCGACGTCCTCGGACGGATCGTGGCCCGGCCCGCGGAACTCCAGGTCGGGATCGTCACCGCGATCATCGGCGGCCCGGTCTTCATCTTTCTCGTACGACGGCGGAGGACGGCCCAGCTGTGAGGACCAACCGTGCTGTGCGCACCCCGGGCGGACTCTCGGTCCGGGTGGACGTGCGGGCCCTGGCCGTCGTCGTGCTGCTGCTGCTCGCCGCGCTCGCCGCGAGCGTGGTGCTGATCGGCACCGGCGACTTCCCGATTCCGGCCGCCGACGTGCTCAAGGCGCTGTTCGGCGAGGGCGACGCGGGACAGGAGTTCATCGTCACCGAGCTGCGGCTGCCGCGGGTCCTGGTCGGGCTGCTGGTCGGCGCCTCGCTCGGGCTGGGCGGCGCGCTGTTCCAGGCCATCTCCCGCAACCCGCTGGGCAGCCCGGACGTGCTCGGCCTCGGCCAGGGGGCGACGGCCGGGGCGCTCACGGTCATCGTGCTGATGTCCGGGAGCGCCACCGAGGTCACCGCCGGCGCGCTGGTGGGCGGCCTGGCGACCGGTGCCGGCATCTATCTGCTCGCCTGGAAGCAGGGCGTGCACGGATACCGGCTCGTCCTGGTCGGCATCGGCATGTCGGCGATCGTCACGGCGGTCAACGGCTACCTGCTCACCAAGGCCGACCTCGTCGACGCCACCCGCGCGGTGGTGTGGATGACCGGGTCCCTCAACGGCCGTGACTGGTCGCAGGTCTGGCCGCTGCTCGCCCTGTGCGCGGTGCTCGTGCCGCTGGTCCTCGCCAACGCGCGCGGGCTGCGGATGATGGAGATGGGCGACGACGTCTCCTACGCCCTCGGGGTGCGCGTCGAGCGCGTGCGGATGCTGCTGATGGTGGCCGCCGTGCTGCTCACCGCGGCCGCGACCGCCGCGGCCGGCCCGGTCAGCTTCGTCGCGCTCACCGCGCCGCAGCTCGCCCGCCGGCTGACCCGCTCGCCCGGCCCCAACCTGCTGCCCTCGCTGTGCATGGGCGCGGCCCTGCTGGTCACCGCCGACTGGGCCTCGCAGCGGGCCTTCGGCGCCGACCAGCTGCCCGTGGGCGTGGTCACCGGCGTGCTCGGCGGTGTCTACCTGCTGTGGCTGCTGGTCGCCGAGCGCAGGGCGGGACGGATATGAGCCGCCGCGGCGGCGCCGCGCGGGGCGGACCGGACACCGGCCACGGCAGCAGCACCGGCAGCGACCCGAACAACCCGAGGAGCACTGTGAACCGCCTGTCCGCCGAGAACGTCACGCTCGCCTACGACCAGCGGGTCATCGCCGAGCAGCTGTCGGTCGAGATCCCCGACCACTCCTTCACCGTGATCGTCGGCCCGAACGCGTGCGGCAAGTCGACGCTGCTGCGGGCGCTGTCGCGGATGCTCAAGCCCAGCCAGGGCCGGGTGCTGCTCGACGGGGAGGTCATCCAGTCGATGCCCGCGAAGCAGGTCGCGCGGACGCTGGGGCTGCTGCCGCAGTCGTCGATCGCGCCCGACGGGATCACCGTCGCGGACCTGGTGGGCCGCGGCCGCTACCCGCACCAGGGCATCCTGCGCCAGTGGTCGGCCGAGGACGAGCGGGTCGTGCGGGAGTCGATGGCGCAGACCGGGGTGGCGGAACTCGCCGACCGGTACGTCGACGAGCTCTCCGGCGGTCAGCGCCAGCGGGTGTGGATCGCGATGGCGCTCGCCCAGCAGACGCCGCTGCTGCTGCTGGACGAGCCGACGACCTACCTGGACATCCAGCACCAGATCGACGTCCTGGACCTGTGCGCCCAGCTGCACGAGGAGCAGGGCCGCACGCTCGTCGCCGTGCTGCACGACCTCAACCACGCCGCCCGGTACGCCACCCACCTCATCGCCCTGCGCGGCGGCAGGGTCATCGCCGAGGGCGCCCCCAACGACATCGTCACGGCCGAGCTGGTCGAGGAGGTGTTCGGGCTGCGCTGCCAGGTCATCGACGACCCGGAGACGGGCACGCCGCTGGTGGTGCCGGCGGCGCGCAGGGCGCGGGGACGGGCGGCGGGCAGGGAGACCCTGGCCGCGGAGGCCTCCTGAAGCAGGAGACCGGGCGACGGGGCCCGCCGGCCGCGGAAGCTACAGGAGCTTCCTGAGGCGGAACAGGTCCCGCAGCCCCGCCTCCAGCCTCACCCGGCCCGAGCCCCAGGCCCGGGCGAAGTTCAGCTCGCCGTCGACGAGGGCCACCAGGTCGTCGCCGGTCATGGCGAGCCTGATCTCGGCCTTCTCGCGGGGCGGGCCCTGGAACGTCTCGTGCACCTCGATCCGGCCGCCCGCCATGCGGCCGGCGAACGTGACGTCCAGGTCCTTGATGTGGCAGCTCACCGACCGGTCCAGGGACGCCGCCTCGCGTGCGTCCCCCTCGGCGCGCTGCATGTTGTCCGAGAGCTTGTCGAGTGCGGCACGGCACTCCTCGATCGTGGCCATCGCGATCGACGGTACCCCAGCGGTTCGAGGTAGCGTCGGGGCATGAGCGACTCGGTTCCGCAGACGCAGACCCCGGGGCGGACGGCGGAGGCCGGGCCCGCGCACGACCCCGCCGCCCCCGCCCCGCTGGACGTGCCCCGCACGCCCACCGGCAACGCCGAGGTGGACGCCCTGCTGGAGCGGCTCGCGGACGCCGACCACCTCGCCACGGACGGGCACATCGAGGTGTACGAGGATGTGCACCGGGGGCTGCGCGACGCGCTCACCGCGCTCGACGCCCGCCCGGAACCCCCGGCGGCCGCCCCCCGGGGAGGCCCTCCGGGCCACCAGCCGGACTCGCCGTACGAACACAGGAGCTGAACCGAACGTGGCAGGAGCCGCACGCCGCCGTCTCGACGCGGAACTGGTCCGCCGGAAGCTCGCGCGCTCGCGCGAGCACGCCAGCCAGCTGATCGCCGCCGGGCGGGTCACCGTCGGCCGGACCGTGGCGACCAAGCCCGCCACGCAGGTGGAGACGGCGGCGGCCATCGTCGTCGCCGCCGACGACAGCGACCCGGACTACGTGTCGCGCGGCGGCCACAAGCTCGCCGGGGCGCTGAAGGTGTTCGTGCCCCGGGGACTGGCCGTCGAGGGGCGGCGGGCCCTGGACGCCGGGGCCTCCACCGGCGGCTTCACCGACGTCCTGCTGCGGGCGGGCGCCGCGCACGTCGTCGCGGTGGACGTCGGGTACGGACAGCTCGCCTGGTCCCTCCGCAACGATGAACGCGTCACGGTCAAGGACCGTACGAATGTACGCGAGTTGACGCTCGAAGCGATCGGCGGGGAGCCGGTGGATCTCGTCGTGGGGGATCTGTCCTTCATCCCGCTGGGACTGGTGCTGCCCGCCCTGGCGCGGTGCGTGACACCGGAGGCCGACCTGGTGATGATGGTGAAGCCGCAGTTCGAGGTGGGCAGGGAAAGGCTGGGCAGCGGAGGCGTCGTCCGCAGTCCGCAGCTGCGGGCCGAAGCGGTGCGGGGAGTCGCCGCGAAGGCCTGGGAGCTGGGGCTCGGGGTGCGCGGGGTCACCGCGAGTCCGCTGCCCGGGCCGTCCGGGAACGTCGAGTACTTTCTGTGGCTGCGGGCCGGGGCCCCGGAACTGGACCCGGCCGACGTCGACCGTGCAGTGGCGGAGGGGCCGCATTGACCGAGAACCGAGCTCGTACTGTTTTCCTGCTCGCCCACACCGGCCGGGCCGCGGCCGTGCGCAGCGCCGAGCTCGTGGTCAAGGGGCTGCTCCGCTCCGGGCTCGGGGTGCGCGTCCTGCGGGCGGAGGCGCGGGACCTGCCGCTTCCGCAGGAGGTGCAGCTCGTCGAGGAGGCCACCCCGCAGTGCCTCGACGGGTGCGAGCTGCTGATCGTGCTGGGCGGCGACGGGACGCTGCTGCGCGGCGCCGAGTTCGCGCGGGCGTCCGGGGTGCCGATGCTCGGGGTGAACCTCGGGCGGGTGGGGTTCCTCGCGGAGGCCGAGCGGGACGACCTCGAGAAGGTCGTCGACCGGGTGGTGTCGAAGGCGTACGAGGTCGAGGAGCGGATGACCGTCGACGTCGTCGTGCACCGCAACGGGGACGTCGTGCACACCGACTGGGCGCTGAACGAGGCGGCCGTGCAGAAGGTGTCCGCCGAGCGGATGCTCGAGGTGGTCCTGGAGATCGACGGGCGGCCGGTGACCGGGTTCGGCTGCGACGGGATCGTGTGCGCGACGCCCACCGGGTCGACCGCGTACGCCTTCTCGGCCGGGGGGCCGGTGGTGTGGCCCGAGGTCGAGGCGCTGCTGATGGTGCCGATCAGCGCGCACGCGCTGTTCGCCAAGCCGCTGGTGACCTCGCCGGACTCCGTGCTGGCGGTGGAGGTCCTGCCGCACGTGCCGCCGGGGGTGCTGTGGTGCGACGGGCGGCGGACGGTGGAGCTGCCCGCGGGGGCGCGGGTGGAGGTGCGGCGGGGGGCCGTGCCGGTGCGGCTGGCCCGGCTGCACCACGCGTCGTTCACGGACCGGCTGGTGGCGAAGTTCGCGTTGCCGGTCTCCGGGTGGCGCGGCGCCCCGCACTAGCACCGGGTCCCGCCGTCCGGATCGTCCCGGCGCCCCGCGCCGGCCCCTCCACGGCCCGGCAGCCGTGCGCGCCGGGCCCCGCCCGGGCCGGCCGGAAGGCGCCGCGTCCCCGGCCGGCCCGACCCCGCGCCCCTGGGGCACGTCCACTCACGTGGGTGACACGGGCGGGCCGGTCGCACACGCCGCCCCCGACCTCGTAAGGTCGTGTCCGTGTTGGAGGAGATGCGGATACGGTCGCTCGGAGTCATCGACGACGCCGTCGTCGAGCTGTCGCCCGGATTCACCGCCGTCACCGGTGAGACCGGCGCGGGCAAGACCATGGTGGTCACCAGTCTCGGGCTGCTGCTGGGCGGGCGCGCGGACCCGGCGCTCGTGCGGATCGGTGCCGGGAAGGCGGTCGTGGAGGGGCGGGTCACCGTGCCCCCGGACGCGCCGGCCGCCCTGCGGGCCGAGGAGGCCGGGGCCGAGCTCGACGACGGGGCGCTGCTGATCAGCCGTACCGTCTCCGCCGAGGGGCGGTCGCGGGCGCATCTGGGTGGGCGGTCCGTGCCGGTGGGGCTGCTGGCCGAACTCGCCGACGAGCTGGTGGCCGTGCACGGGCAGACCGACCAGCAGGGGCTGCTCAAGCACTCCCGGCAGCGGCAGGCGCTGGACCGGTACGCCGGGGACGCGGTCGCCGTGCCGCTGGCCAAGTACACCGAGGCCTACCGGCGGCTGCGGGCCGTCTCCGCGGAGCTCGAGGAGATCACCACGCGCGCGCGGGAACGGGCCCAGGAGGCCGACATGCTGCGCTACGGCCTGGAGGAGATCGCGGCCGTCGAGCCGCGGCCCGGTGAGGACGCGGAGCTCGCGGAGGAGGCGGAGCGGCTCGGCCACGCGGAGGCGCTGGCCTCCGCGGCGAACGCCGCGCACGTGGCGCTCGCGGGCGACCCGGAGGACCCGGAGGGGATCGACGCGGCGACGCTCGTCGCGGGTGCGCAGCGCGCCCTGGACACCGTGCGGTCGCACGACCCGGCGCTCGCCTCGCTCGCCGACCGGATCGGCGAGATCGGGATCCTGCTGCGCGATGTGGCGGGGGAACTCGCCGGGTACGCCGACGACCTGGACGCCGATCCGCTGCGGCTGGCGGCGGTGGAGGAGCGGCGGGCCGCGATCAACGGGCTGACGCGCAAGTACGGCGAGGACGTCGCCGCCGTGCTGGAGTGGGCCGAGCGGAGCGCCGCGCGCCTGACCGAGCTGGAGGGCGACGACGAGCGGATCGAGGAGCTGACCGCCGAACGGGACGCCCTGCGGGCCGAACTGGGCGGGCTGGCGCAGGCGCTGACGGACGCGCGGACGGAGGCCGCCGAGCGGTTCGCCGCCGCCGTGACCACCGAGCTGGCCTCGCTCGCCATGCCGCACGCGCGCGTGTCCTTCGCCGTCCGGCAGACCGAGGACCCGGACGGCGTGGAGGTCGGCGGGCGGACGGTCGCGTACGGGCCGTCGGGTGTCGACGAGGTCGAACTGCTGCTCGCCCCGCACCCGGGGGCGCCGCCGCGGCCCATCGCCAAGGGGGCCTCCGGCGGTGAGCTGTCCCGGGTGATGCTCGCCGTGGAGGTCGTGTTCGCGGGGACGGATCCGGTGCCGACGTACCTCTTCGACGAGGTCGACGCCGGCGTGGGCGGCAAGGCCGCGGTGGAGATCGGGCGGCGGCTGGCCCGGCTCGCCAGGACCGCGCAGGTCGTCGTGGTGACGCACCTGCCGCAGGTGGCGGCCTTCGCCGACCGCCAGCTGCTGGTGGAGAAGACCAGCGACGGCTCCGTGACCCGGTCCGGGGTGAAGGTGCTGGAGGGCGAGGAGCGGATCCGGGAGCTGTCCCGGATGCTCGCCGGGCAGGAGGACTCGCAGACCGCCCGGGCGCACGCGGAGGAGCTGCTGGCGACGGCCCGGGCGGACCTGTAGGACCCGCGGGGCGAGGCCCCGCACGGGACCTCGGGCCGGGCGGGTCCATAGACTGGCCGGATGATCGACAAGGCTCGCCGGACCGGTGCGTTCGTCCTCGCGGCCGTCCTCACCCGGGCCGGGACCGCCGCCCTGCGCGCCGCGGCGCCCGGCGGCCGCGCCCGGTGGGAGCGGAAGAACCACGCCGGGCGGGCCGTCGGGCTGTACGCCGGGCCCGCCTCCGCCCTGGCCGTCGCGGTCGGGGCCGGACGCGTCCGGCCCGCCGCCGGGCTGGCGGTCCTGGCCGCCGGCGCCTGCGGGGCGTACGACGACGTCGCCGGGGCCGGGGATCCGCGGCGCGGGTTCCGGGCGCATCTGGCCGCGCTGCGGGACGGTGAGGTGACCAGCGGGGCGGTCAAGCTGTTCGGCGTCTCGGCGGCCGGGCTCGCCGCGGGCGCCCTGCTCAGGGAGCGGCCGCTCGACAAGGTGCTGGCGGGCGCCGTGATCGCCTCGGCCGCGCACTGTGTCAACCTCGTCGACGTACGTCCGGGCAGGGCCGCCGCCGCGGTGCTGGCCCTCGGCGCGCCGGGACTGCTGCGGGAGGGGGCCGGGGCGGAGTTGGCCGCCACGGCGCTGGGGGCGGCCGCGGCCGTGCTGCCGGACGACCTCGGCGAGCGGACCATGCTCGGGGACACCGGCGCGCACGCCCTGGGGGCCGCCCTGGGCACCGCCGTCGCCGCCGGCAGCGGGCGGGCGGGGCTGGTCGCGCACGCCGTCGCGCTCGTGGCCGCGACGGTGTGGGGAGAGCGGGTGAGCGCGGTGGCGCGTGCGGGACGGCGTTCCCCGGCCACCACCGGAACTCACCCGTGTGAGTGACCCGGTCCGGTGCCGCGCCGGGTTCCCGGGGAGCCGGCGTTGCCGGAACGGCCGTACGTCCTGGCATCCTTGGCCGAGTAGGCGTATGAAACCGCCGGTATGCCTTCTCCGTTCCATCCTTCTGTACGTTCTTCGGGACCGCCCGATGCCGAACCAGGAGCCCCGGTCACGTGACCCTCGTGAGCAGTCACTCGCCGCACGGCCAGGCACCGCTGCGCACCGTGCAGGTGCTGGGCGGAGGCAACGCCGCCGGCAGCGCGCACGTGCGTTCCCTGGCCGCGGGGCTGGTCGCACGGGGCGTGAAAGTCACCGTGTGCGCTCCCCTCGAGGCCGAACGCGTCCATGACTTCACCGGCGTCGGCGCGGACCACGTGCACGTGCCGCGCAGCAGCGACCCGGTCGCGGTGGCGGCCCTGCGGACGGCCTGCGCCGGCGCCGACCTGGTGCACGCCCACGGGCTGCACGCCTCCTTCCGCGCCGCGCTCGCCCTCGGCGGGCGGCGCGTGCGCACCCCGCTCGTCGTCACCTGGTACGACCGGGCGCACGCCGAGGGAGTCCGCGCCCATCTGCTGCGCGCGCTGGAGCGGCGGGTGATGAGGACGGCCACCGTGGTGCTCGGCACCACCTCCCAGCTGGTCGACCGGGCGAGGCGGGCCGGGGCGCGGGACGCCCGGCTCGCCGCCGTCGCGCTGCCCGCCCCCCGCCGGCCCGCCGAGCCCGAGGACCCCGACCCGCCACGGCCCAAGGCACGCGCCGAACTCGGCGCCACCGGACGCCCGTTGCTCCTCGCGGCCGGCCCCCTGGACCGGCACCGGGGACACGACGTCCTGCTCGACGCCGCGGGCGCGTGGCGCGGTCTCGACCCCGTGCCGTTGCTGCTCGTCGCCGGGGAGGGACCGCTGCGGGCGGAGCTGCAACGGCGGATCCAGGACGAGGAACTGCCGGTCCGGCTCCTCGGGCGGCGCGACGACATCGCCGAACTGCTCGCCGCGGCCGACCTCGCCCTGCTGCCGAGCGGCCGCGAGGCACGCTCCGTCCTCGCCCAGGAGGCCCTGTACGCGCGTGTGCCGCTGGTCGCGGCCGAAGCCGGCAGCGTCCCCGAACTCGTCGGCGACGCCGCCGAGTTCGTCCCGTACGGCGACTCCGGGGCGCTCGCCGACGCCGTCGTACGACTGCTCGGCGATCCCGAGCGGCGCCGGGAACTGGGGGAGAAGGGCATACGGCAGGCGGCGACCTGGCCGACGGAGGACCAGACCGTGGCTCAGGTCCTCAGCGTCTACGACGAGTTGACGCAGCCCGAGCCGATGCTCTAGCGCCCCGGCGGGCGCCTCCCGCCCCGGCGCGCCGCCCGGCGCGTGCCCCCACCCGCACGGGCGCGGGAGCCGTCCCCGCTCGCCGCACCGGCCGGGGACTTGAACGCGTCCGGCCGGGGCTTGCGGCCGGCCCGCCGGCGGCACGCACCGGACGCCGCGCGGGACGACGGGACGACGGCGCCGCCTGCGCCCGGCGCGGCAGGGGCTAGGAAACGTGCCGACGGGCGCGCAGGGCCAGACCCAACGCCAGGACGGTCTGCGGGTCGTCGAGGTCGGTGCCGAGCAACTCGCCTATGCGGGCCAGGCGGTTGTAGAGCGTCTGCCGGTTGAGATGCAGCTCGCGGGCCGTCTCCGCCTTGCGGCCCGCGTGCGCCAGATAGGTCTCCAGGGTGGGCAGCAGGGGCGGCCTGGAGCGGTCGTCGTGATCCCGCAGCGGACCGATCGTCCGGTCCACGAAGGCCGCCAGGTCCGGATGGTCGCGCAGCCGCCACAGCAGCAGGTCGATGTCGAGGCGCCGGGCGTCGTACCAGGGCCGGTCGGACAGGCCCTGGGCCGCGGTCGCCGTCTCCGCCGCGTGCCGCAGCCCCGCCGGGACCGCCGCCCAGCCGCCGGCCACCCCGACGACCACCACCGGCGGCCGCGTCCCCGGCCGCAGCATCCCGGCCCGCTCCACGCCCGCCCGCAGCGCCGCCGCGACCCGGTCCGCCACCGCCGGCCGGTCCGCCTCCGACCGCAGGCCCAGCAGCAGCGGCACACGCCCCTCCACCGGCCGTACGCCCAGCAGCGCCGGCACCCCCACCGGGGCCAGCTCCTCCGCCACCGCCCGCGCCAGCACCGCCCAGCCGCCCCCGGCGGGCGGCAGGGCGTCCCCGAGCCGCATCACCACCGGCAGCAGCGGGCCGTCGCCCGGCCTGAAGCCCAGCACCCGTGCCTGGGCCGGGGCGTCCTGAGCCGCGATGCGGCCCTCGGCGAGGTCGGTGAGGAAGTCGCCGCGCCCGCGCGCGGCCAGCTCCTCCTCCTGCCGGGCGTGCATCAGCACCACCGCCAGGACGCCCGCCGCCCGCTCCGCCGCCATGCGGTGCACCGGCGCGAGCGGGGACCGCACGGGCAGCAGGACCAGCCGGGCGCGCACCGGCCCCGGGCCGGGGCCGGGCACGTCCACCAGGACCGAGCCCGCCGGCGGGGCGTCCCGGTGCCGGCCGCGCAGCCCCTCCCACACCTGCAGCGGATCCGCGCCCTCGGGCCCGGCCCCGGCGGCGTACAGCAGCCGGCCGTCCGCCGTCTCCAGGAAGACCGGGTTGCCGCCGAAGTCGGCCAGGACGCCGAGCACCCGGGGCACCCCGCCCCCGTCCAGCAGGGCCCGGGTGCAGCGGCGGTGCACCTCCTCGGCCCGTTGCAGCAGCGCGTAGTGGCCGTTGACGATCTCGGTGTGGATCTCCTCGGTGACCGTCACGAACGGCACCTCGCGGTGCAGCTGGACCAGCGGCAGACCGGCCGCCCGCGCCGTGTCGACGAGGGCGGCGGGCAGCCGTGCGAAGCGCGGGCCGAGCTCGACGACGAGGGCGGCGATGCCGCGCTCGGCGAGGGTGCGCACGAACGCCCGCTGGTCGGCCGGCCGCGTGCCGAGGCCGTAGCCCGTGGTCAGCAGCAGCTCGCCGCCCTTGAGCAGCGAGGCGATGTGCGGCACCTCGCCCGCGTGCACCCAGCGCACCGTGCGGTGCAGCAGGTCGTCGCCCGCCAGCACCTCCGGCAGCCCGCTGCGCAGGCCGGGCAGCTCCAGCGCCCGCCGCACGGTGATCCCGGCGCCCCGGGTGTCGAATCCACTGTCCGTAGCGCTGTCCATGAGGCGGACGCTACCCGCGCGCCCGCCGGGGGCCGGTCCGGGCCCGGCCCCGTGACGCGGGAGCCGCGGGACCGGGCCGGAAACGCCCGGCCGGCGGGCGACGGGAGGGAACCACGAGCCGTGGGCCCTCCCCGGTCACCGGCGGCCGGACGTTTCCGGCCCGGCGCCGGTGGGGGAGGCCGGGGCGGGCCCGGCGCCGGGGGAGGGGCACGGCGGGGCCCCGGTCCCGGGGGCCCGCCTCAGCCGCCGTACGCCCCGGAGGCCGTCAGCCGCAGGGCCGTGTCGATCAGCGGCACGTGGCTGAACGCCTGCGGGAAGTTGCCGACCTGGCGCTGCAGGCGCGGGTCCCACTCCTCCGCCAGCAGCCCGAGGTCGTTGCGCAGCGACAGCAGCTTCTCGAACAGCTTGCGGGCCTCGTCCACGCGGCCGATCATCGCCAGGTCGTCCGCCATCCAGAACGAGCAGGCGAGGAACGCGCCCTCGTCGCCGGGCAGGCCGTCGACGCCCTCGTGGTCTCCCTGCGTGGGGTAGCGCAGGATGAAGCCGTCCGGCGTGGACAGCTCCCGCTGGATCGCCTCGACGGTGCCGATGACCCGCTTGTCGTCCGGGGGCAGGAAGCCCACCTGGGGGATCAGCAGCAGCGAGGCGTCCAGCTCCTTGGAGCCGTAGGACTGCGTGAAGGTGTTGCGCTCCTTGTCGTAGCCCTTCTCGCACACGTCCCGGTGGATGTCGTCGCGCAGTGCCCTCCAGCGCTCCAGGGGGCCGTCCGCGTCGCCGGACTCGATGAGCTTGATAGTGCGGTCGACGGCGACCCAGGCCATCACCTTGGAGTGCACGAAGTGGCGGCGCGGGCCGCGCACCTCCCAGATGCCCTCGTCCGGGTCCTGCCAGTGGTTCTCCAGGTAGCTGATCAGCTTCAGCTGGAGCAGCGAGGCGTAGTCGTTGCGGGCCAGGCCGGTCATGTGGGCCAGGTGCAGGGCCTCGGTGACCTCGCCGTAGACGTCCAGCTGGAGCTGGTGCGCGGCGCCGTTGCCGACCCGGACCGGCGCGGAGTTCTCGTAGCCGGGCAGCCAGTCCAGCTCCGCCTCGCCGAGCTCGCGCTCACCGGCGATGCCGTACATGATCTGCAGGTTCTCCGGGTCGCCGGCCACCGCCCGCAGCAGCCACTCGCGCCAGGACCGGGCCTCCTCGCGGTAGCCGGTGCGCAGCAGCGAGGACAGGGTGATCGCCGCGTCCCGCAGCCAGGTGTAGCGGTAGTCCCAGTTGCGGACGCCGCCGATGTCCTCCGGCAGGGACGTGGTGGGCGCGGCCACGATGCCGCCGGTCGGAGCGTACGTGAGGGCCTTCAGCGTGATCAGGGAGCGGACCACGGCCTCGCGGTACGGACCGTGGTACGTACAGTGCTCCACCCACTCGCGCCAGAACTCCTCCGTCGCCTCCAGCGACTGCTCCGGCTCCGGCAGCGGCGGCGGCTCCTTGTGCGAGGGCTCCCAGGAGATGGTGAACGCGATCCGCTCACCCGGAGCGACCGTGAAGTCCGCGTACGTGGTCAGCGACTTGCCGTAGGTCTCGACGGATGTGTCGAACCACACACTGTCCGGGCCCGCGACGGCCACCGTGCGGCCCTCGTGCTTGTGCACCCACGGCACGACCCGGCCGTAGCTGAACCGCATCCGGAGCGTCGAGCGCATCGGCACCCGGCCCGAGACGCCCTCCACGATCCGGATCAGCTGCGGGGCGCCGTCCCGCGGGGGCATGAAGTCGATCACCCGGACCGTGCCGCGCGGGGTGTCCCACTCCGATTCCAGGATCAGCGAGTCGCCGCGGTAGCCGCGCCGGGCGGCGGTGGGCGGCTGCTGGTCGGGGGCGTGCGCGGGCCCCAGCCGCCAGAAGCCGTGCTCCTCGGTGCCCAGCAGGCCGGCGAAGATGGCGTGCGAGTCGAAGCGGGGCAGGCACAGCCAGTCGACCGTCCCGTCCCGGCAGACCAGCGCAGCGGTCTGCATGTCTCCGATGAGTGCGTAGTCTTCGATGCGCCCGGCCACGTGCAACTCCAGTCGAACGGCCACGTCACCCCGCGAGGGGGCGTTCGTCAGTGCGGTCAAGGGGTTTTGTCATGCGTCGTTGAGCGTTAAAGCAAAACAGACGCTCGGCTGCGACGCCGAACAACAATTGTTGTCCAACGAACGGGCGAGCTCTCGTTGTTCCGGTGAATACGGGCGGGGGTGGTGCCGTGTTGCCGGCCGGGCTCGGCAGCGAGTGTCCGAGCAGGATACGACGCACGTAGATGATCTGCGTGCCGCTCCGGGCAACCCGCGTCCGCCGGCCGGGTGAGCGGCGGGCGGCGGACGCGCGTCCGTGTCGGCCCGTGCGCGGAGCGTGGCCGGAAGCCATCTCCCCGCGGCGCTGATACGCTGGTAGCCCGTGGACCGGTGGGCGCCCCTCCCCGGAGGGGAAAATCCGAAAAGGAACCCCCGAACCGCAGCGACGGCACCCCCCGGAAACCTCCGGCAGACACGCCGTACCGCACCCCAGACCGCGACCACGGGAGCCCCCTCTTGGCCATGCCGCCCGCTGCTTTCCGAAACAGCACTGCCTCGACGACCAAGCACATCTTCGTCACCGGGGGCGTCGCCTCCTCCCTCGGCAAGGGCCTGACCGCCTCCAGCCTCGGCATGCTGCTCAAGGCCCGGGGCCTGCGCGTCGTGATGCAGAAGCTCGACCCGTACCTCAACGTCGATCCGGGCACGATGAACCCCTTCCAGCACGGCGAGGTGTTCGTCACCAACGACGGCGCCGAGACCGACCTGGACATCGGCCACTACGAGCGCTTCCTCGACCGCGACCTGGACGGCTCGGCCAACGTCACCACCGGCCAGGTCTACTCGACGGTGATCGCCAAGGAGCGGCGCGGCGAGTACCTGGGCGACACCGTGCAGGTCATCCCGCACATCACCAACGAGATCAAGCACCGCATCCGCCGCATGGCGACGGACGAGGTCGACGTCGTGATCACCGAGGTCGGCGGCACGGTCGGCGACATCGAGTCGCTGCCGTTCCTGGAGACCGTCCGCCAGGTGCGGCACGAGGTCGGCCGCGACAACGTCTTCGTCGTCCACATCTCGCTCCTGCCGTACATCGGCCCCTCGGGCGAGCTGAAGACGAAGCCGACCCAGCACTCGGTCGCCGCCCTGCGCAACATCGGCATCCAGCCGGACGCGATCGTGCTGCGCTGCGACCGCGAGGTGCCCACCGCGATCAAGCGGAAGATCTCGCTGATGTGCGACGTGGACGAGGCCGCCGTCGTGGCCTGCCCCGACGCCCGCTCGATCTACGACATCCCCAAGGTCGTGCACTCCGAGGGCCTGGACGCCTACGTGGTGCGCAAGCTGGACCTGCCGTTCCGCGACGTGGACTGGACGACCTGGGACGACCTGCTCGACCGCGTCCACAACCCCGACCACGAGATCACCCTCGCCCTGGTCGGCAAGTACATCGACCTGCCCGACGCCTACCTGTCGGTGACCGAGGCGCTGCGCGCCGGCGGCTTCGCCCACCGGGCCCGGGTGAAGATCAAGTGGGTCACCTCCGACGACTGCAAGACCCCGGCCGGCGCCAAGGCGCAGCTGGCGGACGTCGACGGCATCTGCATCCCGGGCGGCTTCGGCGACCGCGGCGTGCTCGGCAAGGTCGGCGCCATCCGCTACGCCCGCGAGAACCGGATCCCGCTGCTCGGCCTGTGCCTGGGCCTGCAGTGCATCGTCATCGAGGCCGCGCGCAACCTGGCCGGCATCTCCGACGCCAACTCCACCGAGTTCGACCCGGCCACCGCCCACCCGGTCATCTCCACCATGGCCGAGCAGCTGGACATCGTCGCCGGCGAGGGCGACATGGGCGGCACGATGCGGCTGGGCATGTACCCGGCCAAGCTGGCCGAGGGCTCCATCGTGCGCGAGGTGTACGACGGCAAGGAGTACGTCGAGGAGCGCCACCGCCACCGCTACGAGGTGAACAACGCCTACCGCGCCGAGCTGGAGAAGAAGGCGGGCATCGTGTTCTCCGGCACCTCGCCGGACGGCAAGCTCGTCGAGTACGTCGAGTACCCGCGCGACGTGCACCCGTACCTGGTCGCCACCCAGGCGCACCCGGAGCTGCGCTCCCGGCCGACCCGCCCGCACCCGCTCTTCGCCGGCCTCGTGAAGGCCGCGGTCGAGCGGAAGAACGCGAAGTAACACACCGGTTGTACGGTGGCCGGGGTGCGTGCCTCCACGAGGCGGGCACCCCGGTTTCCTTTGGGGCACGTGGAAGGACAGGGCATGACGATCAAGGACATCCCCGAGGAGTGGGAGATCCGGGCGACGGACATCCCCTTCAGGGGCAACAAGACCTCCGTCCGCACCGACGACGTGGTCATGCCCGACGGCACGGTCGCCACCCGCGACTACCAGGTCCACCCCGGTTCCGTGGCCGTCCTCGCGCTCGACGACGCCGACCGCGTCCTGGTCCTGCGCCAGTACCGCCACCCGGTGCGCCACAAGCTGTGGGAGATCCCGGCCGGCCTGCTCGACGTCCCCGGCGAGAACCCGCTGCACGCCGCCCAGCGCGAGCTGTACGAGGAGGCGCACGTCAAGGCCGAGGACTGGCGGGTGCTGACCGACGTCTACACCACGCCCGGCGGCTGCGACGAGGCCGTGCGGATCTTCCTCGCCCGCGACCTGTCCGAGGCCGAGGGCGAGCGCTTCCAGGTGGAGCACGAAGAGGCCGACATGGAGATCGCGCGCGTCCCCGTCGAGGACCTGGTCCGCGGGATCCTGGCCGGCGAGCTGCACAACAACTGCCTCGTGGTGGGCGTCCTGTCGCTGATGGCGGCGCGGCAGGGCGACGGACTCGACGCGCTGCGCCCGGCCGACGCGCCCTGGCCGGCGCGCCCCTTCGAGGCCTGAGCCCACCCGCCCCGACATCGATGTGACGATCGGCTGATCCGATCGGGGGATGTGCCCGCCGCGCTCCACCGGGAACGTGGCAGAGCGTCAACTAGGCTCTGCAACGCCCGAACCGGAGTCCCCGGCGGGCACCGGCATGAGGTGGGATCGGGAGTGTGGCCCGTGGCGGATCAGGCGGTGGACGCGGACGGCCTGCGCATGGCGGAAGGCGCTGCCCACGAGAGCCGGTTCCTGGGGCGCGCACGGGAGCTGAAGGAGCTGCGGGCCGACATCGAGCGCGCCGGCCTGGACACCCTCGCCGGCCGCAAGGCGCCCCGCGCGCGGGTGCTGCTCATCGCCGGCCGCCCCGGCTCGGGCCGCACCGCGCTCGCCGAGGAACTGGTCCGCCAGGTCGCCGGCGCCTACCCGGACGGGGTGCTGCGCGCCCGCCTGAGCGAGCCCGACGGCACCCCCGTGCCCGTCGAGCGGACCGCCCGGGAACTGCTTACGGCCCTGGACCGGCAGGCCCCGGCCGGGGCCGCCGAGGACGACCTGACGGCCGCGTTCCGCGAGGCCCTGGCCGACCGCCGGGCGCTGCTCCTGCTCGACGACGCCGCCGACGCCGGACAGGTCGACGCCCTGCTGCCCGACACCCCGGACTGCCTGGTCGTCGCGGTCGCCCGGGGGCCGCTCACCGGCATCACGGACGTCCGTCCGTGCACCCTCGGCGGCCTCGACACCAAGTCCGCGGTGGAGCTGCTGACCCGGCACGCCGGCTCGGTGCGCATCACCGTCGACCCCCGTGCCGCCGAGAGCCTGGTCGAGATCTGCCAGGCCCAGCCCGCCGCGCTGACGCTGGCCGGCGGCTGGCTCGCCGCCCGACCCAAGGCGACCGTCGCCGACCTCGCCAAGCAGCTGAGCGCCAGGGACGACGAGGGCGGCCCGCTCCGCCGGGTCTTCCGCCTGGCCTACACCTCCCTGCCGGGCCCCGCCGCCCGGATACTGCGGCTGCTCTCCCTCGCCCCGGCCGGCCTCGCCGATCCGCACACCGCCTCCGCGCTGGCCGGCTGCTCGGTGGACGCCGCCCGCGCCACCCTGGACGACCTGGTCGCCCTCGGCCTGCTGCACGCGGTGGACTCGCCGCTGCCGCAGTACGCGGTCCCCGGCTGCCTGCACCCCCTGCTGCGGACCCTGGCCGAGACCCAGGACCGCCCGGCCGAGCTCCAGCTGGCCCGCGCCCGCATGCTGGAGCGGACCGTGCGGCTGCTGCAGTCCTGCCGCGCGATCACCGAGACCGACAGCCCCCGGGCCCACGCCAGGCTCCTCGGCATGCCGCGCTCCCTGCGCTTCCCGCACCCCCGGGCCGCCGCCGAGTGGCTGCGCATCCGCCGGCCCGCGCTGCTGGCCGCGGCCCGCCTCGCGGTCGCCGACGGCGAGCTGGACACCCTGGCCCGGCGGCTGATGTCCCAGCTGGTGCGGGCGATGGCGGCCCACTTCGGCACCGAGGCCGCCGCCCCCGACCTGTACGGCATCCACCGCCTCGTCCTCGACGTGGCCGAGCGCCGGAACCTGCCCCGGGAGAAGGCCGCGGCCCTGCTGAACCTCGGGGACCTGGACGCCCGCACCGGCCGCACGGCCGACGCGCTGGCGCGCTACCGGGCCGCGCTGGACGCCGGGCGCGAGGCGGACGACCCGTACGCGACCGGCCGCGCGATGGAATCCGTGGGCGGCGCCCATCTGGAGCTCGGCGACTACGACCGGGCCGCCGACTGGTTCGGCCGGGCCCTCGTCCAGCGGCTCGCCCGCGACGAGCGCGCGGACGCCGCCCGGCTGTACGGCCGGATCGCCGCCGCCCACACCTACGCCGGCCGCTACGGCGAGGCCGTACGCAACTGGCGCGCGGCGGTGGCCGGGCACCGCAGGACCGGCGACGTGGCCGCCCACGCGCGGGCGCTGAGCGAACTGGCCCGTGTCCAGGAGTACGCCGGGCACCCGGAGGAGTCGCTGCTGACCTGCCACGAGGCCGTGGAGTGGGCGCGCCGGGCCGAGGACGTCCGGCTGCAGGCGGCGCTGCACCTGCGGCTCGCCGACACCCTGGAGCACCTCGGCGACCCCACGGCGGCCCACCTGCACCGCAGCGCGGCCCGGCGGATGCTGGGGGAGGAGCGGCAGGAACCGCAGAAGGACGGCCCGGAGCCGGAACACGCCGCTAACGCCTGCGAAATCCGCAGTACATCCGCTGAAGATTGATGCAATGAAAGGCTAGACAGCGGGAACACCTTCATTAAACTGGCTCTGCCGCATATTCTCCTGCGGTCTCTCCCGGTGTGCCCATGTGCGCCCGGGTATGTCTAGCAACATCCCCATCCTCTGAGCCAAGGACCGTGATCGACGTGAAGGTCGGCATCCCCCGCGAGGTCAAGAACAACGAGTTCCGGGTGGCCATCACCCCCGCCGGCGTGAACGAGCTGGTGCGCAACGGCCACCAGGTCGTCATCGAGCGCGGCGCCGGGCTCGGCTCGTCGATCACGGACGACGAGTACGCCGCCGCCGGTGCCGGGATCCTGGACACCGCCGACGAGGTGTGGGCCACCGCCGATCTGCTGCTGAAGGTCAAGGAGCCGATCGCCGAGGAGTACCACCGCCTCCGCAAGGACCAGACGCTCTTCACCTACCTGCACCTGGCCGCCTCCAAGGAGTGCACGGACGCCCTCCTGGAGTCCGGCACCACCGCCATCGCCTACGAGACGGTCGAGCTGCCCGGCCGCGGGCTGCCGCTGCTCGCCCCGATGTCCGAGGTCGCGGGCCGGCTGGCCCCGCAGGTCGGCGCCTACCACCTGATGCGGGCGGGCGGCGGCCGGGGCGTGCTGCCCGGCGGCGTCCCCGGCGTGCCGGCCGGCAGGGCCGTCGTCATCGGCGGCGGCGTCTCCGGCTGGAACGCCGCGCAGATCGCCATCGGCATGGGCTTCCACGTCACCCTGCTCGACAAGGACATCAACAAGCTCCGGGAGGCCGACAGGATCTTCGGCACGAAGATCCAGACCGTGGTCTCCAACGCCTTCGAGCTGGAGAAGGCCTGCCTGGAGGCCGACCTCGTCATCGGCGCCGTCCTCATCCCGGGCGCCAAGGCGCCGAAGCTGGTCACCAACGAGCTGGTCTCCCGGATGAAGCCCGGAAGTGTCCTTGTCGACATCGCGATCGACCAGGGCGGCTGCTTCGAGGACTCCCGCCCGACCACGCACGCCGAGCCGACCTTCCAGGTCCACGAGTCGGTCTTCTACTGCGTCGCCAACATGCCCGGCGCGGTGCCCAACACCTCCACCTACGCGCTGACCAACGCCACGCTGCCGTACATCGTCGAACTCGCCAACCACGGGTGGGTCCAGGCGCTGCGCCGCGACCCGGCGCTGGCCAAGGGCCTGAACACCCATGACGGCAAGGTCGTGTACCGCGAGGTCGCCGAGGCGCACGGGCTGGAGCACGTGGCGCTCGACACCCTGCTCGGCTGAGGCGCCGACGGCGTGAGCCGTCAAGTCGCCGAGCGGTGAAGGAGATACGTCAACGGGCGTCGTCAATGCCGTGCACCTGACCGGGCCTTGTCCGACAAGGTCCGGTCAGGTGTGTGTATGGTCACTTTGCGATTCTCGGCCAACTCGCCTCGAACATAACCCTTCATCCCATTCGCGCACCGGTGAAACCTGCCGTGCGACGGCCGTACGCCCTTGACAGCGCGATGTTTCATTGCCGACACATCGGGCCGGGTCCGGCGGATTGTGTTGCTGCGAACCGCCGACACGCCATAGAGTCGCCAACCGTCGGCATGGTGCCACGCTGACCTGTCTAGAAGTTTCCTGGTCACCAAGGAGGTAAGACGACTTGTGAATGAGTCGACATTTACTCCCGGGGGTGGTCAACCAGGAATGCCTGCACGGGGCCAGGTCCCTGGGCGGCACGAGGCTGTCGGCTCCGTCGCGGTGCGCACCTTCGCAGCCCACCAGAGTCCGCAGGCGACTCGGACACACCAGAGCATGGATGGCCAACACGTGAACGCCATGGCCGGCGACGGAAGTGGCGCGTCCCACAACCACTTCGCCGACTACGACGAACTGCCCGACGGGCACTTCTACGACCCCGACGCGGAGTACGAGCCCGACCCCGAGTACGCGGCCACGCTCGCGCCCGACGCGGCCCGCCAGCGCCGCGAGCGCATCGGCCCGACCGGACGCCCGCTGCCGTACTTCCCGATCCCGGGCCCGCTGACCGACCACGGCCCCGCCAAGATCATCGCGATGTGCAACCAGAAGGGCGGCGTCGGCAAGACGACGTCCACCATCAACCTGGGCGCCGCGCTCGCGGAGTACGGACGCCGTGTCCTGCTCGTGGACTTCGACCCGCAGGGCGCGCTGTCGGTCGGACTCGGCGTCAACCCCATGGAGCTGGACCTCACCGTCTACAACCTGCTCATGGAACGGGGCCTGTCCGCCGACGAGGTGCTGCTGAAGACGGCGGTCCCCAACATGGACCTGCTGCCCAGCAACATCGACCTGTCGGCCGCCGAGGTCCAGCTGGTCTCCGAGGTCGCCCGCGAGTCCTCGCTGGCCCGCGCCCTGAAGCCGCTGCTGCCCGACTACGACTACGTCATCATCGACTGCCAGCCCTCGCTCGGCCTGCTCACGGTCAACGCGCTGACGGCCGCGCACAAGGTGATCGTGCCGCTGGAGTGCGAGTTCTTCGCGCTGCGCGGTGTGGCCCTGCTGACCGAGACCATCGAGAAGGTCCAGGAGCGGCTCAACCCGGAGCTGGAGCTCGACGGGATCCTCGCCACGATGTACGACTCGCGCACGGTGCACAGCCGCGAGGTGCTCGCCCGTGTCGTCGAGGCGTTCGACGACCACGTCTACCACACGGTCATCGGGCGCACGGTCCGCTTCCCGGAGACCACGGTCGCCGGCGAGCCGATCACCACGTACGCCTCCAACTCCGTCGGTGCCGCCGCCTACCGCCAGCTCGCCAGGGAGGTGCTCGCCCGGTGTCACGCCGAGTGAGTCTGCCGGGGGCCGACGAACTCTTCCGCACCACGGGGGGAATGGCGCTGCAGCCGTCCACGCCCCGGCGCCAGGCCAACGGCGACGCCCGGGTGCCCGCTCCCGCGGGCGAGGGCGACGCGGCGGCGGCGCTGGAGGACGCGCCGCAGTCGGTGCCCGCGCAGGGCGGCGACGGCGAGGGCGCCGAGCACGTCGCGGCGGACGCGGAGACGGCGGACGCCGGGGAGTCCCGCAGCCGGGGCGCGGAGCGCGCCGCCGCGCGGCGCACGGGCGCGCAGGAAGGCGCCCGCCCGCCGCCCGCCGGCGCGGCGCCGCGCAAGCGCGGGCGGGCGGCCACACGGCGGCCCAGCGGCCGGGAGCGGCACGACGAGAAGATCACCGTGTACGTGTCCGCCGAGGAACTCATGGACCTGGAGCACGCCCGTCTGGTGCTCCGCGGCGAGCACGGGCTGGCCGTCGACCGCGGGCGGATCGTCCGCGAGGCGGTCGCGGTGGTGCTCGCCGACCTGGAGACCCGTGGGGACGCCAGCATCCTCGTACGACGGCTGCGCGGGCGGTAGCGGTAGCCTGCGGGGGCCATGACCTCGCACGACGCTCCCGCCCCCGGCCCGCCCACCGGCCGCCGGCGCGCGCTGGGCCGGGGGCCGGGAACGGCACCGGCGGCCCCGCCCGTACCACCGGTCGAGCCGGTCCCGCCGGTCGAGCCGGTCCCGGAACCGCAGGCTCCGGTGGCACCGGCGCCCGGCGCCGTACCGGAGCGGGAGCCGACCGCCGCCGCGGGGCCCGTACCGGAGACCGTCCTCCTGGCGGCCGGGGCCGAACCGGCGTCCGCGCCGCCGCCGGCCGGCCCGGAAACCGCCGAGGTCGGCGGACCGCCCGCCGGGCCGGGGACGGCCGGGCCCGGCGAACCGTCCGACGGGCAGCCCGCGCCGCCCCGCGAGGAACCCGGCGACGGGGTCTTCACGGTCCGGCTCTCGAACTTCGAGGGGCCCTTCGACCTGCTCCTCCAGCTGATCTCCAAGCACAAGCTGGACGTCACCGAGGTCGCCCTGTCCAAGGTGACCGACGAGTTCATGGCGCACATCAAGGCGATGGGGCCGGACTGGGACCTCGACGCCACGACCGAGTTCCTGGTGGTGGCGGCCACCCTGCTCGACCTGAAGGCGGCGCGGCTGCTGCCCGCCGCCGAGGTGGAGGACGAGGCCGACCTCGCGCTGCTGGAGGCCAGGGACCTGCTGTTCGCGCGGCTGCTGCAGTACCGCGCCTACAAGCAGATCGCCGCGATCTTCGGCGAGCGGCTCGACGCGGAGGCCCGCCGCCATCCGCGGACCGTCGGCCTGGAACCGCACCACGCCGAGCTGCTGCCCGAGGTCGTGATCACCATAGGGGCGCAGGGCCTGGCCCGGCTCGCCGGCAAGGCGATGCGGCCCCGGCCCGAGCCGCGGGTGTACGTCGACCATATCCACGCTCCGCTGGTCAGCGTGCGGGAGCAGGCCGGGATCGTGGTCGCCCGGCTGCGGGAGCTGGGCGAGACCGACTTCCGGACGCTCGTCGAGGACACCGACGACACGCTCACCGTCGTCGCCCGCTTCCTCGCCCTGCTGGAGCTGTACCGGGAGAAGGCCGTGGCCCTGGAGCAGCGGACCGCCCTGGGCGAACTGACCGTGCGCTGGACCGGCGGGGACGGCGACGCCGCGCCGACGGTCACCGACGAGTTCGACCGGCCGCCCGAAAGGCTCGAGGAGACCCGGGAGACCCGGGAGAGCGAGGAGGACACGGCGTGAGCGAGGGGACCGGCGAGCGGCCGGCGGGTCTGCGGCCCGTCGCCGAACTCGATCTCAAACCCGCCCTGGAGGCGATCCTCATGGTCGTGGACGAGCCCGCGACCGAGGAGCACCTCGCGGGCATACTGCAGCGGCCCCGGCGGCAGGTCGCGGACGCCCTGCGCGCGCTGGCCGACGAGTACACCGTCCAGGGGCGCGGTTTCGAGCTCCGCCCGGTGGCGGGCGGCTGGCGCTTCTACACCCGCCCCGAGTACGCGGCGGCCGTCGAGAGCCTGGTCCTGGACGGCCGGCAGGCCCGGCTCACCCAGGCCGCGCTGGAGACCCTCGCCGTCGTCGCCTACCGCCAGCCGGTGAGCCGCAGCCGCGTCTCGGCCGTGCGCGGAGTCAACTGCGACGGCGTGATGCGCACCCTCCTGCAGCGCGGTCTGGTCGAGGAGGCGGGCACGGAACCCGAAACAGGTGCGATCCTGTACAGGACGACGAACTACTTCCTGGAGCGGATGGGCCTGCGCGGCCTGGACGAGCTCCCGGAGCTCGCGCCCTTCCTCCCGGAGGCGGAGGCGATAGAGGCCGAGACCCAGGAGGGGGTGCCGTCGTTCGACCCGGACGCGCCGGACGCGGACGACGACCACACGACGAACACGACGACGACGGAACTTTGATGCGAAGCAGCGGCAGCGGCAAGAGCGGCGGGCGGGGTAACTACCGCGGCGCCGGCAACAACAGGGACCAGAAGCAGGGGCAGGGCCGCCCCCGCAAGCCCCGCCCCGAGGAGCGCCGCTACGACGTCGGCCCCGGGGCGACGAAGGACGGCCCCAGGTCCGGGCGCGGCGGCGCGGCCCGGGGCGGCGCCAAGGGCGGGCCCGGGCAGGGCCCGCAGAAGGGCGGACGGGGGCGTACGGCCCCGGCGCGCCCGCGCGAGTACGAGGTGCAGATCGAGGAGCGCAACCGGGCGCGCTACGCCGGCAAGAAGGACGTCAGGCTGCCCAAGACCTTCCCGGGCGCCGAGCAGGAGGGCGAGCGGCTGCAGAAGGTGCTCGCGCGCGCGGGCTACGGCTCCCGGCGGGCCTGCGAGGAGCTGATCGAGCAGGCCCGGGTCGAGGTCAACGGCGAGATCGTCACCGAGCAGGGCCGGCGCGTCGACCCGGAGAAGGACGAGATCAAGGTCGACGGACTGACCGTCGCGACCCAGTCGTACCAGTTCTTCGCGCTCAACAAGCCCGCCGGCGTCGTGTCGACGATGGAGGACCCCGAGGGCCGGCAGTGCCTCGGGGACTACGTCACCAACCGCGAGACCCGGCTCTTCCACGTGGGGCGCCTGGACACCGAGACCGAGGGCGTCATCCTGCTCACCAACCACGGCGAGCTGGCGCACCGGCTGACCCACCCCAGGTACGGCGTGCGCAAGACCTACCTCGCGCACATCGTCGGCCCCATCCCGCGCGACCTCGGCAAGCGCCTGAAGGACGGCATCCAGCTGGAGGACGGCTACGCGCGCGCGGACCACTTCCGGGTCGTCGAGCAGACCGGCAAGAACTACCTCGTCGAGGTCACTCTGCACGAGGGCCGCAAGCACATCGTGCGCCGCATGCTGGCGGAGGCCGGCTTCCCCGTCGACAAGCTGGTGCGCACCGCCTTCGGCCCGATCACCCTGGGCGACCAGAAGTCGGGCTGGCTGCGCCGGCTGTCGAACACCGAGGTCGGCATGCTGATGAAGGAAGTCGACCTCTAGCGGCGTCGGCCCCGGGGCCGCACCGCACCTGGTGCCCCGGCGCTCCCCGCGATGAAGCGGAAGCAACCGCGGGGAGCGCCGGGGGAACGCCGTGTCGCGCGCGCCGTCTCAACCGGCGGGCGTCCCGCACCGGCCCGGACCGGGCTGACTAGGCTGGACGGACCGAGGAGCCGATACGCAGGCAGAGGAGCATCACCGTGGCGGTACGAGCGGTCCGGGGCGCCGTCCAGCTGGAACGGGACGAGGCCGGCCACATGGACGAGCAGGTCGGAGCCCTGCTCACCGCCATCCTGGAACGCAACGGGCTGACCCCGGACGACCTGATCAGCATCTGGTTCACGGCCACGCCCGACCTGCACAGCGACTTCCCGGCGGCCGCCGCACGCAAGCTGGGCATCGTGGACGTCCCGCTGATCTGCGCCCAGGAACTCGACATCGAGGGCGCCATGCCGCGCGTCGTCCGCGTCCTCGCGCACATCGAGTCCGACCGGCCCCGCGCCGAGATCGCGCACGTCTACCTCGGCGCCGCGGCGGCCCTGCGCAAGGACATCGCCCAGTGAGGACCGCACTCGTCATCGGCACCGGGCTGATCGGCACCTCCGCCGCCCTCGCCCTCACCGGGCGCGGCGTCGTCGTCCACCTCGCCGACCACGACCCGGAGCAGGCCCGCACGGCCGCCGCGCTCGGCGCCGGCACCGACGAGGCCCCGGACGGACCCGTCGACCTGGCGATCGTCGCCGCCCCGCCCGCGCACGTGGCCGACGTGCTCGCCGACGCCATGCGCCGCGGCGCGGCCCGCGGCTACGCCGACGTGGCCAGCGTCAAGGGCGGCCCGCGCCGCGAGCTCCAGGAACGCGGCCTGGACCTGTCGGCGTACATCGGCACGCACCCCATGTCGGGCCGTGAGAAGTCCGGCCCGCTGGCGGCCACCGCCGACCTCTTCGAGGGTCGCCCCTGGGTGCTGACCCCCACCCGGGACACGGACACCGAGGTGCTGAACCTCGCCCTGGAGCTGGTCTCGCACTGCCGGGCCGTGCCGGTCGTCATGGACGCCGACGCCCACGACCGGGCCGTCGCCCTCGTCTCCCACATGCCCCACCTGGTCTCCAGCCTGGTCGCCGCCCGTCTGGAGCACGCCGAGGAGGCCGCCGTGCGGCTGTGCGGGCAGGGCATCCGCGACGTGACCCGGATCGCCGCCTCCGACCCCCGGATGTGGATCGACATCCTCTCCGCCAACCCGGGGCCGGTCGCCGACCTGCTCACGGAGGTCGCCGCCGACCTGGAGGAGACCGTCCGGGCGCTGCGGGCCCTGCAGTCCTGCGACGAGGACAAGCGGCGGGAGGGCACCACCGGCATCGAGGACGTGCTGCGCCGCGGCAACGCCGGCCAGGTCCGCGTCCCCGGCAAGCACGGCTCCGCTCCACGCCGGTACGAGACGGTCGTGATCCTCATCGACGACCAGCCCGGGCAGCTGGCGCGGATCTTCGCGGACGCGGGCCGGGCCGGCGTCAACATCGAGGACGTGCGCATCGAGCACGCCACCGGGCAGCAGGCCGGCCTGGTGCAGCTGATGGTGGAGCCGAAGGCGGCGCCCGTGCTGACGGCGGCGCTGCGGGAGCGGGGCTGGGCGATCCGGCAGTAGGGACCGGCCCCGGGTACGGCCGATCGGGGGACGCACACCCAGTAACCTTGTCCGGGGCAGTCGCGCCCCGTCCCCCGCCCCAGGTCCAGGAAGGTCCCCACTGTGGAAAGCGCCGCGCCAGTGATTGTCGCCATCGACGGCCCCTCCGGCACGGGCAAGTCCAGCACGTCGAAGGCCGTGGCCGCACAGCTCGGCCTGCGCTATCTGGACACCGGCGCCCAGTACCGGGCGATCACCTGGTGGATGGTGACCAACGGCATCGACACCGACGACCCGCAGGCGATCGCCGCCGCGGCCGGCAAGCCCGAGATCGTCTCCGGCACGGACCCGGCCGACCCCGCCATCACCGTCGACGGCGTGGACGTCTCCGGCCCGATCCGCACCCAGGAGGTCACCGCCAGGGTCAGCGCGGTCAGCGCCGTCCCCGAGGTGCGCGCCCGGATCACCGAGCTGCAGCGCTCGATCGCCGCCGCCGCGGAGCACGGCATCGTCGTCGAGGGCCGCGACATCGGCACGACCGTCCTGCCCGACGCCGACCTGAAGATCTTCCTCACCGCCTCCGCGGAGGCCCGCGCCGCCCGCCGCAGCGGCGAGCTGAAGGGCGCCGACGTCAACGCCACCCGCGAGGCCCTGATCAAGCGGGACGCGGCGGACTCCAGCCGCAAGACGTCGCCGCTCGCCAAGGCGGACGACGCGGTCGAGGTGGACACCACCGACCTCACGCTGGCGCAGGTCGTCGAGTGCGTCGTCACCCTCGTCGAGGAGAAGCGGGCCGGAAAGTGAGTTTGCCGTCCGAACGGGGCGCCGAGGTCGGACGGCGCATCGGCGTCGGCCTGATGTACGGGCTGTGGAAGCCGCGCGTGCTCGGCGCCTGGCGGGTGCCCGCGACCGGCCCGGCGATCCTCGCCGTGAACCACTCCCACAACATCGACGGTCCGATGGTGATGGGCGTGGCGCCCCGGCCGGTGCACTTCCTGATCAAGAAGGAGGCCTTCGTCGGGCCGCTCGACCCCTTCCTGACCGGGATCGGCCAGCTGAGGGTGGACCGGCACTCCGCCGACCGCACGGCGATCACCCGGGCGCTCGGCGTCCTCGCGGCGGGCGGCGTGCTCGGCATCTTCCCGGAGGGCACCCGCGGCGAGGGCGACTTCGCCGCGCTGCGCGCCGGGCTCGCCTACTTCGCCGTCCGCAGCGGCGCCCCGGTGGTGCCGGTGGCGGTGCTGGGAAGTTCCGACCGGCGCGGACGGTTGATACGAGGGCTGCCCCCGCTGCGCCACCGCGTCGACGTCGTCTTCGGCGACCCGTTCGAGGCCGGCGACGGCAGCGGGCGGCGCACGCGCGGGGCGCTGGACGAGGCGACCGAACGCATCCGGAAGCAACTGACCGCCCACCTGGAAAACGCCAGGCGCCTGACCGGGCGCTAGGCGACACTGAGTAGTGGATCACCCCTTTTGTGCCGGGCGGTCCACCGATCACCACGATGAACGAGGTACGGACTTCATGAACGACCAGATCCACTCCGAGGGCTCGGGCGGGGAGCACGACCACGGAGCGCTTGGCGACGCCGAGTACGCGGAGTTCATGGAGCTCGCCGCGGAAGAGGGCTTCGACCTGGAGGACGTCGAGGGCGCGATCGAGGCGGCCGGGCACGGCCCGCTGCCCGTGCTCGCCGTCGTCGGCCGGCCCAACGTCGGCAAGTCGACCCTGGTGAACCGGATCATCGGCCGCCGCGAGGCGGTCGTCGAGGACCGGCCGGGCGTCACCCGCGACCGCGTCACCTACGAGGCCGAGTGGGCGGGCCGCCGCTTCAAGGTCGTCGACACCGGCGGCTGGGAGCAGGACGTCCTCGGCATCGACGCCTCCGTGGCCGCGCAGGCCGAGTACGCCATCGAGGCCGCCGACGCGGTCGTCTTCGTCGTCGACGCCAAGGTCGGCGCGACCGACACCGACGAGGCGGTCGTACGGCTGCTGCGCAAGGCCGGCAAGCCGGTCGTGCTGTGCGCCAACAAGGTGGACGGCCCCAGCGGCGAGGCCGACGCGGCGTACCTGTGGTCGCTGGGCCTGGGGGAGCCGTACCCGGTCTCGGCGCTGCACGGCCGCGGCACCGGCGACATGCTGGACAAGGTCCTGGAGGTGCTGCCGGACGCCCCGGCGCAGACCTTCGGCACCGCCGTCGGCGGCCCGCGCCGGGTCGCGCTGATCGGCCGCCCGAACGTCGGCAAGTCCTCGCTGCTGAACAAGGTGGCCGGCGAGGAGCGCGTCGTCGTCAACGAGCTGGCCGGCACCACCCGCGACCCGGTCGACGAGCTGATCGAACTCGGCGGCAGGACCTGGAAGTTCGTCGATACGGCGGGCATCCGCAAGCGCGTCCACCTCCAGCAGGGCGCCGACTACTACGCCTCGCTGCGCACCGCCGCCGCCGTCGAGAAGGCCGAGGTCGCCGTCGTCCTCATCGACGCCTCCGAGTCCATCTCGGTGCAGGACCAGCGCATCGTCACCATGGCCGTGGAGGCGGGCCGCGCGCTCGTCCTGGCGTTCAACAAGTGGGACACCCTCGACGAGGAACGCCGCTACTACCTGGAGCGGGAGATCGAGACCGAGCTCGGCCAGGTGGCGTGGGCGCCGCGGGTGAACGTCTCCGCGCGCACCGGGCGGCACATGGAGAAGCTGGTCCCGGCGATCGAGACGGCCCTCGCGGGCTGGGAGACCCGGGTCCCGACGGGCCGGCTCAACGCCTTCCTCGGGGAACTGGTCGCCGCCCACCCGCACCCGATCCGGGGCGGCAAGCAGCCGCGCATCCTGTTCGGCACCCAGGCGGGCACCAAGCCGCCGCGGTTCGTCCTGTTCGCCACCGGCTTCATCGAGGCCGGCTACCGCCGCTTCATCGAGCGCCGGCTGCGCGAGGAGTTCGGCTTCGAGGGGACGCCGATCCACCTCTCGGTGCGGGTGCGCGAGAAGCGCGGCGCGAAGAAGAAGTGACGTGACGGAGAAGTGACGCGAAGGGCGGCCCCGGTGGGGCCGCCCTTCGCCGCTTCCGCCCGCCCGCTCAGGCGCCTCGGCGGGGGGCCGGGGGGAGCGCGGCCGGCACGCGGTGCGTCCCGGTGCCGTACGGGCCGACGTATCCGACGCGCTGCCACTGCGCCTTGCGGGCGATGTTCCCGAAAGCGGTGAACTCCAGGTCCTCCTCGCCGCTGCGGTCACCCGGCAGCGAGCGGAAGGACATGACGTACTCGGCGTAGAGGGCGTCGTAGATCGGCGTGGCCGAGGGGCCGTCCTGGGGGGCGTGGGCCGCCCGGGCGGACGGGACCGATGGGTAGGACGGGCGGCGGGGGACGTCGTAGGTGTGCACGTATGTCCAAACGACCCGGCAGCCGAAGGGATGCGGCCGTGCGGCGCCGCCGAAAGGGTGCAGGGCCGCGGCGTGGCGCGGGCACGGCCGGCCGCGCCCGGCCCGCGGCCGCCGAACGAGGCGTGGTCCCCCGGGCCGCACGCGGTGTCAGGCCCCGGCGAGAGGCAGCGCGGCGGCGACCAGCCGCCCGTTGGCCGCCGCCTTGTCCAGCGCCTCGCGCAGCAGGTCCTCGCGGGGCTGCCGCCCGATCGATCCCACCGGCGCGGCGAACATCAGGACCTGCTGATGCTTGCCGGCCGCGGCGCGCCAGCCCTCGGTGACCTGGAGCGGCTGGTGCGCCTGCCACCAGGCCACCGGCTGCCCGCCGCCCGCCGTCGGCTGCAGCACGGCGTGCAGCCTGCCCAGGGCGAGCAGCACCGACCAGCCGTGCAGCACCGGCGGTACGGCGGACAGCTCGGTCACCGGCGTGAACCCCTGCTCGACGAGCAGCGGCAGGAAGTCGTCGCCGCCGCCCGTCGCGCCGGGCCGCGCGATGGGCGCGGTCGGCTCCACGACCAGGGCCGGGTGCAGCTCCCCGGCGATCAGGACCAGTCCGCTGGTCACCCCGAGCACGGCCTGCTCGGAGGCGGCCTGTCCGGCTTCCAGGTCCGTGGTGTCGCCGCTGATGGACCGCACGGCACCCCGGAGCTGCTCCTCGGTGACCTGGACGACCTGCGAGGGCAGGCAGCCGGCGTGGGCGAAGGCGAGGACGGCGGTCTCCTCGCCGATGAACAGCACGGTGCTGGTGCGCTCCTGCTCCGAATCGCCCGGGGTGCGGCAGGAAGTGCAGTCGTAACTGCCCGGGGCGGTCTCTCCGGCGAGCAGGCGGTCGGCTTCTTCGTCGCCGATCTCGGCGCGTACCTCGTCGCTGACGTCGAGCATGCGCGGCACGGGTGGCTCCCTCGGGATGCGGTACGTGACGGGGCCGGGTGGCTCCCGGCCCGTGGTCCGGGTGGGTCCCCGGCTCATGAAGAAGACAACGGGCGATCCGTGGCGGGAGTCACGCCCGGCAGCGAATGGAATCGAACCATCCGACGCGCGGAGCGACGACTCCGGCGGAAGCGAGCGCGCACCGCCAACTCCTGGGGACGGCAAGGACGTTGCCGGGGTGGAGCGGGGCACGGATCGACGCGGCGACTGGTCGACAAATCCTGAAATCGGCGAATGAAGGAAGTGGCCGGAAAAGGTCGTTGCTTGCGGTGATGATCAACTGGTCTCGAAGGGCGGGGAATCGGCTGATCCGGACCGGGCGGGCCCGCGCTGCCCGCTGCCGGGCCGGGGCCGGCGCGGCGCGCGGGAAGCGGCCGCGGCCGGGGCGGCGGCGAGCGGGGCTCCGGTGCTCCGGCGGCGGTCCGGGGTTCCCGCGGACGGCGCGGGAGCCGGCCGCCCGCCGTTCCGGCGCGGGCGGACCCGGGACGGATCCCGTGGACTTCCGCCCCGGAGGCGGAAGACGGACCGGGCCGGGAGCGTACGGAGATCCTGTGCCGGAATCGTGCGCTTCCTGTGGGATCCGGGCTGTCGCGGTTCCCGCGCCGGGCCGGAATGCAATGGAGTGCCGGAGCGCTTCCGCCGATGCTTTCCGGCGGCTATTCGAGGCGCTCCCGTGACACGCGGGAATTTCCCCCGAATGGCTGGGGAAGGTTCCCGGAACGGGCCGTCCGGGTGAACGGGCCGGGCGCAAACCCCTGTCGTGATCCTGTGACAGAAGTGTGACCCCGGAGAGAGACATGACAAGGGTTCGGATGCCGGACTTCCGTGCTCGCCGGTCAGCGCATAGCGTGGCCGCATGGCACCGATTCCGACACCCCCGGCCGAACCGCAGGACAGCCCGGACGCCTACGTGGGCCTCGAATCCGGCGCCGCCGAACGGCTCGCGCGGGAGCGCGGATGGCCGACGGTGCGCTCCCTGCCGCCGGGCGCGGTCATCACCATGGAGTACCGCGTGGGCCGGCTGAACTTCGAGGTGCGGGACGGCCGGGTGGCGCGGGCCTGGAAGGGCTGAGACACGGCGACGGCCCCGGCTCCCGAGGGGGAGCCGGGGCCGTCGGACGCCGGGGTGTGCGTACCGGCCCCGCGCCGCCGGCGGCGTCAGCCGCCGGACAGGGGACGGGCCGTCGGGGACGTGCCGCGCGGCGAGCGCTCCGGCTGGGCCGGGCGGCGGCTGCCGGCCGGGGTGACCGGCGTGCGCTCCGCGCGGGTGGAGTGCGGGCCCGGGGCCAGGTAGGCGGGCGGCCGGGAACGGGCCGCGGAGACCGGCTCGCGGGCCGCGGCGTCGTCCCGGTCGGCGGGGCAGGACTTGACGAGCACCACGGGCGCGGCGACCGGGGCGGCCGGCCGCGCCGTACGGCCGCGGCGGCTGAGCAGGCGGTCGCGCAGGGCCAGGATCCAGGTCTCGGCGCGGGCGATCAGCGGCTCGCACCACGGCAGCGCCAGCAGGATCAGCAGGCCCGCGGCCCAGCCGAGCAGCACGTCGCTCAGCCAGTGCGTACCGAGGTAGACGGTGGACATCCCGACGCCGAGCGAGGTCACCGCGGACAGGGCGGACAGCCAGCGCCGCGCTCTGGGCGTCGAGGCCAGATAGGCCAGGATTCCCCAGGTCACGACGGCGTTGGCGGTGTGGCCGCTGGGGAATATGTCCCCGCCGAGCCACATCTCGTTCGAGCCGATCTCGGTCGCGTAGTGCGGGCCGAGGCGGCCCATGCCGTACTTGGCGGCGCCGACCGTGACGTTGAGCAGCAGCAGCGCGGCGCCCAGCGCGAGCAGCGGGCGCAGCGTGTGCTGCCGCCAGGAGCGCCAGCCCAGCCAGGCCGCGACCATCACGGCGGTGGGGCCGCGCTGGCCCAGCACCACGTAGTAGTCGACGAACGCGTGGATCTCCGACCACTGCTGGTACGGCCGGAAGAACATGACCTGCCAGTCGAGCCGGACCAGCCAGGAGGTGATCACCACGGCCCACACGATCGCGAGATAGAAGGCGAGGGTCGAGACGAACAGCGCGACCCGGTGCCGGCTCATCCGCGGCACGTCGATGTGGGCCGGCCGTTCCGGCTCGCGGTCCAGCCTCGCGAACACCCGGTCCAGACGGGTGAGCTTCCGTTCGGTACGCACCCAATCGACGTTACAGCGAGTGAGTGCCGGACTCCGTCGAATCAACGGCTTTGTGATGACGATGTGATGTGGGATTCCTCTCAGCGGGCGGGTTATTTCCAGGCATTCCGCAAAGCGCCCGCGCCGTGGCCTGCAATTCCTTTGATCATTCCAGGGAGTCTGTTTTATTGTGCTTATGGATTCGTTCACCGAATGCTGGTGCGGAATTATCCGGCCGCTCATCGGCCGTTCGTGTCCGGTCAGGGCGGACCGGTGCCGTTCAGCCAGAACGCCCCGTAGCCGGCCGACGCCAGCGCGACCGCCCCGAGCAGCAGCGCCGCCCCGGCGGTCCGCAGCCGGGACAGGGCCACGGCCAGGGGCAGCAGCAGGGGGAAGGCGGGCAGCAGCAGGCGGGGTTTGGAGCCGAAGTAGCTCGACGCGCACAGGGCGAGGGCGGTGACGACCCCCGCGTACACCAGCAGCGGCAGCGGCTGGCGCTGCCGTACGCAGACGGCGTACAGCCACAGGAGCAGGCCGACCCCGGCGATCAGCCCGACGCCCGCCAGGGCCGACGGGAACGACGTGAACTTCCCGGCGACGAAGCGCGCGAAGGCGTAACCGCCGTCGAAGCCGTTGCGCCAGCCGGCCTGCACGTCGAGATAGCCGAGCGGGCCCTTGCCGGTGCGGTGACCGACCCACAGGACGTAACCGGCGACGCCGAGGGGGGCGAGCAGCATGCCCAGCGCGATCCGCGTGCCGGGGGCGCGTAGACGGGCGCGCGGGGTGTCCCGCGCGCTGTCCGGTGCCGGGACGCGCCGGCCGCGGTGGCCGCCGGCTGCGCGCGGGGCGCGTTCCGCGCGGCGGGCGCCTCCGGCCG
>NZ_BAAATK010000055.1:0-37892 GCF_039533365.1 Streptomyces glaucus
GGCCTGATCATCAGACCCGCCTGACCAGCACGACATCACGAGTTCAACCTCAGTAGTCCGAGCGAAGCTGTTTCATCAGGCGTCATCGCTGGTGGGGTGGAGAACAGCCTCGGCGATTTCACGAACGCGATCCAGCGTGATGCCGTTGCGTTGTTCGACGGCGAGGGGATGGTCGGTGGGCTCCAGCTCGATGAAGGGGCGCTGACCGACGGGACGTATGTGGACGTGCGTCTTCAGGTTGATGGTGCTCGGCGAGTACGGCGAAAGTTCGGTGGACAACCACCCGAAGTACGGACTCTCGGCCTCGCGTCCGGGGGTCTCCCACATGTCTGCCGCGCGGGAGAAGTTCTCCCTGCTCAGGGACACCCAGACGGCCCATGAGAAGACGTCGTTCCTGCCTATGACCGGTATCTCGACCAGCCCCTTAACGAAATAGTGCTCAGCCTTGATCACGCACTGATCGGAGGAGAGCCGGCTGCCGTCGGTGTCGGCGAAGCTTGGGTTCCAGTAGTAGGGGGCCGTGGCCGAGTAGTTCATCGGCAGTTCTGCGTGCGACTGGCCGCAGCACGAGCAGGTGAATCCGGGGGCGCTGGTCATGAACGAGAGCCTAATGATCGGATCCGGCACCCTGGTGCCTGCCTCCAGGTCCTCAATCGGCACGACAAATCGACAGCGGGTGCGACGCGCCTCGCTGCCAGGCCCCGTCTGAGTCTGCAGAGAGATCGGGGGAAAGTGCGTCACCACCGTCATCCCAACAAGGATCCGCAGGTCAAGGCGCTGGTGCGGGTCTGAGACTGCGTCACCCAGAACCCTCGCCAGGGCAGATTCACTGAGACGAACAGTCGATACGGCACATTCGCTGAGACGAAGTTGGATCCGAGCACCTTCGTTGAGACCTGCGCAACCTTCGCTGAGACAGGTCAAGCGGTGGTGCGGCACGGGGGTTGCCGGCCGAACTGTTCCGATATATCGTCGAAGCATCGTGATGGATCGATGATGGAGTGGAGTGGTGGCGATGCGCATCCACGGTTTCGAGCGCGCGCACGGACGGGACGGCTCTTCGGGGCACGGCCGGGACGGTTTCGACGGACGGCGCGCGGCCTTCGGCCCCTTCGGGCCGGGCGGCCCCGGCTTCGGCCCGGGCTTCGGCCCCGGCCCCTGGGGCGGACGGGGCCGGGGCGGACCGAGGGGCCGGGCGCGGCGCGGCGACGTGCGCGCGTCGATCCTGGCCCTGCTGAAGGACCGGCCCATGCACGGCTACGAGATGATCCAGGAGATCGCCGAGCGCAGCGGCGGCGCGTGGAAGCCGAGCCCCGGCTCGGTGTACCCCACCCTCCAGCTGCTGGAGGACGAGGGTCTGATCGTCAGCGAGACCGAGGGCGGCAAGAAGCTGTTCTCGCTCACCGAGGCGGGCCGTGCCGCGGCCGGCGAGGGACCCGACGCGCCCTGGGAGGAGGCCTCGCGCGGGGTCGACTGGGAAGCCCTCGGCGAGATCCGCCAGGCCGGCTTCGGGCTGATGGAGGCCTTCGGGCAGGTCTGGAAGACCGGCAGCAAGGAGCAGCGCGAGAAGGCGCTCGGGGTCATCAACGACGCCCGCAAGAAGCTGTACCGGATCCTCGCCGACGAGGACTGACGGCCCGGGGCCGGTGCCCTTGTCACCCTGCCGCAGGCGCTTCGCGGGGTACCTCGCCGCCTGCGGACCACCCCGCCGTCCCGCGGCCGCGGGGGAGCGCGCCCCGGCCGGGCGGGCGGCCCCGCCCGCGTCCGGAGACACGGCCGCCCGGCGGCCGCCGGCGGGCGGCCGCTCCCGTGCCGCGCCCGCCCGCGGGGGCGTGCGGCGCGGGAGCGCACTCCCCTGAGAGGGAACGGCGTGATCTCCTCCTCAAGGAGGAGACGCCGGCCGTCGGCGTCCACTCTCCGTGGGACGCCGAAATGCTTCCCCCCGGGGATGACTCGATCACGGCGGGGCTGATGGGGTGGAGGACGTGCACCCCCGCATCTCCCGGCAGTCGCACGGCGAGCGGACGGACCGGCTGCCGGGCCGTACCGACGACGGTGCCCGGTTCGGCGTCGAACTGGCATCGGTGGTCTCCGGTGCCCGCCGGCGGGCGACCCGGGACGGGGACCGTCAGGTCGACACGGCACATCTGCTGCACTCGCTGCTGGAGCACGACCCCGAGGTGTGTGCCGTCCTCGACGACGGACCGCGGGTCGCCCGGCTGCTCGGCTACCTCGTGCAGCGCAGCATCGGCTACGGCCTGCGCTGGCAGGGCAGCGTCGAGGACTCCGGCGCCGTACCCGTGGCGACGGACGCCGCGGGCTTCTCTCCGCTGGCCGCGGCCGCGATGGCGGACGCCCTCGCCCGCGCCGGACGGCGGGACGGCGCCCGGGCCCGCGGCGTCGACCTGCTCGCCGCGATCGTCGCGGACCCGCAGGCGCGGGCCGTCGAGGTGCTCACCCGCGCCGGGATCGACCGGCGGACGGTGACCGCGCGGATCGACAGCCGCCTCGAACGGCGCACCTAGTAGTGCTTCGTTACATCGGGTGATCTTTGCCGGTGGTGGGCATCCTCTCCGGTATGAGGCTGGGGGAGGTGGAACGGCTCCGGGGTGAGTGGGCGGAGTTCGTTGCCGATGTGTTCGCCTCGGTGCCGCGGCGGGATCAGCGGCGGTGGGGCGAGTGTTGTCTGCGGGGCCTGATGCTGGACGGCCGGCGCAAGTCGGTCCAGCCGATGGCCGAGCGGCTGCCGGACGGGAACATGCAGGCCCTGCAGCGGTTCGTGAACCAGTCGCCCTGGGACCCGCTTCCCGTCAGGCAGCGGATCGCCCAGCGGCCAACCGAAGCGGTCACGCCCGGGGTCTGGGTGGTCGACGACGTGTCGTTCCCCAGATGCGGCACCGCGGCGGTGGGGTGGCCCGGCAGTACTGCGGAGCGGTCGGGAAACGGGCGAACTGCCAGGTCGCGGTCAGCGTCCATGCCGCCACCGACACCGCGTCCTGCCCGCTGAACTGGGAGTCGTATCTGCCGCGTGAGTGGACGGATGCACCGGAGCGGTGCCGCGGGGCAGGAGTCCCCGACGAGGTGGCGCACCAGGAGAAGCGGCGTCCGGCGCTCGGCCTGCTCGACACGCTCGGCGAAGGGCAGCTGAAGGCGCCGGTGGTGGTCGCCGATGCCGCCACGGACAGCGCAGAACCCAACGAAGCACTACTAGCCGGTGACCTGAATCGGAGATGCGACTTCGGTCGGTGGCCGTCCGGATGCGGAGAAATCCGCTGATCGATCGGGGAATGGTCGTTTCGGGCCGGAGGTCGACGGGGACTCGCACGGCACGCCGCCGGGCGCCGAAGCTCCGCCGGGCGGGCCGGTGGCAGCACCCCCGTTCCATCTGATCCGGGTGAACGGCCCGTGGAGGCGTGCCAGAGCCACGGACCCCGTCGTAGCGCCTTCCGGGATCCAGGCTCTTCGCGCCGTCTCATCATCGCTGTGTCGCGGTCATGCCGCGACACCGAGGGAAGTCATCATGAAAGCAGCGGTATACGAAGGACCGCGAACGGTCACGGTGAAGGACGTGCCGGACGCGAAGATCGAACACCCCTGCGACATCATCGTCAAGATCACCGCCACCAACATCTGCGGTTCGGACCTGCACATGTACGAGGGCCGCACCTCGTTCGAGTCCGGCCGCACCCTGGGACACGAGAACATGGGCCAGGTCGTGGAGGTCGGCTCGGCCGTCCGCAAGGTCCAGGTCGGCGAGTACGTGGTTCTGCCCTTCAACATCGCCTGCGGCTTCTGCAAGCAGTGCGAGCGGGGACTGACCAACTACTGCCTGACCATGCAGCCCGAACCGGCCCTCGCCGGAGCCGCTTACGGATTCGCCGACATGGGCCCCTACCAGGGCGGCCAGGCGGAGCTGCTGCGCGTGCCCTACGGCGACTTCAACGCGCTGCGCCTGGGCGAGGACGCCGCCGAGCGGCAGACCGACTACGCGATGCTCGCCGACATCTTCCCCACCGGCTATCACGCCACCGAGATGGCCCACGTCAAACCGGGCGACCAGACCATCGTCTTCGGGGCCGGTCCCGTCGGGCTGATGGCGACCTACTCCGCCCTCCTCAAGGGCGCCGGCCGCGTCTGGACGGCCGACCACCGGCCCGACCGGCTGCGCAAGGCGGAGGAGATCGGGGCCATCCCGATCAACACCGCCGAGCAGGACCCGGCGGAGGTCGTCAAGGAGGCCACCCTCGGTCTGGGTGCCGACAACGGATGCGAGTGCGTCGGCTACCAGGCACACGACCCCCAGGGACACGAGGACGCCAGCCTCACGCTCAACGGACTGATCGACTCGGTCAGGTTCACCGGCGACATCGGCGTGGTGGGTGTGTTCCTGCCCCGGGACCCCGGCGGTACGGAGGCTCAGGGAGAGCTGGAGGCCCAGGGCAAGGTTCCGATCGACTTCGGGACGATGTGGCTCAAGGGCCAGCACATGGGGACAGGGCAGGCGCCGGTGAAGAAGTACAACCGGGCGCTGCGGGATCTGATCGCCGGCGGGAAGGCGAAGCCGGGCTTCGTCGTCTCCCACGAGCTGAGCCTGGACGAGGCCCCCACCGCCTACGAGCACTTCGACGCCCGTGACGAGGGCTGGATCAAGGTGGTCCTGCATCCCGACGGACACGGCAACGGCGACAAACACCAGTAGGGCTTGGTCGCCGCGTTCCCGCCCGCCGCGCGACGCCGCGCCCCCGCCCCCGCCGCGCCGGGCCCCGACCCGGGTGCGCCCCGTACCGGGCTCGGGTCCCGCCACGCCGCGAGCGCCCGCCCGGCGCCGGGCGGCCCGCCCTCCGGGCGGACGGCGGGAAGGTGACGGCAGGGCCCGGCCCGCGGTGCTTGCGGCGCACCTCGCGCCCGCGGCGCCCCTCGGCCGCCGGCGGCCCGGAACATTGCCCGGCGCGTCCCGGAACTCCCGCGGGGCTCTTGCGCCGCACCCCTTGGACCTCCCGGATCCGTCCCGCGTCCGCCCGGTGGGACAGGTGCCAAGGGGAGTGACGCTCATGTCGCCGCCTGCCATCATGTGCCGGTGCGTACCTCACAGAGCAGTCAGGGCAGCCGGGGAAGGGGCATCGGGCTCGGTCTCGCGCTGGCGTCCGCGGTCGCCTTCGGAGGGTCCGGTGTCGCGGCCAAGCCGCTGATCGAGGCGGGCCTCGACCCGCTCCACGTGGTGTGGCTCCGGGTGGCGGGCGCGGCCCTGGTGATGCTGCCGCTCGCCGTGCGCCACCGGGCGCTGCCGCGCCGCCGCCCGGGACTGCTCGCGGGCTTCGGCCTGCTGGCCGTGGCCGGAGTGCAGGCCTGCTACTTCGCCGCGCTCTCCCGCATCCCCGTCGGGGTCGCCCTGCTCGTGGAGTACCTGGCGCCCGCGCTCCTCCTCGGCTGGGTGCGGTTCGTGCAGCGGCGGCCGGTGACGCGGGCCGCCGCGGTCGGCGTGGTCCTCGCGGTCGGCGGGCTCGCCTGCGTCGTCGAGGTCTGGTCGGGACTCGGCTTCGACGCCCTCGGCCTGCTGCTCGCGCTCGGCGCCGCCTGCTGCCAGGTCGGCTACTTCGTCCTGGCCGACCAGGGCGCCGAGGCCGGCGACGAGGCGCCCGACCCGCTCGGCGTCATCGCCCACGGCCTGCTCGTCGGCGCCGCCGCGCTGACCGTCGTGGCCCGCCCCTGGACCCTGGACTGGTCCGTCCTCGCGGGCACCTCCGACCTGAACGGCACTCCCGTCGCCGCCGGTGTGCTGCTGGCCTGGATCGTGCTCGTCGCCACGGTCCTCGCGTACGTCACCGGCGTGCTGTCCGTGCGCCGGCTCTCGCCGCAGGTCGCCGGTGTCGTGGCGTGCCTCGAAGCGGTGATCGCGGCCGTCCTGGCCTGGGTGCTGCTCGGCGAGCACCTGTCGGCGCCGCAGATCACCGGCGGTGTGGTGGTCCTGCTGGGCGCGTTCGTCGCGCAGTCGTCGGCGCCCGCGAAGGACTCCGCCCGGCCCGTGGCGCGCGGCGGCCCCGACGACCCGGAAAGGGAGTTGTCGGCCCCCGGCGCGACGGCATAAGGTGCTGATCATGCATTCGAACGCAGTCGTTCTTCCGCCCCCGGCCGCCTGAGGCGGGCCCTCCGGAGACGAGCCCGGCGCCTCGCCGGGCCGAACGGTGCTGCCCGCAGAAGAAGTCCGCGGACCCCGCGTCCCACGTCGTGACCCCGGGGTCCTTCCCGAACTTCCGCGCCCTGTGCGCGTCTGCGGAGACAACTCGTGTCGAATGCTGCTTCCGGCCTGCCCGTCGGGCGAGGCCTGCTCTGTCTGATCGTCGCCGGTGCCGCCTGGGGCACCGCGGGGGCCGTCGCCTCCCTGGTCTACCGGGCCAGTGACATGGGCCCCGTCGCCCTGTCGTTCTGGCGGTGCGCGTCCGGGCTCGTGCTGCTGCTCGCCGTCCGCGCCCTGCGTCAGCGCCCCCGGACCGCCGCGGCCGAGCCCTTCCGCCGCAAGGCGCTGCGGGCCGCCGTCACCGGACTCGGCCTCGCCGTCTTCCAGACGGCCTACTTCGCCGCGGTGGAGTCCACCGGCCTCGCCGTGGCCACCGTCGTCACCCTCGGCGCCGGGCCGGTGCTGATCGCGCTCGGCGCGCGGCCGGTCCTGGGGGAGCGCCTCGGCCCGGGCGGGACCGCCGCCGTCGCCGGCGCGCTCACCGGCCTCGCCGTGCTCGTCCTCGGCGGCGGCGGCGCCACCGTGCGGCTCCCGGGCGTGCTGCTCGCGCTGCTGTCCGCGGCCGGGTACAGCGCGATGACGCTGCTCACCCGGTGGTGGGGCCGCGGCGGCGGGACCGACGCCGCGGGCACCTCCGTGGGGGCGTTCGCCGTCACGAGCCTGTGCCTGCTGCCCCTCGCCCTGGCCGAGGGACTGGTGCCGCACACCGCCGCGCCCGGCCGGCTCCTGCTGCTCTTCGGGTACCTGGCGGCCGTCCCGACCGCCCTCGCGTACGGCCTCTACTTCGCCGCCGCGGCCGTCGTGCGGTCGGCCACCGTGTCCGTGATCATGCTGTTGGAGCCGGTGGTCGCGGCCGTGCTCGCGATCGCCCTGCTCGGTGAGCGCCTCACGGCGGCCACCGCGACCGGCACCCTGCTGATGCTCGGCTCGGTCGGCGGGCTGGCGATGGCCGAGGCACGGGGCGCACGGGTGCGGCAGGAGCAGCCGGCGCCCGTGTGATCAGCGGGTCACCTGGCCGCCAGGTAGTCGGGGAGGGGGGTGCCGGGGGCCAGGCCGGGGTCGGCGACCGGGGCGTCGTAGCCCTTGCGCAGCGGGAGGAGGCCGGCCCAGTGGGGGAGGGCCAGGTCCTCCGGTTCGTCGTTCACGCCGCCGGTGCGGAGCTTGGCGGAGACCTCGTCCAGGTCGAGGCGGATCACGGCGGTGGCCGCCAGCTCCTTCCGGCTGGCCGGCCGGGAGTCGCGCGAGCGGCCCGGCACGACGTGATCGACCAGCGCGTCCAGGGCGCGGCGCTTCTCCTCGGGGTCGGTCACGTCGTGGGCCACGCCGTGCACCACCACGGACCGGTAGTTGACCGAGTGGTGGAAGGCCGAGCGGGCCAGCACCAGCGCGTCCACGTGCGTGACCGTCAGGCACACCGGCAGCCCCGGATCGGTGCGGCCCGTCATCCGCAGCGGGCGCGAGCCCGTGGAGCCGTGCACGTAGAGCCGCTCGCCGACCCGGCCGTACAAGGTGGGCAGCACGACCGGCGCGCCGTCGCGGACGAAACCGAGGTGGCAGACGTAGCCCTCGTCGAGTATCGCGTGCACCGTCTGACGGTCGTACGAGGCCCGGCCCGGGGAGCGGGTGGGGACCGTGCGGTCGGTGGGGGCGTAGGCGGCGGGCTGCGACGGTGTCGGCTCGGTCCCCTGCATGGCGCTCTCCATTGCACTAGTGCATAATTTTGTTTGTGCTAGGAGAATATCCGATCAGTGGGCGGCGTGCAGCCGAGATCTGCGCGAGCGTCGAGCGCGCGGTGGGCGCGGGGGACCTGGAGCCGGGCCGGCCGCTGCCGCCCATGCGGGAGCTGGCGGCGCGACTCGGCGTGAACCCCAACACCGTCGCCGCCGCGTACCGCATGCTGCGGGAGCGCGGAGTCATCGAGACCGCGGGCCGGCGCGGCAGCCGGGTGCGGCCCGCACCGGCCACGACCGGCCGGGACCACATCCGGGCGGACGTGCCCGAGGGGGTGCGCGACCTGTCCAGCGGCGACCCCGACCCCGCGCTGCTGCCGCCGCTGGCCCGGGTGCTCGCCGACGCCGCCGCCGAGGGCGACCGGGCGCCGGTGCTGTACGGACAGGACCCGGTGGAGCCGGCGCTGGCACGCCTCGTCCGGGCCGAACTGGACGCCGACGGGGTGCCGGACGGGCCGCTCGCCGTCGTGTCCGGAGCGCTCGACGGCGTCGAGCGGGTCCTCGCGGCCCACCTCAGGCCCGGCGACGCCGTCGCCGTCGAGGACCCCGGCTGGAGCCGGACCCTCGACCTCGTGCCGGCGCTCGGCCTGCGCACCGTTCCCGTCGGCGTCGACGACGACGGCCCCCGCCCCGAGGAGGTACGCCGCGCCCTGGCGGCCGGGGCCCGCGCCCTGATCGTCACGGACCGGGCGCAGAACCCGACGGGCGCCGCGGTGAGCGCCCCCCGCGCACGTGCCCTGCGGTCGGTGCTCCGGGAGCACCCGGAGACCCTGCTGATCGAGGACGACCACGGCCACGGCGTCGTCGACGTGCCCCTCCACCCGCTCGCCGGGGCCACCGCCCACTGGGCCCTCGTCCGCTCGGCCGCCAAGGCCTACGGCCCCGACCTGCGGCTCGCCGTGCTCACCGGGGACGCCGTCACCGTCGACCGGGTGCGCGGCCGGCAGCGGCTCGGACCCGGCTGGGTGAGCCGGCTGCTGCAGCGCGCCGTGGTGCGGCTGCGGACCGGTGGCGCGGTGGACCCGGCCGCGGTGGCGGCGGCCTACGGGCGGCGCCGGGACGCGCTGATCCGCGCGCTCGCCGGGCACGGGATCGCGGCGCACGGACGCAGCGGCATGAACGTCTGGGTCCCCGTGCCCGACGAGACCGGCGCCGTCGCCCGGCTGCTGCACGCCGGCTGGGCCGTGGCCCCGGGCGCCCGCTTCCGGATCAGCGCACCGCCCGGCATCCGGATCACCGTCTCGACGCTGGCCGAGGAGGAGACCGGGCCCCTGGCGCAGGCGGTGGCCGCGGCGGTGGAGGCGGGACCGCTGCGCAGCTACGTGTAGGGAGCCGGCCCCCCGCGCGAGGGCGCCTGCGACCCGGTCCGCTCCGGCGCGCCGGCGCCGACCGCCGTCCGCCGATCCGGGCGGCGGCCCGCTCCCCGCGCGCGGCGGCGGACGGGACCGGCTGACCGGGCGGCGCCGTGCGCGGGAACGGCCGGCTCAGGCCAGCCGGATGGAGTCCCCGCTCACGGTGATCCCCACGGCCGGCAGCGGCGCGGTCGCCGGACCGCTCCGCACGCTGCCGTCGGTGATGGAGAAGTTGCTGTTGTGGCAAGGGCAGTTGATGACCCCGTCGGCGACGCTCCTCACCGCGCACCCCCGATGCGTGCAGGTGGCCGAGAACGCCTTGAACTCGCCCGCCGACGGCTGGGTCACCACCACCTTCCGGTCGGCGAAGACCTTCCCGCCGCCCTCGGGGATCTCGGAGGTCGAGGCGAGCGCGGCACCGGCCGCGGCGTCGCCGCCCGGGGAGCCGCCCGTCCCCCCGCTGTCCTGGGCGGCGCCGGACGGATTCGGGGAGGCGGCGCCGGAGGAGTCGTCCGAGCCCCCGCACGCGGTCAGCGCGACGGCGAGGCCCGCCGCTCCGGCCGCCACGACGGTTCTGCGGGCCGGTCCCGCTGCGGGCTGAGGCGATGCGCTGGTCATGCTGACGTTCCCTTCCGCGCGGTGTGCGCGCTCTGTCGACGTGCGTGATCCGCCGAGAGGCACGGGCCGTGCGCGACGGCTGTTCACCCGATGTCCGCATCCTGGCCCGTCCGAGGTGAATCCTGCGTCAGACACGGCCGTCGATCCGCTGCCGTGCCCCCGGCGCTCCCGCCGCCCGCCGGGCGCCGCCCCCGCCGCCCGCCTGGCGCCGCCCCCGCCGGCGCCCCAGTAACCTGGGGCGATGCTCAAGGAAGTCACCGCGACCCGCTACATCACGCCCCTGCGGGAGGGCGGTTCGCTGCCGGGACTCGTCGAGGCCGACGACTTCGGCACGTACGTCATGAAGTTCACCGGCGCGGGGCAGGGCCGCAAGACGCTCGTCGCGGAGGTCGTCTGCGGGGAGCTCGCCCGCCGGCTCGGCCTGCGGGTGCCGCGGCTGGTGGCGATCGGCCTCGACCCGGTGCTCGGCCTCGGCGAACCCGACGAGCAGGTGCAGGAGCTGCTCAGATCCAGCGGCGGCACCAACCTCGGCATGGACTTCCTCTCCGGAGCCCTCGGCTTCGACCCCCTCGCCTTCCGGGTGAGCCCCGAGGAGGCCGGACGGATCCTCTGGTTCGACGCCCTGGTGAACAACGTCGACCGGTCCTGGCGCAACCCCAACCTGCTGATGTGGCGGGGCGAGCTGTGGCTCGTCGACCACGGGGCGACCATGATCTGGCACCACAACTGGCCCGGCGCCGAGGCCTCCGCCGCCCGCCCCTACGACGCCCGCGACCACGCGCTGAAGTCCTTCGCGCCGGACGTGGCCGCGGCCGCGGCCACGCTCGCGTCCCTGGTCACCGAGGACCTGCTGGCCGAGGTCACCGCCGAGATCCCCGACGCCTGGCTGACCGGCGAACCCGGCTTCGACACGCCCGACGACCTGCGGCGGGCCTACGCGCGCCCCCTCCTCGCGCGCGCCGCCGTCATCCACGAACGCATCCGGGGGACCGAGTGAACGAGCGCCACATCATCCGGGCCGGCCAGGGCGGCGGCCGGGACCTGTTCGAGTACGCCCTCCTGCGGGTCGTCCCGCGCGTCGAGCGCGGCGAGTGCATCAACGCCGGGGTGCTGGTGTACTGCCGCGCCCGGGCGTACGTCGGCGCGCGCACCCACCTCGACGAGGCGAGGCTGCTGGCCCTCGACCCGGCCGCGGACGTGGCGGGCGTACGGGCCGCGCTGCGCGCCGTCGAGGGCGTGTGCGCCGGCGGCGCGGCGGCCGGGCAGGCCGCGCAGGACGACGCCGGGCGGCGCTTCCGCTGGCTGATCGCGCCCCGCTCCACGGTCGTCCAGCCGGGCCCCGTGCACACCGGGCTCACCACCGACCCGGCGGCCGAGACGGAGCGTCTGCTCGACCTGCTGGTGAGGTAATGGACCACACGCGCCCGGCAGGCCGTTGACACCGGGTGCCAGGGTCTCTAGCGTCACGTCTGCTGAAGGTACTAAGCGGTCGCTCATCCCAGGGCGGGCCGCAGGAGCCGCATCCCTAGGGCGAGGAGAAGCAGCAATGTCCACCACTGAGCAGCGGGTCGCCGTGGTCACGGGCGGGGCGCGCGGCATCGGCGCCGCCACCGCCGTGCGCCTGGCCGCCGAGGGCCGCGCGGTCGCCGTGATCGACCTCGACGAGGCGGCCTGCAAGGACACCGTCGAGAAGATCACCGCGAACGGCGGCAAGGCGATCGCGGTCGGCTGCGACGTCTCGGACGAGGCGCAGGTCGAGGCGGCCGTCGCCCGGATCGCCGAGGAGCTCGGCGCGCCGGTGATCCTGGTCAACAACGCGGGCGTGCTCCGCGACAACCTGCTGTTCAAGATGAGCGTCTCCGACTGGGACACCGTCATGAACGTGCACCTGCGCGGCGCCTTCCTGATGACCCGGGCCTGCCAGAAGCACATGGTCGACGCGGGCTTCGGCCGGATCGTCAACCTCTCCTCCTCCTCCGCGCTCGGCAACCGCGGCCAGGTCAACTACTCGGCCGCCAAGGCCGGTCTGCAGGGCTTCACCAAGACCCTCGCCAAGGAGCTCGGCAAGTTCGGCGTCACCGCCAACGCCGTCGCCCCCGGCTTCATCGCCACCGAGATGACCAAGGCCACCGCCGAGCGCGTCGGCATGGGCTTCGAGGAGTTCAAGGCCGCCGCCGCCACCCAGATCCCCGTGCAGCGCGTCGGCGAGCCGGAGGACATCGCCAACGCGATCGCCTTCTTCACGGGCGAGGCGGCCGGCTTCGTCTCCGGCCAGGTGCTGTACGTCGCCGGCGGACCGCTCGACTGAGGACCACGGACATGACTGAACTCTCCGGCAAGGTCGCGCTGATCACCGGCGCGAGCCGCGGCATCGGCTACGGCGTCGCGGAGGCGCTCGTCGCCCGCGGCGACCGCGTCTGCATCACCGGGCGCAACGAGGACGCGCTGAAGGAGGCCGTCGACAGGCTCGGCGCCGACCGGGCCGTCTACGCGGCCGGCAAGGCCCACGACGAGGCCCACCAGGCCGCCGCCGTCGAGCGCGTGATGGAGGCCTTCGGCCGCGTCGACTACCTGGTCAACAACGCCGGCACGAACCCGGTGTTCGGGCCGATCGCCGACCTCGACCTGAACGTCGCGCGCAAGGTCTTCGAGACCAACGTGATCTCGGCGCTCGGCTTCGCCCAGCGCACCTGGCACGCCTGGCAGAAGGACAACGGCGGCGCGATCGTCAACATCGCCTCCGTCGCGGGCCTCGCGCCCTCGCCCTTCATCGGCGCCTACGGCGTCAGCAAGGCCGCGATGATCAACCTGACCGTGCAGCTGGCGCACGAGTTCGCGCCCGGGGTGCGGGTCAACGCCATCGCCCCGGCCGTCGTGAAGACCAAGTTCGCGCAGGCCCTGTACGAGGGCCGGGAGGCGGAGGCGGCCGCGGCCTACCCGCTGGGCCGGCTCGGCGTGCCCGCCGACATCGGCGGCGCCGCCGCGTTCCTCACCTCCGAGCAGTCCGACTGGATCACCGGCCAGACCCTGGTCGTCGACGGCGGCGTCTTCCTCAACGCCGGCGTGGCCTGACGGACCGACGCGGCACGGGCGCCGGCCGGCACCGACGGCGCCCGTGCCGGCGTACGGGCGGCCCGCCGCGGGATGACAACGTAGTCATATCGGATTGGTCAAAAGCGCTGCTCAGCGGGGGTCCGGCGGGCGGGACGCCGCGGTAGGGTCTGCCGACCCTTGGTGCGGTGGATCGAGGAGTGTGCGCGTGTTCGACCGGAACCGATGCCTGCGGCAGGCGGTGGCTGTCGCGTCCCTGTGGTGCCTGGCCACCGGCTGCGGCGTGCTGCCGCCCGACAGCCCCCGGGACGAGGAGCCGATCGTCGTGGGGACGACCAGCGCCCCCAGCACGCTGGACCCCGCCGCGTCCTGGGACAGCTCCTGGGAGCTGTTCCGCAACGTCTACCAGACGCTGCTGAGCTACCCCAACGGGGCGACCGTGCCCCAGCCCGACGCGGCCGAACGGTGCGCGTTCACCGACGGCTCGAACCGGGTGTACCGCTGCGAGCTGCGGAAGGGCCTGACGTTCTCCAACGGGGACGCGGTCGACGCCCGGGCCGTCAAGCACTCGCTCGACCGGATCCGGAAGATCAACCTCGACGGCGGTCCCGCCGGGCTGCTCGGCAGCCTCGACCGCGTCCGGGCGCCCAGCGAGCGCGAGGTCGTCTTCCACCTGAACAAGCCGGACGCCACCTTCCCGTTCGTGCTGGCCACGCCCGCGATGTCGATCGTGCACCCCGGCAGCTACCCCGCCGGCGCCGTGCGCGAGGACGGCGGGATCGTCGGCTCCGGGCCGTACACCCTGAAGTCGTACGACGAGGGCGAGAAGGCCGAGCTGGTCCGCAACGACCGCTACCGGGGCTTCGCGGAGCACCGCAACAGCGCGGTGACCGTCCGCTACTTCCAGGACTCGCGCGCCATGGTCCGGGCGCTGCGGGAGGACCGGATCCAGGTCACCTACCGCGGCCTCGCCGCCGACGACATCGTCTCCCTGCGCGGCGAGGAGACCGGGGACGGCGGCATCCAGCTGGTCGAGGGCACCGGTACCGACATCAACTACCTGGTGTTCAACCCCGGGGACCCGTGGGCGGGCAAGAAGGCCGTGCGCCGGGCCGTCGCCCAGGTCGTGGACCGGGCCGCGCTCGCGCACCGGGTCTACAAGGACACCGTCGACCCGCTGTACTCCATGGTCCCCAAGGGCCTGACCGGCCACACCACCGGCTTCTTCGACACCTACGGCGACCCCAGCGCCGCCAGGGCCCGCCGGATCCTCACCGCCGCGGGCATCACCGGGCCCGTCCCGCTCACCCTGTGGTACACGACCGACCGCTACGGCTCCGAGACCGCGCTGGAGTTCAAGGAGCTCGAACGCCAGCTGGAGGCCTCCGGCCTGTTCACCGTCACCCTCGAGAGCCGTCCCTGGAAGACGTACGTCGAGGGCTACCGGAAGGGCGAGTACCCGGTGTTCGGGCGCGGCTGGTTCCCCGACTTCCCGGACGCGGAGAACTTCATCGCGCCCTTCGTCGGCGAGCGGAACGCGCTCGGCACGCCCTACCCGGCCCCCCGGATCACCGACGTGCTGCTGCCCCGCTCCCGCGCGCGCAGCGACCGCGCCGACGTGGTGGGCGACTTCGAGGAGGCCCAGCGGATCCTGGCGGACGACGTGCGGCTGCTGCCGCTGTGGCAGGGCAAGCAGTACGTCGCCGCCGGCGACGACATCTCGGGCGTGGGGCGGGCCCTGGACCCGTCGACGATCATGACGATGTGGGAGCTGCACCGCAAGACGAGCTGGTAGCGCCCCGCTCCCGCCGGCGCGCGGGGGCGGTTGTCAGTGGCCGCCGGTAGGTTCTGAGGTCTGGAAGCGACCGCACAGTGTAAGGAAGTCGACGTGACCGACATCGCCATGCTGCCCGAGTCCTGGCGTGCCGTGCTGGGGGACGAACTGCAGCAGCCCTACTTCAAGGAGCTGACGGAGTTCGTCGAGGCGGAGCGGGCGAGGGGGCCCGTCTACCCCCCGCGCGAGGAGGTCTTCGCCGCGCTGGAGGCCACGCCGTACGACCGGGTGAAGGTGCTGATCCTCGGCCAGGACCCGTACCACGGCGAGGGGCAGGGACACGGCCTGTGCTTCTCGGTGCGCCCGGGGGTGCGGATCCCGCCGTCCCTGCGGAACATCTACAAGGAGATGCACGAGGAGCTGGGCACGCCCGTCCCGGACAACGGCTATCTGATGCCCTGGGCCCGCCAGGGCGTCCTGCTGCTCAACGCGGTGCTCACGGTCCGGGGCGGCGAGGCCAACTCGCACAAGGGGCGCGGCTGGGAGAAGTTCACCGACGCGGTGATCCGCGCGGTGGCCGACCGGCCCGACCCGGCGGTGTTCGTGCTGTGGGGCAACTACGCGCAGAAGAAGCTGCCGCTGATCGACCAGACCCGGCACGCGGTGGTCAAGGGCGCGCATCCCTCACCGCTGTCGGCGAAGAAGTTCTTCGGGTCCCGCCCGTTCACGCAGATCAATGAGGCGGTGGCCCGCCAGGGCCACGAGCCGATCGACTGGCGCATCCCGAACCTGGGCTGAGCGGCGCCGGCCCGGTCCCCGCACCGGGCCGGTCCGGGCCGCCCTCCCGCACGGGGGCGGCCCTTCGGGCCGGTCCCCGCCGGCGGGGACCGGCCCGGTGCCGCACGGGGGCGCCTGACCGGGATCGCCGCCCGCTGCGGTTAGCGTCGTCGGGGACGGCTGACGAGGGCGCGGAGGTCACGGTGGCGGAGCGGCAGGAGCGGACGGCGCCGGACGCCGTGCTGACGCGGATCGGGCAGGCCGCCCTGCTGCACCACGCGGGGGACCGCGAGGAGGCCCGGCACCGCTTCCTGGACCTGTGGGCGGAGATCGGCGTGCACGGCGATCCGCTGCACCGCTGCACACTGGCCCACTACCTCGCCGACACCCAGGACGACCCGGCGGACGAACTGGCCTGGGACCTCAGGGCGTTGTCGGCGGCGGAGGAGGCGACGGAGGGGAGGGGGGCACCGGCGGAGGAGCGGCCCGCCGCACCCGGGGGAGCGGCCGCGGCGCGTGCCCTGTACCCCTCCCTCCACCTGAACCTCGCCGCCGACTACGTCAAGCTCGGCCACCGCGAGGCCGCCCGCACCCATCTGCGCCGGGCCCGCGGAGCGGCCGCCGCCCTGACGGACGACCGCTACGGGCACGGGGTACGGGCGGCCATCAGCCGGCTGGAGGCGCGCCTCGGCGAGGGCGCTCCTTTCGGGGACGAGGGCTGAGGGCCGCCGCGGCAGCGGCCACAGCCGGGCCCGTCCCGCTTTTCCGACTCAGCGGCCGTAGGTCTGCTCGCAGATCCTGGCCTCGCGGCTGTCCGCCCGCCAGCCGCCGTACGTTCTGCCGAGGGCGCATACGTCGATGCCGCCGCCGGGGTTGCCGCGGGCCGTCTCCGGGACGCCGGGCGGCTGGACGCGCGGACGCTCCGGGGGGCGGGGCGCGCGCTCGCGCGGCCCGGGGCGGACCGGACGCGGGGGCTGCTGCCGGCGCTGCTCCGGCAGACCGGCGGACGGCCTGCGGCTTGGTGGGGGCGCCGCGGGGCCCGTACGGGGCGTGAGAGTGGGCCGTGCCGGGCGGCGGGAGGGCCCGACGAGTTCCAGGGCCTCACGGACCGGGGCCTGCACGATCCGTGGTTCCGCCGGGCCGTCCGGGTGCGGTGTCGGCAGCCGGGACGCGCCCGCCGTCGGCCCGTCGGCGGGCGCGCCCCGGACCGTCGTACAACCCGACAGGACCGCCAGGGTCACGGTCGCCAGGAGCGCTGCGGTGGTCGTCGTTCGATGCACGCGCGTCACTCTGCTGGGTCCGGGGCCCCTCCCGGCGGCGGACGGGCGGAGGATGCCCCGCACGGGTGATCCCCCGCCCGGGTACGGAGGCCCCGGGCCCGCCGCGGGGGACGTCAGTCGCCGGTGGCGCCGTCGAGGCGCTCGCGGATCAGATCGGCGTGGCCGTTGTGCCGCGCGTACTCCTCGATCATGTGCGTGTAGATCCAGCGCAGGCTGAACGGCTCGCCGGTGGACCGGCTCCTGCCCCGGGACAGGTCGTCCAGACCGAAGCCGGACGCGGCCCGCCGGGCGGCGTCGACCTCGGCCTGCCAGGTGGCGCGGGCGTCCTCCCAGGTGTCCGCCTCGGTGAGGTGGAACTCGCCGTCCGGGTCGTCGTCGCTGTAGTGGATCGGGCCCGGGTCGTCGCCCACGAGCACCTTGCGGAACCAGGTCCGCTCCACCTCCGCCATGTGCCGCACCAGCCCCATGAGGGACAGCTCGGACGGCGCCACCGAGGCGGTCCTGAGCTGGTCGTCGGTCAGGCCCTCGCACTTCCACGCGAGGGTCTGCCGGTGGTAGTCCAGCCAGCCCTCCAGCAGGGGGCGTTCAGCGGCGTTGCCGGCGGGTTCGCGGCGTTCGGTCGTCATCCCCGTATCCTCGCCCGGCCCGCGCCGCTCCACGAGCGGTTTTCCGGTCCGCCGTCACCGGCGGGGCGTTCCGGCGAGCGGTTCCCGCGGGCCCGCTCGCACCCCCTCCGGGCCCGGCACCCCGGCTCGGCGCGAGCCGTCCACGCCGGGAACACCGCCCCGTCCGCCCCGTCCGCCGGCGGCTCCCGCGGCGGCCGTATGCTGCGCAGCAGACCCCGGCAGGCAACCACCAGAGGAGAGCGCCCCGTGAAGGTCGGCTGCATCGGACTCGGCGACATCGCGCAGAAGGCCTATCTGCCGGTACTGGCCTTCCAGCCCGGAATCGAGCTGCACCTGCAGACCCGTACGCCCGCGACGCTCGCCCGGGTCGCCGACGGCCTCCACCTGCCCGGAGCGCAGCGGCACGCGACGCTGGACGACCTGCTCGCCCAGGACCTCGACGCCGCCTTCGTGCACGCGCCGACCGTCGCCCACCCGGAGATCGTCACCCGCCTGCTCGAAGCGGGCGTGCCGACCTACGTCGACAAACCGCTCGCCTACGAACTCGCCGACTCCGCGCGGCTCGTGGCGCTCGCCGAGGAGCGCGGCGTCGGTCTCGCCGTCGGCTTCAACCGGCGCCACGCCCCCGGCTACACCCAGTGCGCCGAGCACCCGCGCGAGCTGATCCTGATGCAGAAGAACCGGGTCGGGCTGCCGGAGGAGCCGCGCACCATGATCCTCGACGACTTCATCCACGTCGTGGACACCCTGCGCTTCCTGGTGCCCGGCCCCGTCGACGACATCACCGTGCGCGCCCGCGTCGAGGACGGGCTGCTCCACCACGTCGTGCTCCAGCTCGCCGGGGACGGCTTCACCGCGCTCGGGGTGATGAACCGGCTCAGCGGCTCGGCCGAGGAGATCCTGGAGGTCTCCGGCCAGGACGCCAAACGGCAGGTGATCAACCTCGCCGAGGTGATCGACCACAGGGGGCAGCCCACCGTGCGGCGGCGCGGGGACTGGGTGCCGGTGGCCCGGCAGCGCGGCATCGAGCAGGCCGTGCTGGCCTTCCTCGACGCGGTGCGCGCGGGCAGGGTGCTCAGCGCCCGGGACGCGCTGGAGACCCATGAGCTGTGCGAGCGGGTGGTACGAGCGGTCCGGGAGCGGGCCGCCTGAGCCGCCGCGCCCGCAGCCCCTCGGCACCGCCCCCGGCGAGGAGGACCAGCAGCGCCGCGTACACCGGCCAGTGACCGAAGCGGACGTACGGCGTGGTGCCGTGCGCGAGCGGGACCTCGTACACGTGCGCGGTGCTCTCGCCGGTGCCGAGCCGGGGGCCGACGGGCCGGCCGTCCGGGCCGTGGACCGCGGAGACCCCGGTCAGCGTGGCGTGCACCATGGGACGGCCGGTCTCGGCGGCGCGCAGCGCGGCGAGCGAGGCGTGCTGCGCGGGGGCCCAGCTCTGCTGGAACGTCGACGTCGAGGACTGTCCGACGAGCACATCGGCGCCCTTTCGCGCGAGGTGACGGGTCATGTCGGGGAACGCGGTCTCGAAGCACACCAGGGGGCCGATCCGCAGCCCGCCGCCGGCGTCCATCACCACCTGCGCCGAGCCGCGCCTGCGGTCCTCGCCCGCCGCCTCGCCGACGGAGGTGGCCCAGCCGAGCAGCGAACGGGCCGGGACGTACTCGCCGAAGGGGACGAGCCGCATCTTGTCGTAGCGGTCGCCGGTGGGGCCGCCGGGCCCGACGAGGATCGAGCTCTTGTAGATGCCGGGCCGGTCGGAGCGGCGCGCGTCCACGTTGACCAGGATGTCCGCGCCGGTCTGCCGGGACAGCGCCGCGAGCCGCCGGGCCGGGCCGGGCCGGTCGTCCAGGTCGAAGCCGACGCTGCTCTCGCCCCAGACGATCAGGTCGGCGCCCTGGCCGGCGAGCCGCCGGGTCAGTTCCTCCTCGCGGTCGAACCGGCGGTCGGCGCTGTGCGCGCCGGCGACGACGCCCGGCTGCACCACGGCGACCCGCACCGTCCCGTGGACACCGGGGCGCGGCGCGCCCGCCCAGGCCGCGGCGGTGACGGCGGCGACGGCGACCAGGGCGGCCACGGCCGGGAGGCGGACCCGGCGGACCGCGATCAGGACGGCGACCGCGACGTTGACGGCCACCACCAGGAGGCTCAGCAGCCACACCCCGCCGACCGAGGCCAGCCGCAGCGCCGGTGCGGCCTGCCACTGGCTCGCGCCGAGCATGCCCCAGGGACCGCCGAGCCCCTGCCAGGACCGCACGAGCTCCACCGCGAGCCAGCCCGAGGGCAGCACCAGGAGCGCCGCCGCGACCCGGCCCCGCGAGGGCGTCCCGGCCAGCAGCCGGTGGACCAGCCGGCCCCACGGAAGCCACAGCGCGCCCAGCAGCGCGGCGAGGACGAAGGTGAACACGTGCAGGTTCGGCAGCAGCCAGTGGTGCATCGCCAGCATGAACCCGAACCCGCCGCACCACCCGTCGTACGCCGCCCGTTTCCCGGTCGGCGCCGAGCGGACGAGCAGCAGCCAGGGGACCAGCGCGACGGGGGCGCACCACCACAGGGACGGCGCGGGGAAGGCGAGCACGGGCAGGGCGCCGGCGAGTGCGGCGGCGGCGCCGCGCCACCAGGGGGAGGCGAGCCGGTGACCGAGCGTCTTCATAGGCGCCTCCCTACCCCGTGGTGCCTTCAGTGTGCGCCCTGCGGACGATCTAGGACAGGGGGCGCCGGGCCAGTCGATCACAGGGGCGGGCCGCCGCCCGGAAAGGCGCCGCCGCTTCCCCCCTACGGCCACCCCGGTCGGCCGCCGTGCGCGACGGGCCGCTCCCGTCCTGGCCGGCACAGCCCGCCGGGGCGGCGTGGCCGGACCGGGCCGGGGTCGCGCCGCCGGGCCGGTCGCCCGGAACCGGCCGCGGGCCGCCTCGGGACGTGCGCGCGCACCGGACGCCGCCCCCGGCAGGCGGACGCCGGTACCCGGGGCACTAGGGTGGGCGGGCGTCGTTCCGACCCGCCTACAGGAGGCACATGTGAAGCGTTCCGTGACGGTCGTCACCGGCGGCAGCCGGGGTATCGGTGCCGCGACCTGCCTGCGGCTCGCGGCGGACGGGCACGACGTGGTGGTGGGCTACGTCCGGGACGCCGCCGCTGCGCAAGCCGTGGTGGACGGAGTGCGCGCGGCCGGCGCGCGCGGTGTCGCCGTACGGGTCGACACGGCCGTCGAGGCCGATGTCGAGCGGCTCTTCGAGTCGGCGGAGCAGACCCTCGGGCCCGTGACGGGGCTGGTGAACAACGCCGGGGTGACCGGGCCCCTGGGGCGGCTCGCCGACACCGACACGGCGGACCTGCGCCGGGTCGTGGACGTCAACCTCCTGGGGACGCTGCTGTGTTCGCGGCGTGCCGCGCAGCTCATGGCGTCCCGGGACGGCGGTGCCATCGTGAACGTGTCGTCGGCGGCGGCCACGCTCGGCAGCCCCGGCGAGTACGTCCACTACGCGGCGGCCAAGGCCGCCGTGGACGCGCTGACGATGGGCCTGGCCAAGGAGCTCGGCCCGGACGGCGTCCGGGTCAACGCGGTCGCGCCCGGGATCGTCGACACGGAGATCCACGCGGCGATGGGCGACCCGGACCGCGCCCGGCGCGCGGCCGGCGCGATTCCGCTGCGCCGGCCGGGACAGGCGGAGGAGATCGCCGCGGCCATCGCCTGGCTGATGTCACCGGACGCCTCCTACACCACGGGGACGGTGCTGCGGGTCTCGGGCGGGCGCTGAGGCGTCCGCCGGCCCCGGCGGACCGCTTCAAGCGGCCTCGACGACCTCGCCGCGGATCGCGGTCGCCCACTCGATCACCAACAGCTCGTACTCCGCGCGCTCCTGGGCCGACAGGGACCCACCCGCGCGCCGCCACAGGGCGCGGATCTGCTCGTTCACCTCGGCGGCAGACCGCGCGGAACCAGGGGTCACGGAATCGGGGGACATGCGGACAAGCCTAGGGGCAAGCACTGACAGTCCGCTACCGGGCGGCTACCCGGCCGGTATGGGTTTGGTCACGGCCACCGCGGGCGGGCGCCGGGGCGCCCTCGGCCCGGGGCCGCGGCCGGCGGTCAGCCCGATCCGCGCGGCGGCGCGCCCCCGGCACCGCGCCGCCCTGGACGTCGCCGCGGAAGCCGCCGCGGCGGGACCGCGTCGCGGTGCGCTGTCCGGACGGGCCGGACGCGGGGGGCTCCGGGCGGGCCCCGCCCGGTCCCCGGCGGGCCGGGAAGGCGAGGGCCCCCGCGAGCGACACCGCGGGGGCCCTCGCCACGCCGGGCGCAAGGCCGCCGAGAGCGCGGGCCCGTCCCGTGGCTCCTCGGTCAGTGCGCCGGCTCACCCGCGTGCGGACTCAGCACGCCCATGCCGACCAGCACGATGATGACCACGCCGAGGGCCAGCCGGTACCACACGAACGGCATGAAGCTCTTCGTCGAGATGAACTTCATGAACCAGGCGATGACCGCGTAGCCGACGGCGAAGGCGATGACCGTCGCGAAGATCGTCGGCCCCCAGGAGACGTGACCGTCCTCCGTCGCGTCCTTGAGCTCGAACAGACCGGAGGCGAGCACCGCCGGGATCGCCAGCAGGAACGAGTACCGGGCCGCGGCCTCGCGCCGGTAGCCCATGAAGAGGCCGCCGCTGATGGTGGCACCGGAGCGGGACACGCCGGGGATGAGGGCCATCGCCTGGCAGATGCCGTAGATCAGGCCGTCGCGCACGCCCAAGTTCTCCAGCGTCTTGCGCTGCTTGGGCGCGCGGTGCCGGCCGCCGCTCTCGTCGCGGGCCGCCAGCCGGTCGGCGACGCCCAGCACGATGCCCATGCCGATCAGCATGGCCGCGGTGATCCGCAGATCGCGGAACGGCCCCTCGATCTGGTCCTTCAGCGTCACGCCGAGCACGCCGATCGGGATGGAGCCGACGATCACGAGCCAGCCCATCCGCGCGTCCGGGTCGCTGCGCATCGCCTTGTCGGTGAGCGAGCGGAACCACGCCGAGACGATCCGGCCGATGTCCTTGCGGAAGTAGATCAGCACCGCGGCCTCGGTGCCGATCTGGGTGATCGCGGTGAAGGCGGCACCCGGGTCCTCCCAGCCGGAGAAGGCGGCGGTCAGCCGCAGGTGCGCGCTGGAGGACACGGGGAGGAACTCGGTCAGCCCCTGGACGAGTCCGAGGACGAGGGATTCAAACCAAGACATGAAGTTACGGAGTCCAAGTGCCGGCGAGGAACGGGCGACGGGCACACCGAGCCGACGGATGCGGTGATCGCGAGTGCCGAGGGGCAGCGTAGCGCCCCCCGGTGACAGCTCGGGCACAGGGGCTTGGAAACCGGGCCCGGGCGTTCGCGGCGGAGCAGGCCGCCGCCGGCCCGGCTGCCGGGAAGGTGCTGCGCGGGGCGCGCCCGTCCGTCGACGACACCGGCCCGTTCGAGGACGGCGAGGCGTTCGCGAGCGCGGTGCCGGCGAGGACCTGACGGGTCGTCAGCGGGCCCGCAGGTGGTGGCGCTTGCGCCAGGCCACCGCCGCGCCCACGAGCCCCGGCACGGCGACGCAGGCCAGCGCGATCAGGAAGGCCGGGGACGTCGGCGCGGAGGCGCGGGCGCCGGCGACGACGTACGCCGCGGTGTTCGGGACCGACCCGAGCGCCGTCGCGAGCAGGAAGGGCGCGAGGCCCATGCGGGAGACGGCGGCGCAGTAGTTCGCGGCCCAGAACGGCACGCCGGGAAAGAGCCGCGCCGCCAGCATCGAGCGGAAGCCGTGCCGGCTGAGCTGCCCGTCCGCGGCCTTCAGCCACCGGCCCCGCAGCAGCGGGCGCAGCGCGTCCTGGCCGAGCACCCGGCCGAGGCAGAAGGCGGTCCCGGCGCCCAGCACCGTGCCCGCCAGGGCCGCGCCGAGGCCCAGCTGCGCGCCGAAGAGCGCGCCGGCCGCGAGGTTCAGCAGCGGCCGCGGCACGAACGCCACCGTGCACAGCCCGTACGCCACCGCGTACGCCAGCGCCGCCGCGGCTCCGCCGAGCTGTTCCGGCACGCCGTCCACCAGCATGTGCTGCGGCTCGAAGAGCAGCACCGCCGACGCGGCGGCGGCCAGCAGGACGACGAGCAGGGACAGCCGCGACCAGGGCGAGAGCAGCGCTCTCGCGCAGCGGCCGGCCGGCCGGGCCGTGGGGACGGCGACGGCGAGGTCCGTGGCGGCGGCCCGGGGAGAGGCCGTGGCGGTGCCCCCAGAGCGGGTGGTGGCATCGAGCATCCGGTGACAGTAACCGAACCGGGTGCGTGATCGCCGTATGGCCCGTCTCACGCGCGGCACGGGCGGGCGGACGTCCGTGCTCGACGCCCGTGGCAGTCCGCGGGAAAACCGTTCGACGCCGGGCGGGGCGTCGGCGATGATCGGTGGCATGTTCCGGCACGCCTTCCTCCTCGGGGCATCCGCGGTCGCGGATGCCGCGAAGGCTGCCGTTCCCGTGCTCGCGGCCGCTGCCGACGGCGCCCGAAGCTGACCCTTCCCGGATCGTCCGGCGGACCCCGCAGGGGGAGGGTCGGCAGGTTCCAGGGGTCCCCGCCACCACCGACCAGGCTTCGAGGTACCGCCATGCCCAAGACGGCGTACGTCCGCACGAAACCGCACCTGAACATCGGCACCATGGGCCACGTCGACCACGGCAAGACCACGCTGACCGCCGCCATCACCAAGGTGCTGGCCGAGCGCGGCACCGGCACGTTCGTGCCGTTCGACCGCATCGACCGTGCCCCGGAGGAGGCCGCGCGCGGCCTCACCATCGACATCGCGCACGTCGAGTACGAGACCGACACCCGGCACTACGCGCACGTCGACCTGCCGGGCCACGCCGACTACGTCACGAACATGGTCACCGGCGCCGCGCAGCTCGACGGGGCGATCCTCGTCGTCTCCGCGCTCGACGGGGTCATGCCGCAGACCGCCGAGCACGTGCTGCTCGCCCGGCAGGTGGGCGTCGACCACGTCGTCGTCGCCCTCAACAAGGCCGACGCCGGGGACGAGGAGCTCACCGACCTCGTCGAACTGGAGGTCCGCGACCTGCTCACCCGGCACGGCTACGGCGGCGACACGCTCCCCGTCGTACGGGTCTCCGGACTCGGGGCCCTGGAGGGGGACCCGCGGTGGACGGCGTCCGTCGAGGCGCTGCTCGACGCGGTGGACACCTATGTGCCGGTGCCGGAGCGCCACCTGGACGCGCCGTTCCTGCTGCCGGTGGAGAACGTGCTCACCATCACCGGGCGCGGGACCGTGGTCACGGGCGCGGTGGAGCGCGGGACGGTCCGCGTCGGCGACCGGGTGGAGGTGCTCGGGGCGGAGACGGAGACCGTGGTCACCGGCCTGGAGACCTTCGGCAGGCCGATGGAGGAGGCGCAGGCCGGGGACACCGTGGCCCTGCTGCTGCGGGGGGTCGCGCGGGGCTCGGTCCGGCGCGGGCACGTGGTGGCCGCGCCGGGGAGCGTGGTGCCCGGGCGCCGCTTCACGGCACGGGTCCACGTGCTGTCGGCGCGGGAGGGCGGCCGCACCACCCCCGTGTCGACCGGGTACCGGCCGCAGTTCCACATCCGGACCGCGGACGTGGCCGGGACCGTCGACCTCGGCGCGGCGGCGGTGGCGCGGCCCGGCGAGACGGTCGACCTGACCGTCGAGCTGGGGCGCGCGGTGCCGGTGGAGCCCGGGCTCGGCTTCGCCGTCCGCGAGGGCGGGCGGACCGTCGGGGCGGGGACCGTGACGGCCGTCGGGTGAGGGCGGCCTCCCACGCGGCGGTCCTCCGCGCGGCGGCCTCCCGCGCGGCGGCCTCCCGCACAATGGAGCGGTGAACGAGTCCATCCCCGTCACCCGGGTCACCGACCAGGGGACCGTCAAGCTCATGCCCGACATCGACCGGGAGCGGGCCTGGCTGCTGACGGTCGACGGGGCGCCCCAGTCCTACGTCGACCTGGACGAGCCGACCCACCTGGAGTTCGAGTACGCGCGCCGTCTCGGGCACGCGCTGGACGTCCTCGCCGAGCCGGGGCGGGCGCTGGACGTGCTGCACCTGGGGGGCGGGGCGCTCACGCTGCCGAGGTACGTGGCCGCGACCCGGCCCGGGTCCCGGCAGGACGTCGTCGAGGCCGACCGGGGGCTGGCGCAGCTCGTCGCCGAGCGGCTGCCGCTCCCGGACGGCGCCGGGATCGCGCTGCACCACGCCGACGCCCGCGCCTGGCTGGAGGGGGCCGCCGACGGCTGCGCCGACGTGCTCGTCGCCGACGTCTTCGGCGGCTCCCGCGTCCCCGCGCACCTGGCCTCGCTCGGGTACGCCCGCGAGGCCGCGCGGGTGCTGCGCGGCGACGGCGTCTACCTGGCCAACCTCCCCGACGCCGCGCCGTTCGCCTTCCTGCGCTCCCAGCTGGCCACCTTCGCCGAGGTGTTCGCGGAGCTGGCGCTGATCGCGGAGCCGGGCGTGCTGCGCGGGCGGCGGTTCGGCAACGCGGTGCTCGTCGCCGCGCGGCGGCCGGTCGACACGGCGGCGCTGGCCCGGCGCACCGCCGCCGACGCCTTCCCGGCCCGGGTCGAGCACGGCGCCGCGCTGCGGGACTTCATCGGCGACGCGCGGCCGGTGCGGGACGAGGACGCCGTGCCGTCACCCGAGCCCCCCGACGGCGCGTTCGGCATCGGCTGAGCCGCGGCCGGCGCCGTCCCCGGGGCCCTGCGCCACGTACGCCGTGCGGCGCCGCAGGCCGCGCACGTCCGGCACGCACAGCACGGCCGCCGTGACCACCACGACCAGCGTCGCGCAGCCCCACAGGGCCGCCGTCCGGCCGAACGCCTGCTCCGCCGGGCCCGCCAGCGCCGTCGCCAACGGCACCAGCGCGACCGAGCCGAACCAGTCGTAGGCCGAGACCCGCGAGAGCTTGTCCTCGGGTATCTCCTGGTGCAGCGCGGTCATCCAGGAGACGCCGAACACCTCCAGGGTCACGCCGGTGACGAACATCACCGCGCACAGGGCGCCGGCCGGCACCGGCACGGCGAGCGCGGCGGACGGCAGGGCCAGCGGAAAGACGCACAGGGTGCCGGCGAGGAGGAGCCGGCGGGGCTTCCAGCGGGTCATCAGCAGCGCCCCGGCGACCGTGCCCGCCCCGAAGAACCCCAGGGCCAGGCCCCAGGGACCCGCGCCGCCCAGGTGGTCGCGGGCGACGAGCGGGCCGTAGACCGCGTCCGCGGCGCCGACGACCGCGTTGGCGAGGGAGAACTGCACCACGATCCCCCACAGCCAGGGCCGCCCGGCGAACTCCCGCCAGCCCTCCCGGAGATCGGCCAGCATCCCGCCGCCCGGTGCGCGCGGCGGGATGTGGCCGACGTCGAGGAAGGCCCGCAGCGCCCCGGCGAGCGCGAACGCCGCCGCGTCCGCCGCGAGCACCCAGCCGGGCCCGACCGCGGCGACCAGCGCACCGCCCAGCGCGGCCCCGCCGACCGTCGCGCCCTGCATCGCCATCCGGAACACCGCGAACGCCCGGCCGGCCTGCTCGCCCCGCACCGAGGACAGCAGCATGCCCTCGGCCGCCGGGCTGAAGAACGCCTGCCCGGTGCCGCCGAGGGCGGTCAGCAGCATCATCTGCCACAGCCGGGGCTCGCCGGTCAGGACGAGGACCGCGAACGCCGCCTGCGACAGGCAGTTGAGGGCGTTGGCCGCCACCATCACGCGATGCCGGGGGAGCCGGTCCGCGACCGCGCCGCCGATCAGCAGGAACAGCACCAGCGGCAGGGTGCGGGCGGCGGCCACCAGACCCACGTCGCCGCCGTCGCCGCCGGCTTCCAGGACGGCGAACGCGGCGGCGATCAGCGCGCCGTGGCTGCCGAGGTTGGTGACGAACGCGGCGGCGGTCAGCAGGGTGTAGTTGCGGCCCGCCCAGGCCGGTCGGCGAAGGCGGCGGGAGTCGGCGGCGGAGGTCACGGGCCGACTATCGCCGCCGTGACCCCGACTTGCCAAACCGCTTCCCCGGTGGTCGGGGCCGTTTCCGGTGCCGGGCGCGTCAGCCCGTGGGCTCGCCGTGCAGGCGCACCGTGCTGAGGATCTTCATGATCGTCTTCTCGGGCACCTCGTCCTTGACGCCCTTCGCCCCGTAGAACGTCCAGGAGACGAAGTCACCCGCGGAGTTCTTGAAGGCGAACGTGGTCGCCTTGCCGTCGGAGTCGCACTTGTCCCGCTTCGGCACCCCCGTCGAGTACGCCGACGCCACACTGCCCTCGACGCCCGAGGCCGTGGTGTACGCCTTCGGCTCGACCATGGTGAGCAGCTTCTTGGAGGCGTCCTTGTGGTCGGTGTACCCGCCGAACACCCACCAGGCCGAGTCGTTGCGCGCGATGTCCTCGGTGCTCTTGGCGCCGTCCTGGCCCTTGGTGCCCGCCCCCGCCAGCCTGGTGTCGGAGGCCCGGCCGTCCTTGTCGGGGTCGGACGTGCACCACTTCTCCTTGAAGTAGGCGGGCGCCGACATGCCGATGAGCACCTCGCCGTCGTCGTCCTCGAAGCCGATGAACGTGCCCGGCGTGTCGACGACCCAGTCCGCCGGAACGTCGAAGGCGGTGCCCCACTTGGGGTTGACCACGACCTTCCAGCCCGGGACGGTCGCCTTCTCCGCCTCGCCGCCGCGCGGGTTCTCCCCGGCGCTGGACGCGGACGGCCCGGCGGTCCCGCTCGGGGAGGCGCTCACCGACGGCTCGCCGCCGGAGCCGCCGCCCGCGGTGTCGTCCTTGCCGCCGCCCAGCACCAGGAAACCGGTCACGCCCGCGGCCACGACCACGGCCGTGGCCGCCACGATCGCCACCAGTTTCGTCCGGTTGCCGCCGCCCCCGCCGCCCTGGGGCGGCTGCGGCGCTCCCGCGGGCTGGGGGACGCCCCACCCGGGCTGCTGCGCATAGGGGTCGGGCTGCTGCGCATAGGGGTTGGGCTGCTGGTACCCGGGCTGCTGGTACGGATTCGGCTGCTGGTACCCCGGCTGCTGGTACGGGTTGCCGGTCTGCGGGTTCTGCTCGCCCCCGGGCGACTGCTGTCCTGGCCACATGGGCAGTCACCCTAATGGCGGTCCGGACACGATTCGGTCACCGGTCCTTGTCAGGGACGTAGCAAACGCGGAACGGGCGGAAACCAGCCTGGCAGCCGAGGCTACTCATGGGTAACGTTCGGGTCCATGAGCGCAGACCAGATGTCCGTCGGCGAGATGCTCGCCGCCACGGTGCCCATGGCCCGGACCCTGAACCTGGAGTTCCTCCGGACCACGCCGGAGGAGGCGGTCGTGGCCCTGCCGGACCAGGACGCGTACCACAACCACGTCGGCGGGCCGCACGCCGGGGCGATGTTCACGCTCGGCGAGTCCGCGAGCGGGGCGATCGTGCTGGCCGCGTTCGGGGACCAGCTCGCGCGGGCCGTGCCGCTCGCCGTCCGGGCCGAGATCGCCTACCGGAAGCTGGCGACGGGCAGGGTCACCGCCACCGCGACCCTCGGCCGCCCGGCCGCCGAGGTCGTCGCGGAACTGGACGCGGGGGAGCGGCCCGAGTTCCCGGTGTCGGTCGTCATCCAGCGGGCGGACGGCGCCGTCACCGGTGAGATGACCGTCGTGTGGACGCTGCGCCCGAACGGCTGAGGCCCCGCGCCCCGGCCTTCCGGCCGGTCCGCGGCGCCCGGCCGGCCCGGGACGGCGCTCCCTGCGAAGGCCGCCTCCCGGGGCGGGAACGCCCTGGGCGCGACCGCCCGCCGGGAGCGCCGGTGTGACGTCCGGGACACCGGCGCGCCGCGCCGACCCGGTAGGCTTCCCGGGCGTGCGCCGCCCGCGGCGCACGCCCGGGACACGCCCCGGGACAGCGAGCACCCGAAGCGGAAGGAACCGGCGTTGCACGTCCAGGAGTGGCTCGACACGGTGCCCCCGGCAGCCGTCTACGCGGTGGTGGGACTGGTCATCGGTCTGGAGAGCCTGGGCATCCCGCTGCCGGGCGAGATCATCCTGGTCTCGGCAGCGCTGCTGTCCTCCCAGCACGCCGGGATCGACCCGGTGATCCTCGGTATCTGCGCCACCGTCGGGGCCGTGGTCGGCGACTCCATCGGCTACGCCATCGGCCGCCGGGGCGGACGGCCGCTGCTGGCCTGGCTCGGCCGGAAGTTCCCCCGGCACTTCAGCGAGGGCCACATCGCCACCGCCGAGCGGTCCTTCGAGAAGTGGGGCATGTGGGCCGTCTTCTTCGGCCGCTTCGTCGCCCTGCTGCGCATCTTCGCCGGGCCGCTCGCGGGCGTGCTGCGCATGCCGTACTGGAAGTTCCTGACCGCCAACGTCCTCGGCGGCATCCTCTGGGCGGGCGGCACCACGGCGGTCGTCCACTACGTCGGCATCGTCGCCGAGTCCTGGCTGAAGCGCTTCTCGTGGCTGGGCCTGGTGGCGGCCGTCCTCATCGGCCTGACCTCGATGGTGGTGCTCAAGCGCAAGGCGAGGAAGGCGGCGGAGCACCGGCAGGCGGCCGAGCCGGAGCCGGTCCCGGCCGCCGACTGAAGCCTCAGCGGCCTCAGCGCGCGCTGTGCGCCTCGCGGTGCGTCTTCGCCAGCTCCGCGTACATCGTGCCGTTCCGCGTGATGCCCTCGCGCTCCTGGGCGGTCAGCTCCCGCCTGACCTTCGCGGGTACGCCCGCGACGAGCGAGCCCGGGGGCACCCGCATGCCCTGGGGCACCAGCGCCTGCGCGGCCACCAGCGAACCCGCGCCGACCACCGCCCCGTTGAGGACGGTGGCGCCCATGCCGACCAGGCAGTCGTCCTCGACGGTGGCGCCGTGCACGACGGCGTTGTGGCCGATGGAGACGCGCTCGCCGACGGTGACGGGGAAGCCCGGGTCGGCGTGGAGCGTGCAGTTGTCCTGGACGTTGCTGTCCGCCCCGACCGAGATCCGCTCGGCGTCGCCGCGCAGCACCGCCCCGTACCAGACGCTCGCGCCGGCGCGCAGGGTCACGTCCCCGATCACCGACGCGGTGGGCGCCACGAACGCCGCGCCGTCCACCTGGGGGTCCTTGCCGCCGATGCCTGTGACCAGCGCCCTGTGCGTCATCGTCGCCTCCTGCTCGGGTGATGCACCGCACCGTACGCCACCCGGTGGGGTGAAGATCACAGGGTTCCCGCCGCACCGGCTCCCCGCCCCCGGACTACGGTGAGCGGGTGCTCAAGCGCAAGAACACGTTCTCGTCCTGGCGGCGCCGCCTCGCGCAGCGCGCCGTCCACGCGGGCTGGGCCTGGGTACAGCGCACGGGCTCCGTCACCGCCGACCGACCGGGGCGGTTCCGCTTCGGCGCGATGGGCACGGGCACCAGGCTCGCCTTCCCGCTCGGCACGGTCTTCGGCGAACCCTGGATCCACCTGGGCGCCCACTGCATCATCGGCGAACAGGTCACGCTGACCGCCGGTCTGATGCCCGACCTCGACCTCGGCCCGGAGCCGATCCTGCGCATCGGCGACGGCGTCGTCCTCGGCCGCGGCAGCCATGTCATCGCCGACACGACGGTCACCATCGGCGACGACTGCTACTTCGGGCCGTACGTCTACGTCACCTCCACCAACCACTCCTACGACGATCCGCACGAGCCCATCGGCAAGCAGTGGCCCCGGATGGAACCGGTCTCGATCGGCCCGGGCTGCTGGATCGGCACCGGTGCGGTGATCCTGCCGGGCGCGCGCGTCGGGCGGAACGTGGTGGTGGCCGCCGGCGCGGTGGTCCGGGGCGCGGTGCCGGACCACGCGGTCGTCGCGGGCGCGCCCGCCCGGGTCGTACGGCGCTGGACGCCCGCCGACGGCTGGCAGCCGCCGCTGCGGACCCCGGCGCCGGTGCCCATACCCGAGGGGGTCACCCCGGAGCAGCTGCTGGCGCTCGCGGAGCTGGACGAGGAGACCGCGACACGGCTCGCCGAACTGGACGCCGAGCCCTGACCCGGCCGGCGCGGGCGCCGGCGGCCGGGGCGAGGAGCGCTGTCGGAGAGGCGAACGCCTCGCAGTACAGTGCGGTGAACGATCGGGTGCAGCACACCATGGGGCGACGGCTGCGCTCCCTCGTCGCAAGCACTGGACCGAATCGTGGGCGGAACGTGTCGGACCTCGACCTGCTGACCCAGTCCCTGGCGCGCAACGTCAGGCGCTGGCGGACCGAGCGCGGCTTCACCCTGGACACGCTCGCCGCGCGCTCCGGGGTCAGCCGGGGCATGCTCATCCAGATCGAACAGGCCCGGACCAACCCCAGCCTGGGCACCGTCGTCAAGATCGGTGACGCGCTGGGCGTCAGCGTCACCACCCTGCTCGACTACGAGCGGGGCCCGAAGGTCCGCGTCGTCCCCGCCGAACAGGCCGTGCGGCTCTGGCACACCGGGACCGGCAGCTACAACCGCCTCCTCGCGGGCGCCGAGGCGCCGGGGCCGCTGGAGATGTGGGACTGGCGGCTCATGCCGGGCGAGAGCAACCCCTCCGACCCGCACCCCGCCGGCACGGTCGAACTCGTGCACGTCACCGCAGGGGAACTGACGCTCACCGTCGGCGGCGCGGCCCACCGCGTCCCGGCCGGCGCCAGCGTCTCCTTCGAGGCCGACGTCCCGCACACGTACGGCAACGCCGGGGACGTGCCGATGGAGATGATCATGGCCGTCTCGGTGCCGCCCGCGCACTGAGACGCCCGGCCGCGCGACCCCCCGGTGTTGTTAGCGTGCGGCCATGCACGCACCCCTCGGAGACTTCGACGACGCCCGGCCCGCCCCCGACTGCCTCGACGAACTGACCGGCCCGGTCGCCGACGCGGTACGCCACTGGCGCGGCAGCGTCCCCGCCGACCAGATCGTCTACGTCGACACCGACCCGCGGTGGGCCGACACCGCCGTCTTCGTCGAGCACTACGGCCGGGACCTGCTGGAGCGGTCCGCGAACTGCGTCGTGGTCGCCGCCAGACGCGGCGGCGAGACCTCGCTCGCCGCGTGCGTGGTGCTCTCCACCGCCCGGGTCGACGTCAACGGGGTCGTCCGGCGTCACCTGGGCGCCCGCAAGGCCTCGTTCGCCCCGATGGACACGGCGACGGGACGGACGGGCATGGAGTACGGCGGCATCACCCCGGTCGGCCTGCCCGAGGGCTGGCCGGTGCTGGTGGACCCGGCCGTCGTCGACCTGCCGTACGTGCTGGTCGGCAGCGGGCGCCGGCGCGGCAAGCTGCTGGTGCCGGGCAAGGCGTTCGCCGAACTGCCGGGGGCCGTGGTGCTGGACGGGCTGGGAATCGCTCAGACCGCCGCGTGACGGGCGGGCGCTGCGGACCCGCCCCGCCCGTCCGGTCCGGCGCCGACGGCCCGCGGGATGCCGGCGCCGGACCGGAACCGGTGCGGGAAGGCGGGGCCGGGGCGGTGGCGGCCACCGGCCCGTCACGGGGCGGAGACGCCGCGGCCGGGGGAGCGGGGAGCCGCCGCCCCGGGCGCCCGGTCCCCGCGGCGACGCCGCGGCGGTCCGTCGCAGGGGCCCTAACCGAGCCGGGGTATCTCGATCGCGGGACAGCGGTCCATCACCATCTCCAGGCCCGCGGCCCGGGTGCGGTCGTAGGCGGCCTCGTCGACGACGCCGAGCTGGAACCAGACCGCCCGGGCGCCCTTGGCGACCGCCTCGTCGGCGACCGGCCCGGCCAGGTCGCTGTTGACGAACACGTCGACGACGTCGACGTCGAAGGGGATGTCCGCGAGGGAGGCGTATCCGCGCTCGCCGTGCACCGTCTCCGCCTTGGGATGCACCGGCACCACGCGCTTGCCGAAGCGCTGCAGCACCTCGGCCACGCCGTACGCCGCGCGCCGGCGGTTGGCCGACAGGCCCACCACGGCCCAGGTGTCGCCGAGCTCGGTGAGGATCTTGCGGACCGTCGCGTCGTCGCCGTACACCGCCGGCCTCCTTGGACTCCTGGATCAGCTGTCGCCGGCACAACGGCCCGGCGGGCGGAATGATTCCCGGACGGCGCACCGGACCGGCCCGGGGAGTCGTCCGGACGGCGATCGCCGCCCCGCCGGCGCGCCGCCGCCTGCCGGGCCCCGCCCCGGCGCCGCCCCGCGGACGACGGCGCCGTGAGGGAGGAGACGGCGAGCGCATAGGCTGGCCGGATGCAGGACGAGTACCGCACGGTCGCCCGCGCGGGCGTGCACGAGACCGAGGTCAACCGCTCCCGCTTCCGGTGCGCTCTCGCCCCCGCGGCCACCGAGCAGGAGGCGCAGGACTTCATCGCCGCCGTGCGCAAGGAGCACGCGGACGCCACCCACAACTGCTGGGCGTACGTCATCGGCGCCGACGCCTCGGTGCAGAAGGCCAGCGACGACGGCGAACCCGGCGGCACCGCCGGGATCCCCATGCTCCAGATGCTGCTGCGCCGCGACATGCGGTACGTCGTCGCCGTCGTCACCCGCTACTACGGCGGCGTCAAGCTCGGCGCCGGCGGACTCGTCCGCGCGTACGGCGGAGCCGTCGGCGAGGCCCTGGACGCCCTCGGCACCCGCACCCGCCGCCGGTTCCGCCTGGCCACGGTGACCGTCGACCACCAGCGGGCCGGCAAGCTCCAGAACGACCTGCGCGCCACCGGGCGCGAGGTGCGCGACGTGCGCTACGGGGAGGCGGTCACCATCGAGATCGGGCTGCCGGACGCCGAGGTGGACGCCTTCCGCGCCTGGCTCGCGGACGCGACCGCCGGGACGGCCGGGTTCGCACCGGGCGGGGAGGCGTACGGGGACGCCTGACGATCCCGTCGAAGCGTGCGCGAGGCGTGCACAACGGGCATGCGCGAGACGGCTCGGGGCGGGGCGATACGGGAGTAACCGCCCGTGGCGCCGGATCCGGCCGTTAGTCTCGGGGATCATGAGACTGCTGCACACTTCCGACTGGCACCTCGGCCGGGCGTTCCACCGGGTGAACCTGCTCGGCGCCCAGGCCGGGTTCATCGGCCACCTCGTGGACACCGTGCGCGAGCGCGAGGTCGACGCCGTGGTGGTGTCGGGAGACGTGTACGACCGGGCGGTGCCGCCGCTCGCCGCGGTCGAGCTGTTCGACGACGCCCTGCACCGCCTCGCCGACCTCGGCGTGCCGACGGTGATGATCTCCGGGAACCACGACTCGGCCCGCCGCCTCGGCGTCGGCGCCGGGCTCATCGGACGGGCCGGCATCCACCTGCGGACCGACCCGTCGGCGTGCGGCACCCCGGTGGTGCTGGCGGACGAGTTCGGGGACGTCGCCTTCTACGGCCTGCCCTACCTCGAACCGGCCCTCGTCAAGGCCGAGTTCGGCGTCGGGAAACCGGACCACGAGGCGGTGCTGGCCGCCGCCATGGAACGCGTCCGCGCCGACCTCGCCGCCCGCCCGCCGGGCACCCGGTCGGTCGTCCTCGCGCACGCCTTCGTCACCGGGGGCGAGCCCAGCGACAGCGAACGGGACATCACCGTCGGCGGAGTGGCCGCCGTGCCCGCGGGCGTCTTCGACGGCGTCGACTACGTGGCGCTCGGACACCTGCACGGCTGCCAGACCATCACCGAACGCGTCCGCTACTCCGGCTCCCCGCTGCCGTACTCCTTCTCCGAGGCCGGTCACCGCAAGAGCATGTGGCTCGTCGACCTGGGCGCCGACGGCTCGATCGGCGCGGAGCGCGTCGACTGCCCCGTGCCGCGTCCGCTGGCCCGCATCCGGGGGACCCTGGAGGAACTGCTCGCCGATCCGGCACTCGCCCGGCACGAGGAGGCGTGGGTCGAGGCGACGCTCACCGACCCGGTCCGCCCGGCCGACCCCATGACCCGGCTCACCGAACGCTTCCCGCACACGCTCAGCCTCGTCTTCGCCCCCGAGCGGCCCCCGCAGGACCCCGGCCCGTCCTACGCCAGGCGCCTCGCCGGCCGCAGCGAGCAGCAGATCGCCGAGGACTTCGTCGCCCATGTGCGCGGCGCCGGCCCCGACGAGGACGAACAGGCGGTGCTGCGGGACGCGTTCGACGCGGTGCGCGCGGACGAGGCGGTACGGGAGGTGGCGCGGTGACGCGGGACGCCGGGCGCAGGGGAGAGAGCCGGTGACCGGCGTGGCGCGGCGGGAGGCCGGCGAACCGGACAAGGGGGAGGCCCGATGAGGCTGCACCGGCTGGACATCACCGCGTTCGGGCCCTTCGGAGGGTCCCAGACGGTCGATTTCGACGCGCTGTCGGCGGCGGGGCTGTTCCTGCTGCACGGCCCCACCGGCGCCGGCAAGACCTCCGTCCTCGACGCCGTCTGCTACGCGCTGTACGGCGCGGTGCCGGGCGCCCGGCACAGCGGCCAGGGCATGACCCTGCGCAGCGACCACGCCGCGGCCGGCACCCGGACCGAGGTGCGCCTCGACCTCACCGTCGCCGGACGGCGGCTGGAGATCACCCGGCAGCCGCCCTGGGAGCGCCCGAAGCTGCGCGGCAAGGGCATGACGGTCGACAAGGCCCAGACCTGGCTGCGCGAGTACGACGCGGCGGCCGGGACGTGGCGGGACCTCAGCCGCTCGCACCAGGAGATCGGCGAGGAGATCACCCGGCTGCTCGGCATGAGCCGCGAACAGTTCTGCCAGGTGGTGCTGCTGCCCCAGGGCGACTTCGCGCGTTTCCTGCGCGCCGACGCCGAGGCCCGCGGCAGGCTGCTGGGCCGCCTCTTCGACACCCGCCGCTTCGCCGAGGTCGAAAAACGCCTCGCCGAGCGCCGGAAGACCGCCGAGGCCCGGGTGCGCGAGGGCGACGCCGCGCTGCTGGCCGACGCGCACCGCATGCAGCAGGCCGCGGGCGACGCCATGGAGCTGCCCGAGCTGACGCCGGGTGAGCCGGGCCTGGCGGACGCCGTGCTGAGCGCCGCCGCCGTCGCCCGCAGCACCGCCCGCGAACAGCTCGACATCGCCCACTGCCGTCTCACGGCCGCCGAGTCCGCCCAGGCCGCCGCCGAACGCGACCTGGCCGGCGTCCGCGAACTGGCCCGGCTGCAAAAGAGATTCGAGGAGGCGCGGGAGCGGGCCGCACGGCTGCAGGAACGGGCCGGCGCCCACCGCGAGGCGCAGGCGCGCATGGAGAGGGCCCGCAAGGCCGAAGCGGTGGCGCCCGCCCTGGACCTGCGGGAGGCCGCCGAAGCCGAACACCGCCGGGCGGCCGAGGCCGAGGCACGCGCGCGTGCCCTGCTGCCGGAGACCCTCGCGGACGCCGCCGCGGCCCACCTCGCCGCCGCCGCGCGCCGGGCGGCGGAGGAACTGGGCGGCCTCCAGGCGGCCCGCCGCGCCGAACAGCGACTGGCCGGCCTGGCCGCCGAGCGCGCCGATCTGGACCGCCAGGAGCGCGCCGACGAGGACGCCCTCCGGGACGCGGAGGCCTGGCTCGCCGGCTGGGAGGCGACCCGCGCGGCACTGCAGACCCGTATCGACGCCGCGCAGGAGGCGGCGGCGCGGGCGGAACAGCTCGCGGTGCGGCGGGAGTCCGCGCGCGGCAGGCTCGAAGCGGCCCGGACGCGGGACCGGCTGGCCGGTGACGCCGAGGAGGCGCAGCGGCGGGCCCTCGACGCGGAGAAACACGCGGTGCAGGCCAAGGCCCACTGGCTCGACCTCAAGGAACAGCGCCTGAACGGCATCGCCGCCGAACTCGCCGCGAACCTCTCCGCCGGCGAGCCGTGCGCGGTCTGCGGCTCCACCGAGCACCCCGCCCCGGCGCGCAGGGTCGCCGGGCACGTCGACCGCGCGGCGGAGGACCGCGCCCTCGCCGCCTACCAGCAGGCGCAGGAGCGGCACACCCGGGACGAGCGGCGCCTGGGCGCCGTGCGGGAGGCGCTCGCCGCCGCCACCGCCGAGGCCGGCGACACGCCCGCCGAGCGGCTGGCCGAGGAGGCCGGGGAACTGGAGCGGGCCTACGCGCGGGCACGCGCGGACGCCTCCGCGCTGCACACCGCCCAGGAGGAGCTGCGCCGGGCCGAGCACGAGCGCGAGCAGCGGATCGCCGCGCAGCGGCAGGCCGCGGTCCGGGCCGCCTCCCGCGTGGGCCACCGGGAGCGGCTGGACCGCGAACGGGCCGCGCTGGAGGAGGAGCTGACGCGGGCCCGGGGCACCGCCGGCAGCGTGGCCGCGCGGGCCGCGCAACTGGAGCAGCGGGCGGCGCGGCTCACCGAGGCGGCCGAAGCCGCCCGGATCGCCGAGGACACCGCCCAGCGCCTGAAGGACGCCGACGCCCGCCTCGCCGACGCCGCCTTCCGGGCCGGCTTCGACACCCCGCAGGCCGCGGCCGACCTGATCCTGGACGACGCCGCCCACCGCGAACTGCAACGGCGGCTGGACGCCTGGCGGACGGAGGAGGCCGCCGTGCGCGCGGTGCTCGCGGAGGCCGACAGGGCGGCCGCCGCGCAGCGACCGCCCGCCGACCCGGCCGCGGCGGAGCGGGCCGCGG
>NZ_BAAATK010000056.1:0-36837 GCF_039533365.1 Streptomyces glaucus
CGCCGCCGGGCCGGCCGCCCGCCCTCCCGCGCGCCGCCGGTGCGGCCGGCGCCGCTCCTCGCGCCGGGCGTGCCGGCGCCCGCGGTACCCGGCTCCGCCCGGACGCCCTGTTCCTCGGCGGAGCCGCCGGCGCCCGGCTCGGCCGGGGCGTCGTCGTGGTCGGGTCGCTCGGTGTTCACCGCATCGCTCCTTCGGCTGCGCGACTGTCCCGGACGACCCGCCCGCTTCGCGCACGGGCCGCCGGCGGGTCGTGTTCCGCGTCCCTCCACGGGGGACGGCGATGGGACGCGGCGGGGGAGCGCCCGGTTCCCCACCGGGGCGGGGTCCGCTCAGCCGCCGTAGTCCGGCATCGCGTCCAGCAGCCGCGCCGACGCCGGCGGCACCGTCACGCCGTGGAGGCGCGCGGGGGAGACCGGGGCGGGGGGCGTCCGCTCGGGGGCCGCCCAGTGCGGCACCATCCGGGCGCAGTCGCCGCGCAGCGACGCCAGGTCGCCGTCGGGGTCGGCCGGGGCGTACGCGGGAGCCTTCGGATCCGTCATAGCGGCACCGTAGGCATGCCCGATCCTGCGAAGAAAGATCTACTATCGGGTAGTTTTCCCCGCTTCAGCGGGCGTCCGCCCACCGGGTAGCGTGAACTGTCACACCGCCTCCCTCAGGAGAGAGTCCACGTCGTGCGCATCGCAGTCACCGGCTCCATCGCCACCGACCACCTCATGACCTTCCCCGGCCGCTTCGCCGACCAGCTCGTCGCGGACCAGCTGCACACGGTCTCGCTCTCCTTCCTGGTCGACCAGCTCGACGTGCGCCGGGGCGGCGTCGGCGCGAACATCGCCTTCGGCATGGGCCAGCTCGGCACCCGGCCGATCCTGGTGGGCGCGGCGGGCTCCGACTTCGACGAGTACCGGGCCTGGCTGGACCGCAACGGGGTCGACACCGACTCCGTCCGCATCTCCGAGACCCTGCACACCGCCCGCTTCGTCTGCACGACCGACGCCGACCACAACCAGATCGGGTCCTTCTACACGGGCGCCATGAGCGAGGCCCGCCTGATCGAGCTGCAGACCGTCGCCGACCGCGTCGGCGGCCTCGACCTGGTCCTCATCGGCGCGGACGACCCGGAGGCGATGCTCCGGCACACCGAGGAGTGCCGCTCCCGGAACATCCCGTTCGCCGCCGACTTCTCCCAGCAGATCGCCCGCATGGACGGCGAGGAGATCCGGATCCTGCTCGACGGGGCGACGTACCTGTTCTCCAACGAGTACGAGAAGGGCCTCATCGAGTCCAAGACCGGCTGGAGCGACGCCGAGATCCTCTCCCGGGTCGGCCACCGCGTGACCACGCTCGGCGCGCGCGGCGTGCGCATCGAGCGGGCCGGCGCGGACCCGGTCGAGGTCGGCTGCCCGGAGGAGGAGCGCAAGGCCGACCCCACCGGCGTCGGCGACGCCTTCCGCGCCGGTTTCCTCTCCGGCCTCGTCTGGGGCGTGTCCCTGGAGCGGGCCGCCCAGGTCGGCTGCATGCTCGCCACGCTGGTCATCGAGACGGTCGGCACCCAGGAGTACCAGCTGCGCCGGGCCCACTTCATGGAGCGCTTCACCAAGGCCTACGGCCACGAGGCCGCCGCCGAGGTGCAGGAGCACCTGGCCTGAGTCAGGAGAGCCGGCGGACCGTGAACGCGCAGCCGCGGTCCGCCGGCTCCTCGCCGACGTACTCCTGCCCGCGCATCGCGCACCACGCCGGGATGTCCAGCCGCGCCGCCTCGTCGTCCGCGAGCACCCGGACGGTCCCGCCCACCGGGACGTCCCCGATCACCTTCGCCAGCTCGATCACCGGGACCGGGCAGAGCTTGCCGACCGCGTCGACGACGAGCGCGCCCTCGCGCACGGCCGCCGCCGGCGCCGGCGCCCCGAGCTTCTCCCGGACCCCCGCCACCGCGTCCGGCAGCGCCGCCAGGAACCGCTCCACGTCCTCGGCCGGCGTCCCCGGCGGCAGCGACACCCGCACGTTGCCCTCGCTCAGCACCCCCATCGCCTTGAGCACATGGCTGGGCGTCAGCGTGCTGCTCGTGCACGACGAACCGGACGAAACGGAGAAGCCGGCCCGGTCCAGCTCGTGCAGCAGCGCCTCCCCGTCGACGTAGAGGCAGGAGAAGGTGACGACGCCGGGCAGCCGGCGCACCGGGTCGCCCACCACCTCCACGTCCGGCACCAGCTCGGGCACCCGCGCCCGGATCCGCTCCGTCAGCTCCCGCAGCCGCGCCGCCTCTTCGGCCGCCTCGGCCCGTACCGCCCGCAGCGAGGCCGCCGCGGCCACGATCGCCGGGATGTTCTCGAACCCGGCCGCCCGCCCCGACTCCCGCTCGTCCGCCGGTCCCTGGGGCGCGAACCGCACCCCCTTGCGCACGACGAGCAGCCCGACCCCCGACGGCCCGCCCCACTTGTGGGCGCTGGCCGCGAGCAGCGACCAGTCGCCCCCGACCCGCCCCCACCCCAGCGACTGCGCCGCGTCCACCAGCAGCGGCACCCCCGCCGCACGGCACGCCTCGGCCACCTCGGCCACCGGCTGCTCCGTGCCCACCTCGTGGTTGGCCGACTGCAGACAGGCCAGCGCGGTGTCCGGGCGCAGGGCGGCCGCGTACGCCTCCGGCGCCACCGCACCCGTACGGTCCACCGCCACCCGGGTGACCGGTCCGCCGCCGGCCTCGTGCACCTCGGCCGCGTGCAGCACCGAGGAGTGTTCGACCGCTGACACGATCAGGTGACGCCCGGCGCGCCGCCGTCCGGCCAGCGCCCCCGCGATGCCGGAGTGCACCGCCCGCGTGCCGGAGGAGGTGAACACCACCTCGTCCGGCCGGCATCCGACCAGCTCCGCGGCCGTCTCGCGCGCGGCGTCCAGCAGCAGACGGGCCCGGCGGCCCTCCCGGTACAACCGCGCGGGATCGGCCCACCCCTCGTCGAGGGAGGCCAACAGGGCCTGACGGGCGACGGGGTGGAGCGGAGCGGCGGACGCGGCATCGAAGTAGGACACACCGCAACGCTAAGCGCCCGAGGGGGCGAACGCTAAGCGCCCGAGGGGCGCGGGACGGCACCGGTGCGCGACCGCGCCGCGCGGGCACGCCGCACCCGCACCACCCGTCCCCGCCGCGCGAGTCGGGGCCCCGAGCCGGCAAGCGCCCCTCGGAGTGACCCGCGGCGCGTATGGGCACCCTCCCCGCGACCCCCCGGAGGGCGTCGGCTAGGGTTTGGTCCGCATAAACATCCAAACCCCTGCCCGACGCAGGGCGGCGACCGACCAGCGAGAAGGCCGCAGCCGATGCGCGCGGGCGAGACTCTCGGGAAGGCGCTACGTGAGTCCCAACGGCTCCGACCGCTCGCCGCGGCGCCCGATGCGGCGGAAGCTGCTGCAGGCACTGACCGCGGGCCTGGTCCTGGCGACCGCCACCGGTTGCACATGGGAGGACTTCCCCCGCCTTGGCATGCCCACCCCCACCACGGAAGAGGCTCCGCGGATCCTCTCCCTGTGGCAGGGGTCCTGGGCTGCCGCGCTCGCCGTCGGCGTGCTGGTGTGGGGCCTGATCCTGTGGAGTGCTTTCTTCCACCGGCGCAGCCGCACCAAGGTCGAAATCCCCCCGCAGACCCGGTACAACATGCCCATCGAGGCGCTGTACACGGTCGTCCCGCTCATCATCGTCTCGGTGCTCTTCTACTTCACCGCCCGCGACGAGTCCGAGCTTCTCAAGCTGGAGAAGAAGCCCGACGTCACGGTCAACGTGGTCGGTTTCCAGTGGAGCTGGTGCTTCAACTACGTCGAGAGCGTCGACGGTTCCTCCGGTGACGCCAGGACCGCCAAGGAACTGGACGCGGTCCCCGACCGCTACAAGGAGGCGTTCCCGGCGAACGCCGGCGGCGTCCACGACTGCGGCATCCCCTCCACGCGCAACCCGCAGACGGGCAACCCGGGCCCGACCCTGTGGCTGCCCGAGGGCAAGCGGGTCCGCTTCGTCCTGACCTCGCGTGACGTCATCCACTCCTTCTGGGTGGTGCCGTTCCTGATGAAGCAGGACGTCATCCCGGGCCAGACCAACGCCTTCGAGGTGACCCCCAACCGGGAGGGCACCTTCAAGGGCAAGTGCGCCGAGCTCTGCGGCGTCGACCACTCCCGGATGCTGTTCAACGTGAAGGTCGTCTCCCCCGAGCGCTACGAGCAGCACCTCAAGGACCTCGTGAAGAAGGGGCAGACCGGTTACGTTCCCGCCGGCATCGAGCAGGCGGGTCCCGAGAAGAACCGGGAGTCGAACATCCTGTGAGCATCCTCAACGAACCCCAGGGTGCCGCGGCGGCAGGGTCCCACTATGAGGACGAGCTGCCGGTCCGGCGCCAGAAGCGCGGCAGCGTCGTGATCAAGTGGCTGACGACCACGGACCACAAGACGATCGGCACGCTGTATCTGGTCACGTCGTTCGCGTTCTTCTGCATCGGCGGCGTCATGGCGCTGTTCATGCGCGCCGAGCTGGCCCGGCCGGGCCTGCAGATCATGTCGAACGAGCAGTTCAACCAGGCGTTCACGATGCACGGCACGATCATGCTGCTGATGTTCGCGACGCCGCTGTTCGCCGGTTTCGCCAACTGGATCATGCCGCTGCAGATCGGCGCGCCGGACGTGGCCTTCCCCCGGCTGAACATGTTCGCCTACTGGCTGTACCTGTTCGGCTCGCTCATCGCGGTGGGCGGTTTCCTCACCCCGCAGGGCGCGGCCGACTTCGGCTGGTTCGCCTACGCCCCGCTGTCGGACGCGGTGCACTCGCCGGGTCTGGGCGGTGACCTGTGGATCATGGGCCTGGCCTTCTCCGGCTTCGGCACGATCCTCGGCTCGGTCAACTTCATCACCACGATCATCTGCATGCGCGCGCCGGGCATGACCATGTTCCGCATGCCGATCTTCACCTGGAACGTGCTGCTGACCGGTGTCCTGGTCCTGCTGGCCTTCCCCGTGCTGGCGGCGGCGCTGTTCGCGCTGGAGGCGGACCGCAAGTTCGGCGCCCACGTCTTCGACGCGGCCAACGGCGGCGCGCTGCTGTGGCAGCACCTGTTCTGGTTCTTCGGCCACCCCGAGGTGTACATCATCGCGCTGCCGTTCTTCGGCATCATCTCCGAGGTGATCCCGGTCTTCTCCCGCAAGCCGATGTTCGGCTACATGGGACTGGTCGGCGCGACGATCGCGATCGCGGGTCTGTCCGTGACGGTGTGGGCGCACCACATGTACGTCACCGGCGGTGTGCTGCTGCCGTTCTTCTCCTTCATGACCTTCCTGATCGCCGTCCCGACCGGTGTGAAGTTCTTCAACTGGATCGGCACCATGTGGAAGGGCTCGCTGTCCTTCGAGACGCCGATGCTGTGGGCGATGGGCTTCCTCATCACCTTCACCTTCGGTGGTCTGACCGGCGTCATCCTGGCCTCGCCGCCGATGGACTTCCACATCTCCGACTCGTACTTCGTGGTGGCCCACTTCCACTACGTCGTCTTCGGCACCGTCGTGTTCGCGATGTTCGCCGGCTTCCACTTCTGGTGGCCGAAGTTCACCGGCAAGCTGCTCGACGAGCGCCTCGGCAAGATCACCTTCTGGACGCTGTTCATCGGCTTCCACGGCACCTTCCTGGTCCAGCACTGGCTGGGCGCCGAGGGCATGCCGCGCCGGTACGCCGACTACCTGGCGGCCGACGGCTTCACCGCCCTGAACACGATCTCGACGATCGCCTCGTTCCTGCTCGGCATGTCGATCCTGCCGTTCTTCTACAACGTGTGGAAGACGGCCAAGTACGGCAAGCCGGTCGGCGTGGACGACCCGTGGGGCTACGGCCGCTCGCTGGAGTGGGCCACCTCCTGCCCGCCGCCGCGGCACAACTTCCTCACCCTGCCGCGGATCCGCAGTGAATCCCCGGCGTTCGACCTGCACCACCCGGAGATCGCCGCTCTCGACCAGCTCGAGAACGTCGGCCACGGCGACAAGGCCCTCGCTGGCGGCAAGGAGGCCGGCAAGTGAAGATCCAGGGCAAGATGTTCATGTGGCTGAGCGTCTTCATCCTCGTCATGGCGGTCGTCTATGGCGTGTGGTCGAAGGAGCCGGCCGGTACCACCGCCCTCTTCCTGGCCTTCGGCCTGGCCATCATGATCGGCTTCTACCTCGGCTTCACGGCCAAGCGGGTCGACGTGGGCGCCCAGGACGACAAGGAAGCGGACGTCGCGGACGACGCCGGCGAGGTCGGGTTCTTCAGCCCGCACAGCTGGCAGCCGCTCTTCCTGGCGGTCGGCGGCGCGTTCGCCTTCCTGGCGGTCGCGGTCGGCTGGTGGCTGATGTACTTCTCGGCGCCGCTGATGCTGATCGCCCTCTGGGGCTGGGTCTTCGAGTACTACCGCGGTGAGAACCGCACCCAGTGACCCGCGCCGAGCGCACCGGGGCCCGGACACTCCGTCAGGAGCGTCCGGGCCCCTGCTCGTGCCGCACCGCGGATCCCCCGCTCGGCTTTCCCACCGCGCCGCCGCCCGGGAAGATCCTTAGCGTGAGGTCATGAGCCACACCGCTGATTCCCGGGGTGCCGCAGCCGGCCCGCGCACCCCTGCCGCCGTCGGCTGCACCCTGCTGGTGATCGCCCTCGGCGCGGGTGCCACCTCCTGCGACAGCGGCCATCCGCTGGCGGCCGAACCGTACGACGCGACCGACCGGATCTCCTTCAGCGGCTCCGTCGGCCCCGGGAAGAAGGCCGATCCGGACCAGCCCCTGGAAGTCGTCGCCAAGGACTCCGACGGGCGCATCACGGACGTCACCGTCCACGACGCCACAGGCCGGTACGTCGCGGGCGAACTCGCCGCCGACGGCAGCCGCTGGCACAGCACCTCGCCGCTGGCCGCCGACGCCCGCTACACGGTCCGGGTGAGCACCGAGAACCAGGACGGGGCGCCCGGCCGCAAGGTCCTCACCTTCGACACCGGCAGACCCCTGACCAAGAAGCGCCTGGACGTCGACCTCGGACCCGGGAAGGGCACGTACGGTGTCGGCCGGCCCGTCACGGCCGAACTGAACCGGCCCGTCCGGGACCGGGCCCAGCGCGCCGTCGTCGAACGCGCCCTCAAGGTCGACTCCACGCCCGCCGTGCAGGGCGCCTGGCACTGGGTGAACGACCGGGAGCTCCACTACCGCCCCAAGGAGTACTGGCCCGCCCACGCCACCGTCCGGGTGCGCAGCAACCTGGCCGGCATCAAGGTCGGCGACCGGCTGTGGGGCGGCACGGCCGAACCCCTGGAGTTCAGCACGGGCGACCGGGTCGAGGCCCTCACGGACGCCGCCGCCCACTGGATGAAGGTCTACAAGAACGGCAAGGAGGTCCGGACCATCCCCGTCACCACCGGCAAACCCGGCTTCGAGACCCGCAACGGCATCAAGGTCGTCCTCGGCAAGGAACGCTTCGTGCGGATGCGCAGCAGCACCCTCGGCATCGCCGAGGACTCGGCCGAGTCCTACGACCTGCCCGTCCACTTCGCCACCCGCGTCACCTGGAGCGGCGAGTACGTGCACGCCGCCCCCTGGTCCGAGGGCTCCCAGGGCTCCGCCAACGTCAGCCACGGCTGCACCGGCATGAGCACCGGGAACGCCAAATGGTTCTTCGAGAACATCCGCGAGGGTGACGTCGTCAAGGTCGTCAACTCCCGGGGCGAGACGATGACGCCCTTCGGCAACGGCTTCGGCGACTGGAACCTGTCCTGGCGGAAGTGGCGCCAGGGCAGCGCCCTCACCACCGGCGACCCCGACGGCCCGGCCCCGGCCGGCCGCGCCGGGCTGAGACCCCAGAGCCGGTGAGAGCCCGCACCGGCCCGGCGGCGGACCTCAGGCGCGCTGCAGCCTCTTCTCCCGCAGCAGGGAGGCGAGCGCCGCCGCGAACTCCACCGGCTCCACCGGCAGCGTCACCGCGGCGTCCGCCCGGCTCCAGGTCGCCAGCCACGCGTCCTGCGGCCGTCCGATCAGCAGCAGCACCGGCGGGCAGTCGAACACCTCGTCCTTGATCTGGCGGCACATCCCCATGCCCCCCATGGGCACGGCCTCGCCGTCCAGGACGCAGACGTCGACCCCGCCCCTGCCCAGCTCCCGCAGCACCGCCTGGGGCGTCGCGCACTCCACGAACTCCACCACGGGGACGTCGGGCGCCGGACGCCGGCCGCCGGCCAGCCGCACCTGCTCGCGGGTGTGGGAGTCGTCGCTGTAGACCAGCACCGTGGCGGTCGGCTGCATGGTTCCTCCGTGACGTCAGCGTCGTAAGGACAGGCCCGATGGGCGGATGCTACTCCCTCGGACACCGCGTCCACAGTGGTGCGAACCGGGAAGACACTCCGAACGGCACCCCCCGGAGTGAGGGCGGGATAAGCGACCGACATAATGTCGGTCGTGGCGACAGCAACGACAGTAGAAACCGGGCACGCGCACCCGTCGGTCAATCGGCCGAACCTCACCAGCGTCGGAACCATCATCTGGCTGAGTTCCGAGCTGATGTTCTTCGCGGCCCTCTTCGCGATGTACTTCACCCTGCGCTCGGTGACCGGGCCCGACTTCTGGTCGGAGAAGGCCGACGCCCTGAACTTCCCGTTCTCGGCGACCAACACCACGATCCTGGTGCTCTCCTCCCTCACCTGCCAGCTCGGCGTGTTCGCCGCCGAGCGCGGTGACGTGAAGAAGCTCCGGATGTGGTTCATCGTCACCTTCATCATGGGTGCGATCTTCATCGGCGGCCAGGTCTTCGAGTACACCGAGCTGGTCAAGCACGAGGGCCTGTCGCTCTCGTCCGACCCGTACGGCTCGGTCTTCTACCTGACCACCGGCTTCCACGGCCTGCACGTGACGGGCGGTCTCATCGCCTTCCTGCTGGTCCTGGGCCGGACCTACGCGGCCCGGAGGTTCACCCACGAGCAGGCGACCGCCGCCATCGTCGTGTCCTACTACTGGCACTTCGTCGATGTGGTCTGGATCGGCCTCTTCGCCACGATCTACATGATCAAGTAATTCGCGGCCTCCCGCGACATCCCAGAAGCATCGACGCAGAAGATCCTGACACCGGGGTAATCCGTGAAAAAGCTCTCCGCACGACGACGCCATCCGCTGGCGGCGCTCGTCGTCCTACTCCTCGCGCTGGCATGCACCGGGGGGCTGTACGCCGCGTTCGCACCCGCGAGCAAGGCGCAGGCCGACGAAACCGCCCAGTCCCTCACCATCGAGGAGGGCAAGAAGCTCTACACCGTGGGCTGCGCCAGCTGCCACGGCACCGGTGGTCAGGGCACCTCCGACGGTCCGAGCCTGGTGGGCGTGGGCGCCGCGGCCGTCGACTTCCAGGTGGGCACCGGCCGTATGCCGGCCCAGCAGCCGGGCGCGCAGGTCCCGGACAAGCCGAACATCTACTCCCAGGCCCAGATCGACCAGCTGGCGGCGTACATCGCCTCGCTCGGCGCCGGCCCGGCCATCCCGACGGAGGAGCAGTACAGCCCCGAGGGTGCGGACATCGCCAAGGGCGGTGACCTCTTCCGTACCAACTGCGCGCAGTGTCACAATTTCACCGGTAAGGGCGGTGCGCTGACCCACGGCAAGTACGCGCCGAGCCTGGAGGACGTGTCCCCGCGGCACATCTACGAGGCCATGCAGACCGGCCCGCAGAACATGCCCTCCTTCCCCGACACCACGCTGACCGAGCAGAACAAGAAGGACATCATCGCGTACCTGAACGCGGTCAACGGCGAAGAGAGCGCGAGCTACGGCGGCCTCGAGCTGGGCGGCATCGGCCCCGTGGCCGAGGGTCTGTTCGGCTGGATCTTCGGTCTCGGCACCCTGGTCGCCGTCGCCGTGTGGGTTGCCGCTCGGACCGCAAAGGCCAAGAAGTCATGAGTAGCCAAGACATTCCCGAAGAGAACCTGCCCGCGCAGGGCACCACCCAGAGCGCGGTAGGCGTCGCGGACGAGAAGCACCCGTTCGCCGACCCGGGCCTGCCGCCCCACGAGCACCGGATCCAGGACGTCGACGAGCGGGCCGCCAAGCGGTCCGAGCGCACCGTCGCCCTGCTGTTCACGGTGTCGATGCTGGCCACCATCGGCTTCATCGCCTCGTTCGTGGCGATCCCGGTCGAGAAGACGCTCTACATCTTCCCGCTGGGCCGCATCAGCGCGCTGAACTTCGCGCTCGGCCTGACGCTCGGCATCGCCCTGTTCACCATCGGCGTGGGCGCGGTCCACTGGGCCCGCACGCTGATGTCCGACGCGGAGATCGCCGACGACCGTCACCCGATCGAGGCGGGCGAGCAGGTCCGCGCCAAGGTCCACGCCGACTTCCGGCAGGGCGCCAAGGAGTCCCAGCTGGGCCGGCGCAAGCTGATCCGCAACACCATGCTCGGCGCGCTCACGCTGGTGCCGCTCTCCGGTGTCGTGCTGCTGCGCGACCTCGGCCCGCTGCCCGGGGAGAAGCTGCGCCACACCCTGTGGTCCAAGGGCAAGCTGCTCGTCAACATGAACACGAACGAGCCGCTGCGTCCCTCCGACGTCGCCGTCGGCTCGCTCACCTTCGCCAAGCCCGAGGGCCTGGAGGAGCACGACCACGGGTTCCAGAACGAGATCGCCAAGGCCGCCCTGATGATCGTCCGGATCCAGCCGGAGGACATCAAGGACAAGCGCGAGCTCGAGTGGTCGCACGAGGGCATCGTCGCGTACTCGAAGATCTGCACCCACGTCGGCTGCCCGATCTCCCTGTACGAGCAGCAGACGCACCACGTGCTGTGCCCCTGCCACCAGTCCACCTTCGACCTCGCCGACGGCGCCCGGGTCATCTTCGGCCCCGCCGGTCACCCGCTGCCGCAGCTGCGCATCGGCGTGAACGACGAGGGCTACCTCGAAGCGCTCGGCGACTTCGAAGAGCCCGTCGGTCCTGCTTACTGGGAGCGCGGATGAGCACTACAGCCCCCAACGAGTCCCGCTCTCGCGGGAAGGCACCGGCCGGCGAGCGCCTCGCCGACTGGGCCGACGGCCGGCTGGGGATCTACTCCCTGGCCAAGGCCAACATGCGCAAGATCTTCCCGGACCACTGGTCCTTCATGCTGGGCGAGGTCTGCCTCTACACCTTCATCATCATCATCCTCACGGGTGTGTACCTGACGTTGTTCTTCCACCCGTCGATGAACGAGGTGGAGTACCACGGCTCCTACGTGCCCATGCAGGGCCAGCTGATGAGCGAGGCGTACAAGTCGACGCTGGACATCAGCTTCGACGTGCGCGGCGGTCTGCTGATCCGGCAGATCCACCACTGGGCCGCGGTCGTCTTCCTCGCCGGCATGTTCGTGCACATGATGCGCGTCTTCTTCACCGGCGCGTTCCGCAAGCCGCGCGAGGTCAACTGGCTGTTCGGCTTCCTGCTGCTCGTCCTCGGCATGTTCACCGGTTTCACCGGCTACTCGCTCCCGGACGACCTGCTCTCCGGCACCGGTGTCCGCTTCACCCAGGGCGCGATCCTGTCCGTGCCGATCGTCGGCACGTACATCTCGATGTTCCTGTTCGGCGGCGAGTTCCCCGGCGACGACTTCGTCGCCCGGTTCTACTCGATCCACATCCTGCTGCTGCCGGGCATCATGCTCGGGCTCGTGGTGGCCCACCTGATCCTGGTCTTCTACCACAAGCACACGCAGTTCGCGGGCCCCGGACGCACCAACAACAACGTCGTCGGCATGCCGCTGCTGCCGGTCTACATGGCGAAGGCCGGAGGCTTCTTCTTCCTGGTCTTCGGCGTCATCGCCGCCCTCGCCGGCATCGCGTCCATCAACCCGATCTGGGTGCTGGGCCCGTACCGTCCGGACCAGGTGTCCACGGGCGCCCAGCCCGACTGGTACATGGGCTTCGCCGAGGGCCTGGTCCGCGCCATGCCCGGCTGGGAGATCAACTTCTGGGGTCACACGCTGGCCCTGGGCGTCTTCATCCCGCTGGTGCTCTTCGGCCTGTTCCTCGCCGTGATGGCCCTCTACCCGTTCATCGAGGCCTGGATCACCGGGGACAAGCGTGAGCACCACCTGCTGGACCGGCCGCGCAACGCCCCGACCCGCACCGCCCTGGGCGTCGCCTGGGTCACCGCGTACATGATCATGCTGATCGGCGGTGGCAACGACATCATCGCCACCCACTTCAAGCTGTCGATCAACGCGGTCACCTGGTTCGTCCGGATCGGGTTCTTCGTCGGCCCGGTCATCGCCTTCGTCATCACCAAGCGGATCTGCCTCGGCCTGCAGCGCCGGGACAAGGAGAAGGTGCTGCACGGCCGCGAGACGGGCATCATCAAGCGACTGCCGCACGGCGAGTTCATCGAGGTGCACGAGCCGCTCAGCCAGGAGCAGCTGCACACCCTCACCGCGCACGAGCAGTACAAGCCGCTCGAACTCGGCCCGGCGGTCGACGAGAACGGCGTCCAGCGCAAGGTGACGGGCTCCGACCGGCTGCGCGCCAAGCTCAGCAAGGCGTACTACGGCGAGGAGTCCCAGGTTCCGAAGCCGACCGTCGAGGAGTACAAGGAGATCACGAGCGGCCACGGCCACCACTGATCACTGCGTCGCCACGCCACGGCCGAAGGGCCCCGTCCGGTGTTCGGACGGGGCCCTTCGCCCTGCCCGGGGGTGGATAGGGTGGGAGGCGCCCACGACGCGTACGACGACCAGGAGCGGCTGATGAGCGCTGTGACCCCCGCTGGAGGCGACACCGCGGCGGGCCGCACCTGGCCCGCCCTGCTGAACGGCCTGCTGGACGGCCGGGACCTGTCCTCCGACGACACCGCCTGGGCCATGGACCTGATCATGCGCGGGGAGGCGACCGACGCGCAGATCGCCGGGTTCGCGGTGGCGCTGCGGGCCAAGGGGGAGACCGTCGAGGAGATCTCCGGTCTCGTCCGGACCATGTACGAGCACGCCCACGTGATCCAGGTGCCGGGGGAGACCGTCGACATCGTCGGCACCGGCGGCGACGGCGCGAAGACGGTCAACATCTCCACCATGTCGGCGATCGTCGTCGCCGGCACCGGCGCCAGGGTCGTCAAGCACGGCAACCGGGCCGCGTCCTCGGCGTCCGGGGCCTCCGACGTGCTGGAGAAGCTCGGCGTCAATCTGGAACTGCCGCCGCGGCGGGTGGCGGAGGTCGCCGAGGAGGCCGGGATCACCTTCTGCTTCGCGGTGAAGTTCCACCCGGCGCTGCGCCACGTGGCCGCGGCACGCGGCCAGCTGGGGATCCGGACGACGTTCAACTTCCTCGGTCCGCTGACCAACCCGGCGCAGGTGAAGGCCCAGGCGGTGGGCGTCGCCGACCCGCGCATGGCGCCGATCGTCGCGGGCGTCTTCGCCGAGCGCGGCAACTCCTCGCTGGTGTTCCGGGGCGACGACGGCCTCGACGAGCTGACGGTCACCGCCACCTCCCGGGTGTGGGTCGTCCGCGACGGCAAGGTGACCGAGGAGACCTTCGACCCGCGGGACGTCGGCGTCGACCTGGTGCCGGTGGAGGCGCTGCGGGGCGCCGACGCCTCCTACAACGCCGAGGTGGCGCGGCGGCTGCTGGACGGTGAGACGGGGCCGGTGCGGGACGCCGTCCTGCTGAACTCCGCGGCGGCGCTGGTGGCGCTGGAGCCGACGACGGCGCCGCTGACCGAGCAGATCCGCGCCGGGATGGCGAAGGCGGCGGAGTCCATCGACTCGGGGGCGGCGAAGCGGACGCTGGAACGGTGGGTGGCCGCCAGCAACAAGTGAGCGGCTCCGCCCGGTGCCGGTGTCCCGCGGGGCGCCGGCACCTTCTGGTGTCCCGGTATCCGGACACCGGTTGCGCACCGGCGACCGGTTCGCATACGTTCCCGCACAGGTCATGAGCGACAGCCATCAGGCCCCGGCCGGCTGTCCGGCAACCCTCCGTCCGTGGCGGGGTGCCCCGGGTGAGGACCAGGCCGCAGTCAGCAAGGTCTGCGGCAAGCGCGGACCCCTCGCGAAACCAGGGGTCCTGGTCGTTCGAGGGAGCCTTCCGTGAGCAAGCGAATGCGCTAGGGCCGCAGAGCCCCGCCTCCGCACACCCTTCTCCGCCTTCCCCGCGCCCGAGCCGTGCGCGCTCGGGTGCCGGATCCGCCTGCCTTCCACGGGAGTACACCCATGTCCGTCTCCACCGCTGCCGCCACCGCCGCCGACCGGTCCGTCCGCGCCCCGCTGCCCGTCCTGGGCAGGGACGTCACCGTCCCGCTCGTCACCGGCGGCGAGGTCGCCTACGCCGCGCTCGACTACGCCGCCAGCGCCCCGGCCCTGCAGCGCGTGTGGGACGACGTGGCCGCCTACGCGCCGTACTACGGCAGCGTGCACCGCGGCGCCGGGTACCTCTCGCAGCTGTCCACCGACCTGTTCGAGAACGCCCGCAGGACCGTCGCCGGGTTCCTCGACTGCCGGGAGACGGACCAGGTGGTCTTCACCCGGTCCACCACCGACTCGCTCAACCTGCTGGCCCGCGCGCTCCCCGCCGGCTGCCGGGTCTTCGTCTTCGAGACCGAGCACCACGCCGCGCTGCTGCCCTGGCGGCACGCCGGGGTCACCTGCCTCGACGCCCCGCGCACCCCGGGCCAGGCCGTGGAGACCCTGGAGCGCGCCCTCGCCGGCCGCGAACCCCACGGGCCCGCCCTGGTCTGCGTCACCGGCGCCTCCAACGTCACCGGCGAGCTGTGGCCGGTGCGCGAGCTGGCCGCCGCGGCCCACGCGCACGGCGCCCGGATCGTGCTGGACGCCGCCCAGCTGGCGCCCCACCACCCCGTGTCCGTCCAGGACCTCGACGTCGACTGGGTCGCCTTCTCCGGGCACAAGCTGTACGCGCCCTTCGGCTCCGGCGTGCTCGCCGGCCGCGCCGACTGGCTGCGCGCGGCCGAGCCGTACCTCGCGGGCGGCGGCGCCAGCCGCCGGGTCGCCCGGCGCGCCGACGGGGGCGTGGACGTGGAGTGGCACGAGAGCGCCGCCCGTCACGAGGCCGGGTCGCCCAACGTCATCGGCGCCCACGCCGTCGCCTCCGCCTGCCGGGCCCTGACCGAGGCCGGGTTCGACACCCTCGTCGCCCGGGAGCAGCACCTGATCAGGAAGGTGCGGGACGGGCTCGCCGAGGTGCCGGAGGTCAGGGTCCTCTCCCTCTTCGGCGACGACGCCCCGCGCGTCGGCGTGCTCTCCTTCGTCGTCGAGGGCTGGAACAGCTCCCACTTCGCCGCCGCGCTGTCCGCCGAGTACGGCATCGGCGTCCGCGACGGCCTCTTCTGCGCCCACCCGCTGGTGCGCACCCTGCTCGGCAGCGACCCGCGGACCCGGGGCGAGTGCGGCGCGCCCGGGGCGGCGCCCGGCGAGACCTCCCTCGACGCCGTCCGGGTCAGCTTCGGCGCGGGCACGCCGGACGAGCACGTGGAGCGGTTCGTGCGGGCCGTGCGGGAGCTCGTGCGGGACGGCGCGAAGTGGAACTACCGCACGCAGGACGGCCGGTGCGTGCCCGACACCCCCGCCTGAACGCCGTGGCCGGACGACCGGGCGCCCGGCGGGATCACCCGCGGGGCGTGCCCGGCGACGGCGGCGTCAGCTGTCCAGCCCGATCGCGAACGCCGCCTCCAGGTCGTGCTGCGAGTACGTGCGGAACGCCACGTGCGTGTCCGTCGCCTCCACGCCCGGGATCTTGCTGATCCGGCCGGGGATGACCTCCGCGAGCTCCTCGTGCTCCCTCACCCGGACCATGGCGATCAGGTCGTAGGTGCCGGTGACCGAGAAGACCTCGCTGACGTTCTCCAGCGAGGCGATCCGTTCCGCGATCTCGGGGATCTGGTCCACGCTGGTCTTGATGAGGACGATCGCGGTGATCACGGCTGGTTCTCTCCCTCGGGGGCCGTCGCTGGGGCGCTGTTCACTCTAGTCGTACGGCCGGAGCACACCCATGCGAAGACGAAGCCCAGCCCGAACCCCACCAGGTGGGCGAGGTACGCCACCCCCGGACCCGCGCCGGCCCGGCCCGCCGCCAGCCACTGCAGCGCCGCCCAGAAGGGCAGCACGATCCACGCCGGGAAGCGCAGCGGCAGAAAGAACAGGAACGGCAGCAGGCTGGTCACCCGGGCCCGGGGGAACAGGTACAGGAACGCGCCGAGGACGGCCGAGATCGCTCCGGAGGCGCCGACCAGCGACTGCCGGGAGTCCGCGTTGTCGATCGCGTAGCCGAGCAGGGCGAGGTAGCCGCAGCCGAGGTAGAACAGGGTGAACCGGACCCGGCCCATGCGTTCCTCGGTCATCGCCCCGAAGACGTAGAGGAAGAGCAGGTTGCCGAGCAGGTGGACCCAGCTGCCGTGGACGAAGAGGGCCGTGGCGGGCGTGAGGGCGGCGCGGAGGGGGTCCTCGGACAGGTCCGCCGGGATCACGCCCCAGCGCCGGAAGTAGGCGCGCTGCGCGGCGAGCAGCTCGTCGCCGGAGCCGTACGCCGGGTTCAGGCCCGCGGCCGGGCCCGTCAGGAAGACCAGGCAGCACAGGGCGATCAGTCCGTACGTCACCGGCGCCGACGAGCCGGTGACCGCTCCGGCCGTCCTGCCGGCCGCACCGCTCCAGTTGCTGGTCATGACCACAGAGCATGACGTAACCGGGCGTATGTGCACAGACCGCCTCGCCGCCATGGGGGGACGGGTCACGGGTCGCCGCCAGGCCGTAGGGTTACGAGCCACACGCACCGGGAGCCCGGGGCGTCACGGACACTGGAAGAAAGCGGACGGTCACGATGACGGTTCCCCTGCCGACCGCCACCACGCGGTGGCGCTGCGCCCTGTGCGGCAACCTCACGCGCTTCGACGTGACCCGCTCGTCGAGGGTCGTGGAGTACGTCCACCTCGATCTGGCGGGCGAGCCCACGGTCGAGGAGCGCGAGGTGCTCGATGAGAGCATCGAGTCGGTGCGCTGCCGCTGGTGCAACGCCGTGGACCAGGTGGAGCTGGTGGACCGGCCGGGTGCCGGCTCCTGACGACGGGGGCCCCTCCGCTCGAGCGAGGCCGAGAGCGGGGGAGGGTCCCGCACAGCTAGTTAGTGGGGTGTGACGGATGGCGGAGACACGAGGCGGGGAGCCGGGCGACGGCGCCGCCGAGGTGCTCGACCGTCCGCTGCCCGACGGGGTGCGCCGGCGGGTCGTGCAGATCGTGTCCGACGGCTTCGGCGGACTGACCGTCGCCGAACTGCCCGCCCAGCTCAGGCAGTATGCCCGGTTCGCCCCGAACCGGCGGGCCAAGTTCGCGGGCAACGCCATGGCCGCGGCCCTGGAGACCGACCCGCTGTTCCGCCAGCGCATCGGCGAGAAGCTCAGAGAGGCCCAGCCGGAACTGGCCGGCGCCCTCGACTCCGGCTCCCCGCCCCCGGCCGCGGACCCGCTCGACGTGGCGGCCGCGGCCTACGTGCTGCGCCCGGCCGGCTGGGTGAAGCTGGTGACCGCCGCCGGCGAGGAGGCCCAGCGCGCGGACGCCGAACGCGCCGACGAGGAGACCCGGGCCGAGCTGGAGCGGCTGCGCGCCGAACTCGACCGGGCCCGGGAGCACACCAGGGCCGAGACCGAGCGGCTGCGCGCCGAGCTGGAGTCGGCGCGGAAGGAGACGGAATCGCTCCACCGCAAGCTCCGTGCCGCCCTCAGCGACGTCAAGCGGGGCGAGGCCGCGCTGCGCAAGGTGCGGGGCGAGATGGAGGCGGTGCGCGCCGAGGGACAGGCCCAGCTCTCCGCCGCCGAGAGCGAGGCCCGGCGGCTCAAGGCGCGGCTCGGCGAGACGGAGGCCGCCCTGGAGGCGGCGCGCAGGGCGGCGCGCGAGGGGCGCAGCGTCGAGGACATGCGCGTACGGCTGCTCCTGGACACCCTGCTGGACGCGACACAGGGGCTGCGGCGGGAACTCGCGCTGCCGCCGGTGTCGGTACGGCCCGCGGAGACCGTGGACGCCGTCGAGCCCGGCCGGATGACCCCGAAGGACATCGCCGCCCGGGCGCTGTCCGAGGACGATCCGGCCATCCTCGACCAGCTGCTCGCGCTGCCCCAGGCGCACCTGGTCGTCGACGGTTACAACGTCACCAAGACCGGCTATCCGCAGATGCCGCTGGAGAAGCAGCGCCTCAGGCTGCTCGGCCAGCTCTCGCAGCTCGCCGCGCAGACCAACGCCGAGGTGACGTGCGTCTTCGACGGGGCCGAGCTGGCCGCGCCGGTGCTGCTCGCGCCGCCGCGCGGGGTGCGCGTCCTGTTCTCCAAGCCGGGCGTCACCGCCGACGAGCTGATCCGCCAGCTGGTGCGCGCCGAGCCGCCGGGCCGGCCGATCGTCGTCGCCTCGACCGACCGCGAGGTGGCCGACGGGGTGGCCCGGGCGGGCGCCCGGCCGGTGGCGTCGGCGGTGCTGCTCAAGCGGCTCACGCGCGGCTGACGCGCCGCCGACTTGCGCCCTTTGGGGACGCCGTGTCCTTCCTGCGGTGTACCGGCGCATTGCCCGGATCTGCGGGCCCCTCACGCGACGCAGCGTCAACTGCATTGCACATTTCGTGAGTTGTATGTAAAGAATGATCCCCGCGAGGCGGATTTTGCAGCTGAGGATTTGATCTGATCACAACTGGGTCACTAGGGTCTGCCTCCGAACCTCCGCTCGGGTGTTCGCTCGCAAGGGGTGAGTGACGGCGGAGGGGACCGCCCACCGGTGTGTCGGTAGGCGGCTGGAGGAAGAAGGAGCTCGCCTCCGTGGCGTCCCACCGTCGTCCCAAGCAGCCGAGCCGCGCACGTGTGACCGTGCTGACCACCGCTGCCGCTGCTGCCGTCGCCCTGAGCTCGCAGGCCGCCAACGCCGCGCCGAGCGAGAAGCCGAGCAAGGACGAGGTCAAGGCAAAGGTCGACAAGCTCTACGAAGAGGCCGAGCAGGCCACCGAGAAGTACAACGGGGCCAGGGAGAAGCAGGAGAAGCTCCAGAAGGAGATCTCCACCATCCAGGACAACGTCGCCCGCGGCCAGGAGGAGCTCAACGAGCTGCGCGACGGCCTCGGCTCGATGGCCAGCGCCCAGTACCGCAGCGGCGGCCTCGACCCCTCCGTCCAGCTCTTCCTGTCCGCGGACCCCGACGACTACCTGGACAAGGCCTCCACGCTCGACCAGCTGAGCAGCCAGCAGGTCGAGGCGCTGAAGGAGATCCAGGAGAAGCAGCGCGAACTCGCCCAGCAGCGCTCCGAGGCCACCGAGAAGCTCAAGGACCTCGCCTCCACGCGGACCGAACTCGGCAACAAGAAGAAGGAGGTCCAGGGCAAGCTCGCCGCCGCGCAGAAGCTGCTCAACAGCCTCACCGCCGAGGAGAAGGCGGAACTCGCCGCCGAGCAGACCCGCGCCAGCCGCGCCAGCGAGCGCGAGGCCCTCACCGGCGGTGGCGGCACCTCCGACGCCCCCGGCACCTCCGGCACCTCCGCCAGCGGGCGGGCCGCCGCGGCCTACGCCGCCGCCCAGAGCAAGATCGGATCGCCGTACGTCTTCGGCGCCACCGGTCCGTCCTCCTTCGACTGCTCGGGCCTGACGTCGTGGGCGTACGCCCAGGCCGGCGTCTCCATCCCGCGCACCTCCGAGGCGCAGTCCCAGATCGGCACCCGGATCTCCTCGGTCAGCGACCTGAAGGTCGGCGACCTGGTCTTCTTCTTCAACGACCTGCACCACGTGGGCCTGTACGCGGGCAACGGCCAGGTCCTGCACGCGCCGCGCACCGGCACCGTCGTGCGCTACGAGTCGATGAACACCATCGGCGGTCCGTTCATGTGGGGCGTCCGCGTCTGACGCCCGCCCCTGCGGGGGCTCCCGGGAAGCGGCGGCCCTGCCGTCCGAACGGGCGAATCACGAGCCGCCGGCCGATCCCGTGCCCCGCCGTTGACCTGCGTCAGCGGCGGGGCCTTCCGGTTGCGGACCCCCGGCGGACTTTGGCCGGAGCGTACCGGCGCGGCTACTGTCTGCCGCGTTTCCCCCGGCCGCCGCGGCTGCGGCGCCGGGGGAGTCGTCCGTGTCCGCCAGCGGAAGGAGTGCGGCTTCCCGTGGGGTCTCATCGCCGCCTTGCACCGTCCGGATTCGACCGGGGCTCCAGCGTGGCGCTCACCCTCCTGTCGATAACGGCCGCCGCCCTGGCCGCCGTGCCCGCCACGGCCGAGCCGCGCGAGGACGCCCGTACGGCCGTGGACCGCCTCCACACGGAGGCCGAGAAGGCGACCGAGGCCTACAACGAGGCCGACGAACGCGCCGACGAGCTGCGCCGGAAGGCCGGCGCGGTGCGGGACCGCCTCGCCCGGCAGCAGGAGCGGGTCAACACCCTGCGGGAGGCGCTGGGTTCGCTCGCCGGCGCCCAGTACCGCTCCGGCGGCATCGACCCCTCCCTCGCGCTGCTGTTCTCCGACGACCCGGACGACTACCTCGACAAGGCGTCCGTGCTCGACCGGATCGGCGCTCGCCAGGCCGGCGAGCTCAAGGGGCTCCAGAAGGCCCTGCGCACCCTCGCCCAGGACCGCGCGGAGGCGGCGCGCACGCTCGCCGAGCTGACCCGCAGCCGCCGGGCCGCCGCCGTCCACAAGCGGACCGTGGAGCGGAAACTCTCCGCGGCCCGGCGGCTGCTGAACTCCCTGCCGGACGCCGAACGCGCCGCCTACGACCGCGCCTCCCGCACCGGCCCGGCCGTCCCGGCCGGCGCGGTCCCGGCCTCGGGACGCGCGGCCGCCGCCGTCGCCGCGGCCCGCTCGGCGCTCGGCAAGCCCTACATCTGGGGCGCCAACGGGCCGGGCGGCTTCGACTGCTCGGGCCTGACCCAGTGGTCGTACGCGCAGGCCGGCATCGCCCTGCCGCGCACCTCGCAGGCCCAGCGGTACGCCGGGCGGCAGATCCCGCTCTCCCAGGCGCGCCCCGGCGACCTGGTCGTCTACCGGGACGACGCCGGCCACGTCGCCATGTACGTGGGCGGCGGACAGGTGATCCACGCGCCCCGCCCGGGCGCGTCGGTGCGCTACGACCCGGTCGGGATGATGCCGGTCTCCTCGGTCACCAGGATCTGACGCGGCCCCGGGCGCCCCCGTACGATCGGGGACGTGGCTGGTCGCGGGTGGGTGCGGGGATCCGCGGTGGTGCTGCTCTGCCTGATGCTCGTCTCCCTGGTGGCGTGCGGCGGCCGGCCCGCCGCGGACCCCGCCCGGGCCGAGGTCCAGCGGGTCCTGGACCGGCGGGCGGACGCGCTCCTCGACCACGACGAGAACGCCTACCGGCGGACCGGCGCCGGCACCGGCTTCGACCGCCTGCGCGCGGTGCCGCTGGCGGGCTGGTCCTACCGCGTCACCGGCCTGCGCCGCAGCGGCGACACCGCCACCGTCGACGTCGAGCTGCGCTACCGCCTCCGGGGCTACGACCGGTCCCCCGTCACCGTCGGCCGCACCCTGCGGCTGAGCCGGACGCGGGACGAGGACGGCCGCGGCTGGCGCGTCGACTCCGACCGGCCCGCGCACAAGGCCGCCCGGCAGCTGTGGGACCAGGGCGCGGTGACCGCCGTCCGCGGCCGGGACAGCCTCGTCCTCGGGGCCGGGCAGCCCCGCGAGGCGCTGCGCCGCTACGCGGACCTGGCCGACCGGGCCGTGCCGGCGGTGTCCCGGGCGTGGGGCGCCGGCTGGGCCCGGCAGGTCGTCGTCCTGGTACCGGAGTCGCTGGAGGGGATGGCGGGCCTGCTCGGCTCGCCGGCCTCCTCCTACCGGGGGATCGCGGCGGTCACCACCGGGCGGACGGGCGCCCCGGCCGACGCGCCCGCCGACCGGATCGTCGTCAACCCCGACGCGTACGGCCTGCTCGGCGGCCTCGGCCGGCAGGTCGTGCTCACCCACGAGACCACCCATGTCGCCACCCGCGCCCACACCACCCCCGCCACGCCGCTGTGGCTGTCCGAGGGCTACGCCGACTGGGTCGGCCACCGCGGCAGCGGACGCGCCCCGTCCGACATCGCCCCGGAACTGGCCCGCGCGGTTCGTGCGGGCCGGGTGCCCGAGGCGCTGCCCGGGGACGGGGAGTTCGGCTTCACCGGCGCGGCGGACGGGCTGGCGCGGGCGTACGAGGGCGGCTGGGCGGCCTGCCGGATGATCGCGGACCGCTGGGGCGAGGAGCGCCTCGGCGCGTTCTACCGGGCCGTGGGCGCGCACGAGGAGCGGCAGGGGGCGGTGGAGGAGGCGATGCGGACGGTGCTCGGGACGACGCCGGAGGCCTTCACCGAGCGGTGGCGGGAGTATCTGCGGGCGCGGCTCGGCTGAGCGCCGGGCGCGGCCGCGCGGCCCCGCCCGGGTGCGGTGGCCGGGCAGGCGTCCCGCACCGGCGCCCGCGCCGCCCCGGCGGGCCCGGCGTCAGGGGGAGACCGGCGTCTCGCTGGTGCGGGCGGCCTGGGGCGGCAGGGCGACCGGGGCCCCGCGCGGGACCGTCGCGCGCCACAGGACGCGGGCCGCGAGCACCGCGGCGGCCACCAGCAGGCCGTTGCGGACGACGAGGAGGGTGACGCCGAGGGCGTCGCTGGCGACGACGTGCCCGAACCACAGCGGGAACTCCAGCACCGTCACGAAGCTCGCCGCCAGCACCAGGGCCACCGGCAGCCGCATCCGGCTCGCGTCGAAGCACCGGCAGACCGCCGCCAGGCCGACCAGCCACACCAGGTACTGCGGACTGATCACCCGGCTGGTGACGGTGAACAGCAGCACCGCCACGAACGCCGCGTCCGCGACCGTGTGCGCCTCCCACCGGGCGGCCAGCAGCCGCCACAGCAGCAGCCAGCCGAAGGCCGCCCCGGTGAGCGCCAGGGCGGCCGTGCTCACCACGTCCACGTACGGGCCGAGGAACTCCACCGAGCCGTAGTTGAGCAGCACCTGGCCCTCCCAGCCGAAGTGCCGGGCCACGTGGAAGACCAGCGAGCCCAGCGACTCCACCTCGGTGCCGCGGTCCCGCTGGAAGGTCAGGAAGGCGAACGCCCCCGGCATGGCGAGCGCGGCCGCCGCGGCCACCGCCGCGCCGGTCACCGCGGCCGCGGCCCAGCCGGCGCGGCCGCGCACGCCGGCCAGCAGCAGCACCGGCCACACCTTCAGCAGCGCCCCGAAGCCGGCCAGCGCGCCCATCACCCGGGGGTGCCGGGCGCCCGCGAGGAGCGCGGCCACCGCCACGGCGGTCACCATCACGTCGTAGCGCGCGTACACCGTCGGCCCGAGCAGGGGGACGCCGGCCACCCACACCCGGGCGCCGCGCGGCGTGCGGCCCGGGCGCCGGCCCGCGCACCACAGCAGGACGAAGACGGCCAGGTCGGCGGCGCAGGCCAGGGCGAAGAAGGCCGTGGCGTAGTCGAGGAAGGGCAGCAGCGCCGGGGAGAGGATCGCGAGGGCCGCGGCGGGCGGGTACTGCCAGGTGACGTCGTCCAGCGGGAACGTCCCGCCGCGCAGCACCTCGTACCAGCCCTGGTAGATCACGGAGACGTCGCTGGTCACGTCCGGGCCGGGGAAGACGTACACCTTGAGCACGAACAGCAGCAGCATCAGCCTCGTCGCGCCCCAGATCCCCAGCAGCCACGCCAGGGACCGCCCTGCGCCCGTCGTCTTCACCCGATGCCCTGCCCGTCCGCCGTCCGCCAAGGGGGCCATGATGGCCCGAACAGCTGTGTGCGTGCCACAAACGCGCCCGGTGAGGGCTGTGAGCAGCGCTCTTGTAGGGTCGACGGCGATGCACAAGACCCTGATCGTCACGAACGACTTCCCGCCCCGGCCGGGCGGGATCCAGGCCTTCCTGCACAACATGGCGCTGCGGCTCGACCCGGAGCGGCTGGTCGTCTACGCCTCCACCTGGAAGCGCGGCCGGGAGGGGGCCGAGGCGACCGCCGCCTTCGACGCCGAGCAGCCCTTCACCGTCGTCCGGGACGCGACGACGATGCTGCTGCCGACCCCGGGGGCCACCCGGCGGGCCGTCGGCCTGCTGCGGGAGCACGGGTGCACCTCGGTGTGGTTCGGCGCGGCGGCGCCGCTCGGGCTGATGGCGCCGGCGCTGCGCGCGGCCGGCGCCGAGCGGATCGTGGCCACCACCCACGGGCACGAGGCCGGCTGGGCGCAGCTGCCCGCCGCCCGCGGCCTGCTGCGGCGGATCGGGGAGGCCACGGACACGATCACCTACCTCGGCGAGTACACGCGGTCCCGGATCGCGGCCGCGCTCACCCCGCAGGCGGCGGCGCGGATGGCGCACCTGCCGCCCGGGGTCGACGAGAAGACCTTCCACCCGGCGTCCGGCGGCGCGGAGGTCCGGGCGCGGCTCGGGCTGACCGACCGGCCCGTGGTGGTGTGCGTGTCCCGGCTGGTGCGGCGCAAGGGACAGGACACGCTGATCCGGGCCATGCCCCGGATCCTGGCGGCCGAGCCCGACGCGGTGCTGCTGATCGTCGGGGGCGGCCCGTACGAGAGGGAGCTGCGCCGGCTCGCGCACGAGACCGGGGTCGCCGGCTCGGTCCGCTTCACGGGGGCCGTGCCCTGGTCCGAGCTGCCCGCCCACTACGGCGCCGGGGACGTGTTCGCCATGCCGTGCCGGACCCGGCGCGGCGGGCTGGACGTCGAGGGGCTGGGGATCGTCTACCTGGAGGCCTCCGCGACCGGTCTGCCCGTCGTCGCCGGGGACTCCGGCGGGGCCCCGGACGCGGTGCTCGACGGGGAGACCGGCTGGGTCGTGCGGGGCGGCTCCCCCGAACAGGCCGCCGACCGGATCGTCGCGCTCCTCGGCGACGCCGGGCTGCGCCGCAGGATGGGGGAGCGGGGCCGGGCCTGGGTCGAGGAGAAGTGGCGGTGGGACCTGCTCGCGGAGCGGCTGAAGACGCTGCTGTGAGCCGGGCGCGGGGCGGCCGGCCCCCGCACCGCCCGCTGCCCGCCCGGCCGCTTCGGGCGGGCCGGCCGGTCACCCGGGCGGGTCGGCCGGTCACCTCCGGCGGAGCGGCCGGTCGCCTCCGGGGGACCGGCCGGTCACTTCTGGTAGATCGCTTCGATCTCGTGCGCGTAGTCCTTGGCGACCACGTTCCGCTTCAGCTTCAGGGACGGCGTCAGGTGGCCCGACTCCTCGGTGAACTGGGAGCCGAGGATCCGGAACTTGCGGACCGACTCCGCCTTCGACACCGCGGCGTTGCCGTCGTCGACCGCGGCCTGGATCGCGGCGAGCAGGTCCGGGTCCTCGCGCAGCGACGCCGCGGTGGAGCCGGCCGGCTTGCCGTGCTCGGCGCACCAGCGGCCCAGGAACTCCTCGTCGATCGTGATCAGCGCGCCCACGAACGGCCGCCCGTCGCCGACCACCATGCACTCCGCGACCAGCGCGTGCGCCCGGATACGGTCCTCGATCACGGCCGGGGCGACGTTCTTGCCGCCCGCGGTGACGATGATCTCCTTCTTGCGGCCGGTGATGCGCAGGTAGCCGTCCTCGTCGAGGGTGCCGATGTCACCGGTGTGGAACCAGCCGTCGGCCAGTGCCTCCGCGGTCGCGCCCGGGTTGTTCCAGTACTCCTTGAACAGGTGGTCGCCGTGCAGCAGCACCTCGCCGTCGTCGGCGATGCGGACCACCGAGCCGGGCAGCGGCTGGCCGACCGTGCCGATCCTCGGCCGGTCCCAGGGGTTGAAGGCGGTGGCCGCGCAGGACTCGGTCAGGCCGTACCCCTCCAGGACGGTGAAGCCGATGCCGCGGAAGAAGTGCCCGAGGCGCTCGCCCAGCGGGGCGCCGCCGGAGATGGCGTACTCGCCGCGGCCGCCGAGGACCGCGCGCAGCTTGCCGTAGACCAGCTTGTCGAAGACCTTGTGCTTGATCCGCAGGCCCAGGGACGGGCCCGCCGGGGTGTCCAGGGCCCTGCTGTAGGCGATCGCCGTGTCCGCGGCCCGGTCGAAGATCTTCCCCTTGCCCTCGGCCTGGGCCTTCGCGCGTGCCGCGTTGTACACCTTCTCGAAGACGCGCGGCACGCCGAGCAGCAGCGTGGGCCGGAAGGAGGCCAGCTCCTCGGTGAGGTTCCTGATGTCCGGGACGCAGCCCAGCTTGATCGGCGCCAGCATCGGCGCGATCTCCACCAGCCGGCCGAAGACGTGCGCGAGCGGCAGGAAGAGCAGCACCGAGCACTCGCCGGTGCGGAACAGCGGCCGCAGCCGCTCGACGACGTTGCCGCACTCGGCGAAGAACGCGCGGTGCGTGAGCACACAGCCCTTGGGACGGCCGGTGGTGCCGGAGGTGTAGACGATGGTCGCCGGGTCGTCGGCCTTGGCGGCCGAGCTGCGCTCCTCGACGGTCGCGTCGCTGACGTCCTGCCCGAGCCGCTGCAGCTCCGCCACACCGCCGGCCTCGATCTGCCAGACGTGTTGGAGGGCGGGCAGCCGGTCCCGCACCGACTCCACGGCCGCCGCGTGAGCGTCCAGCTCCACGACGCAGGCGGTCGCGCCCGAGTCGCCGAGGATCCACTGCACCTGCTCCGGCGAGCTGGTCTCGTACACCGGTACGGTGACCGCGCCCGCGCTCCAGATCGCGAAGTCCAGCAGCGTCCACTCGTAGCGCGTCCGGGACATCAGGCCCACCCGGTCGCCCGGCCGGACGCCCGCGGCGATGAGCCCCTTGGCGGTGGCGTGCACCTCGGCGAGGAAGGCACGGGCGGTGACGTCCTGCCAGGCGTCGCCGTCCTTGCGGGCGATGACGGCGACGTCGGGGTGCTGCGCGGCGTTTCTGCGGACGATGTCGGTCAGATTGCCGTCCGCAGGGACCTCGTACAAAGCCGGAAGGCTGAACTCGCGCAAGACTGCTGCTCCTCATAGGGCGCCGACGCCACGACGTTGTGTGATGCGACGGTGCGGTCCAAGGCTCGGGCGGATGCTCGGGGATTCGCCTGTGAAATCCTGAGCACGACTGGACTGCCCGGACGTTACCCGCCGGTATGGCTTCTTCGACAGGGGGTCCCGGCGAGATGTTCGCTGCGTCACACAGGTTGGTGTTCCAGCGCGCACAGTAGTCGACGGATGAAATGACTAGCCAGTAACCGCAGGTGGGACCGTCGTCGTTACCGCAGGTAGGACCGCTGCTGTTCACCTTCGTCGCATCCGCATACGCTCGGTCGGCATGGCATCCACACGAACCGGCACCGCCGCCACGCGCGTTCACGTGGTCAGCGACGTACACGGCAACGCGCGCGACCTGGCCCGGGCGGGGGAGGGCGCGGACGCCCTGATCTGCCTGGGCGACCTCGTCCTGTTCCTCGACTACGCCGACCACTCGCGCGGGATCTTCCCCGACCTGTTCGGCACGGCGAACGCCGGCCGGCTCGTCGCGCTGCGCACCGCCCGCCGCTTCGAGGAGGCGCGGGAGTTCGGGGCGCGGCTGTGGGCCGGCGTCGACGGGGACCGGGCCGCCGTGATCGAGGAGGCGGTGCGCCGGCAGTACGCCGAGCTGTTCGCCGCCTTCCCCGCCCCGACCTACGCCACCTACGGCAACGTCGACCTCCCGCACCTGTGGGCGGAGTACGCCGGGCCGGGCACGACGGTGCTGGACGGCGAACGGGTGGAGATCGGGGGCCGGGTCTTCGGCTTCGTCGGCGGCGGCCTGCGGACGCCGATGCGCACGCCGTACGAGATCGGCGACGAGGAGTACGCCGCGAAGATCGAGGCGGTGGGCGAGGTGGACGTGCTGTGCACGCACATCCCGCCGGAGGTGCCGGAGCTGGTGTACGACACGGTGGCGCGCCGCTTCGAGCGGGGCAGCCGGGCGCTGCTGGAGGCGATCCGCCGGACCCGGCCGCGCTACGCCCTGTTCGGGCACGTGCACCAGCCGCTGGTGCGGCGGACGCGGATCGGCGCCACCGAATGCGTGAACGTGGGGCACTTCGCCCGGACCGGGCGGCCGTGGGCGCTGGAGTGGTGAGCACGGGCGACCGCGGGGTGACCGGGGCGCTTCGGCGGGGAGAGCGCGCAGGCAGCGGTGCCATCGGCGGGTGCGCTGCGCGGTAGCCTTCACGCTGCACGCACGTGCGCACACGATCTCTTACGGGCCCGCAACTGGAGGAGCCACGGCGATGGCGGAACACACCAGTTCTAGCATCACGATCGAGGCGGCACCGGCCGACGTCATGGAGGTGATCGCCGACTTCGCCCGCTACCCGGACTGGACCGGCGAGGTGAAGGAGGCCGAGGTCCTCAAGGCCGACGCGCAGGGCCGCGCCGAGCAGGTCCGTCTCGTCATGGACGCGGGCGCCATCAAGGACGACCAGACGCTGGCGTACACCTGGACCGGGGACCACGAGGTCTCCTGGACCCTGGTGAAGTCCCAGATGCTGCGCTCCCTGGACGGCTCCTACCTCCTGAAGCCGGCGGGCGGCGGCGCCACCGAGGTCACCTACCGGCTGACCGTCGACGTCAAGATCCCGATGCTCGGGATGATCAAGCGCAAGGCCGAGAAGGTCATCATCGACCGGGCGCTGGCGGGCCTGAAGAAGCGCGTGGAGTCGGGCGCGCGGTAGCCCCGCCCGGACGCCGGGGTTCTCGGAGGGCGGGCACAGGTACCGTTCACCACCATGCGCACCATCCTGATCACGGGCCCGGGCGGCAGCGGTCGTACGACCGTCGCGGCCGCCACCGCGCTCGCCGCCGCCCGTGCGGGCACCCGCACCCTCCTCCTCGGCACCGACCGCTGCGACACCCTCGGCGCGGCGCTGGGGAGCCCGACCGGGCCCGCCCCGCGGCAGGTCGCGCCGCACCTCGTGGCCTGGCGCCCGGACGCGGCCGAAGGCTTCCGGGACGACCTCGCCGCCCTCCAGGAGCGCGCCTCCTCCGTCCTCGACCTGCTCGGCGCCGCCCGGCTCGACCGCGAGGAGCTCACCCCGCTGCCCGGCGCCGGGGAACTCGCCGTGCTGCGCGCCCTGCGCGACGCAGTCCTCGACGACGCCCACGACCTGCTCGTCGTCGACCTGCCGCCCGCCCCGCACGCCCTCGCCCTGCTCGCCCTCCCCGAGGAACTGCGCCGCTATCTGCGCCGGCTGCTCCCGCCCGAGCGGCAGGCGGCCCGCGCGCTGCGCCCGGTCCTCGGCCGGCTCGCGGGCGTGCCCATGCCCGCCGGGTCGCTGTACGAGACCGCCGCCCGCTGGGACGTGGAGCTCGCCGCGGCGGAGGCGGTCCTCGCCGACCGGGACACCACCGTGCGGCTGGTCGCCGAGCCCGGCCCCGCCGGTGCCGACGCCGTGCGCACCGCCGTCCTCGGGTTCGCCCTGCGCGGCCTGCCCGTCGAGCTGCTGGTCGCCAACCGGGTGCTGCCCGAGGACGCCGCCGGCAGCTGGCTCGCCGGGCCCGTCGCCCAGCAGCGCAAGGCCCTGGAGGAGTGGCAGGACCACCACGACGTGCGGCCCGTGGCCCACCTCGGGCGTGACCCGCGCGGCCCGGACGACCTCGGCGCGCTCGCCGTGCCCGGCGTCGCGGCGGCCCGCCCGGCCGCCCCGGTCCGGTGGCCCGTCACCGACCGGATCGCCGAGGACGGCGTGCTGGTGTGGCACATCCCGCTGCCCGGCGCCCTACGGGACGAACTCGACCTCGTCCGGCGCGGCGACGAGCTGGTGATCACCGCCGGCCCGTTCCGCCGCATCGTCCCCCTCCCCTCCGCCCTGCGCCGCTGCACGGTGGCCGGGGCGTCCCTGCGGGAGGGGGAACTGCGCATCCGGTTCACCCCCGACCCGGACCTGTGGCCGCGGGCGCGGTGAGCGGCCCGGCGCCCGGGAAGGCCGCGCGGCCCGGTGAACCCGGTACGTCCGTTCGGGTAACGTCGTAGGGACGAACCGTAGTCAGGAGTCCGTCATGAGCGAAGAGCTCCCTCCGCCCGGAACCGGTGCGCGCGAGGCCGCGGACGAGGTGCCGGTGACCGACGCCGACGCCTGGGCGACGGCCTGCGCCGAGGACCTGGAGGCGGAGCAGGACCGCCGCCGCGCCCGGTACGGGCCGCCCCCGGGCTCGGCGGCCGAGGAACTGCGCAAGCTCGTCGACGCCGTCGCGGACAAGCTGTCCGGCCTGCAGTCCCCGCTGCTGGGGGCGGTCGCCGGACCGGCCGCCCAGCAGATGGTGCGGCAGGTGGTCGAGCAGGCCAAGGCCGCCGTCGAACCCGTCATCGAACGCAACCCGGACGTCTTCGACCACCTGGCCGCGGCCGGCGGCGAACTGCTCGCCGCCTACCGCTCGGCCGTCCAGGCCCAGGAGCGGCGCTGGACCGGCCGCGCCGACGACCTGGCCGAGGACCTCGGCGAACCCCGCGACCGCGGCGAGGGCACCGGCCCCGGGCAACACATCGACCTGGACTGACGGCCCCCGGGGGACCGCCCCCGGGCTCCCGCCCGCCGGGCGGCGCCCGGCGCGCGCCCCCCGGAATCCCCGGCCCCCGGCCCCTCCCGGCCCGCGGGACGGGCCCCGTCGCCGCCGCCGGACCCGCTCACCGGGCGGACGACGGGACCCCTACGGCAGGGCCTCGGGTACGGTTGGCCGTAGCGGGGCTCGACCGAAACTGAGGGATTCATGGGACTCACCATCGGCGTCGACATCGGCGGCACGAAGATCGCGGCCGGCGTGGTCGACGAGGAAGGCAACATCCTCTCGACCCACAAGGTGCCGACCCCCACCACGCCCGAGGCCATCGTGGACGCCATCGCCTCGGCGGTGGAGGGTGCGCGCGCGGGGCACGACATCGTCGGCGTGGGCATCGGTGCCGCCGGGTACGTCAACCGTCAGCGCTCGACGGTCTACTTCGCGCCCAACATCGACTGGCGCCAGGAGCCGCTGAAGGAGAAGGTCGAGGCCCGCGTGGGCCTCCCCGTCGTCGTGGAGAACGACGCCAACGCGGCCGCCTGGGGCGAGTACAGGTTCGGGGCCGGCAAGGGCCACCGCAACGTCATCTGCATCACCCTCGGCACCGGCCTGGGCGGCGGCATCATCATCGGCAACAAGCTGCGCCGCGGTCACTTCGGCGTGGCCGCCGAGTTCGGCCACATCCGCATGGTGCCGGACGGCCTGCTGTGCGGCTGCGGCTCGCAGGGCTGCTGGGAGCAGTACGCCTCCGGCCGCGCCCTCGTGCGGTACGCCAAACAGCGCGCCAACGCCACCCCCGAGAACGCCGAGATCCTGCTCGGCCTCGGCGACGGCACCCCGGACGGCATCGAGGGCAAGCACATCTCCATGGCCGCCCGCCAGGGCGACCGGGTGGCCGTCGACTCCTACCGCGAGCTGGCCCGCTGGGTCGGCGCGGGCCTGGCCGACCTGGCCTCCCTGTTCGACCCGTCCGCCTTCATCGTCGGCGGCGGCCTCTCCGACGAGGGCGAACTGGTCCTCGGCCCGATCCGCAAGTCCTACAAGCGCTGGCTGGTCGGCGGCAACTGGCGCCCGGTCGCCGAGGTCCGCGCCGCCGAGCTCGGCAACAAGGCCGGCCTGGTCGGCGCGGCGGACCTGGCCCGGGAGCCGGACCCGATCATGTGAGACGCACCAGCGGACGGTGCCCGTCGCTTCCCCGGGGAGCGGCGGGCACCGGCGTATCTTGACCCCTATGGTGAACGCGACCCCGCTGCTCCCCAACTCCCGTACCGAACCCGACGGTTCCGCCGTCGTCCGGGTCCTCAGCTACAACATCCGCTCGATGCGCGACGACCCGGCCGCCCTGGCCCGGGTGATCGCCGCCTGCGCCCCGGACCTGGTGCTCGTGCAGGAGGCCCCCCGCTTCTTCCGCTGGCGCAAGAAGCTCGCCCGGCTCGCGGCGGCGTCCGGACTGGTGGTCCTCACCGGAGGCGCCACGGCCGCCGGCCCGGCCCTGCTGTGCTCGCTGCGCGCCACCGTCGAGCGCACCGAGGACGTCCTGCTGCCGCGCACCCCGGGACGGGAACGGCGCGGCCTCGCCACCGCCGTCGTCCGCTTCGGGGGCGCCCGGCTCGGTGTCGTCGGCTGCCATCTGAGCCTGGACCGCGAGGAGCGGTACGAGCAGGGCGGCATGCTCCTGGACCGGCTCGCCGCGCTGGGCGTGGAGCACGCGGTCGCGGGCGGCGACCTGAACGAGCAGCCGGACGGCCCCACCTTCGGCCGGCTGGCCGCGCACCTGCGGGACTGCCGGACCGAGGCGGCGTGGGGCGGCGAGTACACCTGGGCGTCGGGCGATCCCCGCCGCCGCATCGACGCGCTCTTCGTCACGGAGGGCGTCGAGGTGCTCGGCTGCGGGGTGCCCCTGGGGCACCCCGGGGTGACCGGGAGCGACCTGAGGGCGGCCACGGACCACCTCCCGGTCCTGGCCGCCCTCAGAGTCCCCGCGGCGCAGGCGCCCGCGCGCTAGACGACGGCGCCCCGTCCCGGGTCGTCGTCGTCCTCGTCGTCCGTCCTCATGCGCGTCACCAGCGTCGCGAACCCGCCGAGGAAGCCGCCGATGCCGAGCGTGGCCAGCCACCACGTCATGTCCCAGCCGAACAGCACCGCCAGCAGGAGCAGGACCGGCCCGCCGAGCACGCCGAGCCAGGCGAACTTGGCGGTGGCGTCGGCCTCGGGCAGCGGCGGCGGCTCCGGCGGGACGAAGTGGCCCTCGTCGTCGGCGGCGAAGTCCTCCTCGGCGGGCTCGGGCACGGTGTAGTCGCGCGGGCCGACGCCGGGCGCGAAGGAGACCGAGCCGCCCAGCGGCCGGGCCGCGGCGGGCGGGTCGCCCCCGCCGTCCTCGTCGTCCCCGTCGTCCTCGACCGCCGTGCCGTCCCCGAGGGCGGCGGAAGTCCCGGAGGGCTCGTCGTTCGTCCCGGCCTCCAGCAGCGCCAGGTCCTCCACCGACTTGAACGGCTTGGCGCCGGGCGGATCCGGCGGCTCCTCGCCGTACCCGGCGACGATCGCCGCCCAGGCGGCCTCCTCGTCGAGCGGGACGCCCCGCTCGTCCGGCTCGCGGTCCTCGCGCTCGGAGTCGTGCTCAGCCACCTGCGGCCGTCCCTTCCTTGCCGAGACTGGGGGCGAGCCGGCCGATGAAAGCGAGGCTCTCCTCGAAGATCCGGTCCGCGTCATGGTCCAACGTCGCCACGTGGTAGCTCTGTTCCAGCAGGACCTCCCGCACGTCCGTCGACGACACCCGGCCGAGGACGCGGGCCGAGTCGGCCGGCGGCACCACGTGGTCCTGCGGGCTGCGCAGCAGCAGCAGCGGCTGGGTGACCCGCGGCAGCTCCCGGTCGACGATCCGGAAGAAGGCCCGCAGCGAGTGCGCCGCGTGCAGCGGCACCCGGTCGTAGCCGATCTCCCGGCTCGACGGCTTGGCGATGTCGCTGGCGATCCCCTTCGACGTACGGACGACGTGGCGGGCCAGCGGAAGGGCGTACGCGGACAGGCCGTGCACCTTGTTCGCCGGGTTGACGACCACGACGCCGGCGACCGCGTCCCCGTGCCGGGCGGCCAGCCGCAGGGCCAGGGCGCCGCCCATGGACAGCCCGGCCACGAACACCCGCGTGCAGCGCGTGCGCAGGGCGCGCAGTTCGCGGTCCACCTCCGCGTACCAGTCCTGCCAGCCGGTGAGCTGCATGTCCTCCCAGCGCGTGCCGTGCCCGGGCAGCAGGGGCAGGGCGACGGTCAGGCCGTGCTCGGCGAGGTACTGGGCCCAGGGGCGCAGCGACTGCGGGGAACCGGTGAAGCCGTGGCAGAGGAGGACGCCGACCTCCCCGCCCTCGTGGCGGAACGGCTCGGCTCCGGGGAGGACCGGCACGTCTCGGTCTCCTGTTCGTGAAAGGTCCTGAAGGGGTGGGCACGTCGTCGGCAGGCACGTTCGCGGACGCGTCCGCGGGCGTGTCCGCAGGTACTTCACCGTACGCGACCGCACTGCCACCGACCAGGGCCGTCGAAGCCTTCGACGGCGCGCCGGGTTAAGGTCTGATCTACAGACACAGGAGGCACTCGGTTGTTGTACGGCGCGATGAAGGTCACCATCGGGGGTCCGCTGAAGCTCGCCTTCCGGCCCTGGGTGGAGGGACTGGAGAACGTTCCCGCCGAGGGCCCGGCGATCCTGGCGAGCAATCACCTGTCGTTCTCCGACTCGTTCTTCCTGCCCGCCGTCCTCGACCGCAAGGTGACCTTCATCGCCAAGGCCGAGTACTTCACCACGCCCGGCGTCAAGGGCCGGCTGACCGCCGCGTTCTTCAAGGGGGTCGGCCAGCTCCCGGTGGACCGCTCCGGCGCGCGCGGCGCGGGCGAGGCCGCCATCAGGAGCGGCATCGAGGTCCTGGAGCGCGGCGAGCTGTTCGGCATCTACCCGGAGGGCACGCGGTCGCCCGACGGGCGGCTGTACCGCGGCAAGCCCGGCGGCCTCGCGCGCGTGGCGCTCGCCACCGGCGCGCCCGTCATCCCCGTCGCCATGATCGACACCGAGAAGATCCAGCCGCCCGGGAAGATCGTCCCCAAGCTGATGCGGCCCGGCATCCGCATCGGCAGGCCGCTGGACTTCAGCCGCTACCAGGGCATGGAGCACGACCGCTTCGTGCTCCGCGCGGTGACCGACGAGGTCATGTACGAGATCATGAAGCTCTCCGGCCAGGAGTACGTCGACATGTACGCGACCGCCATGAAGCGGCAGCTCGCGGAGGCGGCGAAGGCCGAGAAGGAGGCGGGCAGGGCCGCGAAGGCCGCGCTCGCGCGGGCGGAGAAGGAACAGGCCGGCAAGGAACGCGGGGGACGGGCCGGATAGCGGCCGTTCGAGCCCTGGACGGGCTCGCGGGTTCGGGGGTGGGACATGGCCAGGCGGGAAAGAGTCATGAGGATGTCGGTCGAGCAGCCGCTGTGGCGTGCGCTCACCGCCTACCGGGTGCTCGCGGCGGTGTACGCGATCGGCCTGTTCGCCACCGCGCACGACGAGTTCGTCCGCCCCTGGATCGCCGTCGCCTACTTCGCCGTGCTGTCCGCGTGGACCCTGGCCACCCTCCCCAGGGTCGCGACCGCGGCGAGCTGCACCAGGCGGTTCCTCGCCGCCGACCTCACCGTCGCGCTCGCCGGCATCCTGCTCACCCCGCTCGCCGACGCGCCCGAGCGCATCCAGGGGGGCGGGCCGACACTGCCGTCGATCTGGACGGCCGGCTCGGTCCTGGCCTTCGCGATCAAGGGCGGCTGGCGCTGGGCGGCCCTCGCCTCCACCCTCGTCGCCGCCGCCAACCTGGTCGAACGCGGCAGCCCCGCCCGCGACACCGTCCACAACGTCATCCTGGTCTGGGTCGCCTCCATCGCCATCGGCTACGTCGTCGAGGTCGCCCGCGCCTCCGAGCGCACCCTCGCCCGCGCCCTGGAGATCGAGGCCGCGACGCGGGAGCGGGAGCGGCTCGCCCGGGACATCCACGACGGCGTGCTGCAGGTGCTGGCCATGGTGCAGCGGCGCGGCGCCGTCATCGGCGGCGAGGCGGCCGAGCTGGGGCGGCTGGCCGGCGAGCAGGAGGTGGCGCTGCGCACGCTGGTCTCCGGCGGGCTGGTGCCCGTCCCCAGGACCTCCGGGGACACCGCCGGGGGAGCCGCCGGCGGGGCCGCCGAGGAGCCCGGCGGCCCCGGCGACGAGGACGGTCCCGTCGACCTGCGCGCGCTGCTCGCCCCGTACGCCAGCGCGCGGGTCGGCCTGGCCGAGCCCGGGGCCCCGGTGCCGCTGCCGCCGCTGGCCGCGCGGGAGGTGGCCGCCGCCGTCGGGGCCGCGCTGGACAACGTCCGCAGGCACGCCGGGGAGCACGCGCGCGCGTGGATCCTGATCGAGGACGAACCGGACGAGGTGATCGTCACCGTACGGGACGACGGTCCCGGCATCCCCGAGGGACGGCTCGCCCAGGCCGAGGGCGAGGGGCGGCTCGGGGTGGCGCTGTCGATCCGGGGACGGCTGCGCGACCTCGGCGGCAGCGCGGAGCTGATCTCGGTGCCCGGGCAGGGCACGGAAGTCGAACTGAGGGTGCCCAGGGGCGCCGAGGACGTACGGGGGAAGGCGGAGCAGCGATGACCAGGACCACTCAGGACCGGCCGGGCCCGATCAGGGTCATGGTGGTCGACGACCACCCCATGTGGCGCGACGCCGTCGCCCGCGACCTGGCCGAGAACGGCTTCGACGTGGTCGCCACCGCCGGCGACGGCGACCAGGCCGTGCGCCGGGCCAAGGCCGCCGCGCCCCACGTCCTCGTGCTCGACCTCAACCTGCCCGGCAAGCCAGGCGTCCAGGTCTGCAAGGAGGTCGTCGCCGCCGACCCGGCGCTGCGCGTCCTGGTGCTGTCCGCGAGCGGGGAGCACGCCGACGTCCTGGAGGCGGTGAAGTCGGGCGCGACCGGCTACCTGCTGAAGTCGGCCTCCACCCAGGACCTGCTGGACGCGGTGCGCCGCACGGCGGCCGGCGACCCGGTGTTCACCCCGGGCCTGGCCGGCCTGGTCCTCGGCGAGTACCGCCGCCTCGCCTCCGAACCGGCCCCCGCGCCCGGCGCCGACGAGCCCAAGGCGCCCCGCCTGACCGAGCGGGAGACCGAGGTGCTGCGCCTGGTCGCCAAGGGCCTGAGCTACAAGCAGATCGCCGAACGCCTCGTCATCTCCCACCGCACGGTGCAGAACCACGTCCAGAACACCCTGGGCAAGCTCCAGCTGCACAACCGCGTGGAACTGGTCCGGTACGCGATAGAGCGCGGACTCGACGACGCGTGAGCCCGGCCGCCGCGCGGCGCCCCGCCCCGCGGCGGGACCCCGGCGCCTTCGGCCGCCGCCCGCTTTGGCCCGCACGCCGCCGCCCGCGTCCGCGGCGGCGTGCGGGGGGCGGC
>NZ_BAAATK010000057.1:0-36641 GCF_039533365.1 Streptomyces glaucus
GCCCGCCGTCCCGCCGCCGACGCCCCCCCCCCGCCCGGCCGGGGGCGCAGCGCGGCGCGCCGTGATGCGCGCGCCGGAACCCGGCCCGCCCCCGGAAGGCCCCGCGCGGGGGCCGCTCTCCGCTGGCCTCCGGGCGGGGCCGGGGCTCAGATCTGCCAGGAGCGCAGCCGGTCCGCCGCGCCGTAGACGTCGGTCCGGCCCTCCAGGAGGTCGCGGGTGAGGTCGACCAGGGCGCCGTAGGGCGGGTCGATGCCGGCGCCGCTGACGAACATGTACGCCACGGCCGTGGCGCAGGCGAAGCGGGCGTTGGCCGACGGCAGAGGTCTCAGCACGGTGAGGGTGTGCAGCAGGGCCGCGGCCCGCCAGGCCGGGTCGGAGTTCACGCCGAGGCGGGGCGGGTCGACGCGGTGGCGGGCGACGGCGGCGACCAGCGCGGAGAAGTCGTTGATGGTCGGCTGGTCCGGCAGGACCTCCTCGTGCCGCTGGAGCAGCCAGGGCACGTCGATGTGGATGACGGGGGCCATCGGTCAGGCGGCCCGCCCCTCGCCCTTGACGGGCGGCTCGTCGTCGGGGAACGCGGCGGCGAACTCGTCGGCGTGCGTGGCGAAGAACCGGCGGAACGCCTCCGCGCCCTCCTGCAGCGCCCGGTGCCGCGCTATGTCGGCGGCGGCCGCCTCCCGCACGAGCGCCTTCATGGACGTACCGCGCTCCTTGGCGATCTGCCGCAGGTCCTCGAGCTCGCGGTCGCTGAACTCCACGTTCAGAGCTGGCATGCCCTCACCGTACCGCGCGGGTACTCGATCGTAAATAGCCGCAGGTCAGGCAACTCATATGACGGTACCGCCGGGGCTGCGACGGTGGGGTGCGGAGCAGGTGCCGCCGCCCGGTGACGGGATCACCGGGCGGCGGGCGGCCGGGCCGGGGGTCAGCGCTGGCCCGCCACGAAGGAGGCCATCCGGGCCAGCGCGGCGTTCCAGTTGATGGTGTGCTCGTTCGTCGACCAGGACTGGATGTCGTCGATGTAGCAGAACTGGGCGACGCAGCCCTGGAGTTTCGCCTGGGCCAGGGGGTCCTGGATGTTGGAGTTGGGTCCGCCCGCGAGGGTGCCGTCCGGCGGGTTCGGCAGGTTCGCGTCGAGCTGGCGGGCGTACCAGCGGCTGTGCTGGTTGTGGGCGCTGACCTCGCCGTAGCCGGTGACGTAGGAGATGTTCAGCGCGTTGCGGCCCAGGATGTAGTCCATGCTCTGCACGGCCCCGTCCCGGTACTTGGCGGCGCCCGTGATGTCGTACGCGGTGGCCAGGACGACGGCGTTGTTGAGGATCTGGTGGCTGGAACCCCAGTCGTACCGGTTGTCCTCGGGGGCGTACGGCATCCCGTACGGGTGGGCCTTCAGGGTGGCCAGGTAGCGGTCGGCGCCCTTGACGACGGACTGGCGGACCTTGTCCCGGCCGGGCAGCCGGCTCGGCACCGTCGCCAGGTCCAGCCGTCCGGCGGCGGCCGTGCGCGCCCAGTCGAAGCCGAGCGGGCCGAAGATGTCGGCCGTGTGGACCGGGGAGTTCAGGACGTGGTCCTGGAACCGCCTCTCCCCCGTGGTCAGGTACAGCTGGGCCGCCGCCCAGTAGAACTCGTCGGTCACGTCCGTGTCGGGGTAGGCGCCGCCGCCGATGCCGTCGTCCGCGGAGGCGTACACGTCGGGGTGGGCCTCGGCCGCCGCCCAGGCCTTGCGGGCCGCGGCGAGGGCCTTCGCCGCGAACGCCTTGTCGTAGGGCCGGTACAGGCGGGCCGCCTGCGCGGCGGTCGCCGCCAGGTTCAGGGTCGCCGCGGTGGACGGCGGGTGCAGTTCGCGCTTCTGCGGGTCGTCGCTCGGCAGCAGCGGCAGCCCGGTCCACTGCTCGTCGTGGATCTTGTGGTGGGCCATGCCGGCCAGCGGCTGCCCGTCCGGCACCTGCATCCGCAGCAGGAACTCCAGTTCCCAGCGGGCTTCGTCGAGGATGTCCGGCACCTTGTTGCCGCTCTCGGGGATGGCGAGCGTGCCGTCGCCCAGTTTCTCCGCCTGCCCGGTGCGGGCCAGCGTCTCGCGTTCGTAGGTGCTCAGCAGCTCCCAGGTGGAGATGCCGCCGTTGACGACGTACTTGCCGTGGTCGCCGGCGTCGTACCAGCCGCCGCTCACGTCGAGCCGGTAGTCGCACACGCCGGGCTGGCACGGCACGTCGGTGTCGCCCTGGTTCGGCGCGACGCCCACGTGACCGGCGGGACGGCCGTAGCCGGGCCGCAGGTCGTCGCGGATGGCGAGGCCGCTGCGCTGCGGGTAGTAGTACTTCAGCGAGTCCAGCCGCAGCTTCTCGTAGGCGCGCGTGCCGATGTCGAACGGGCGGCTGGTCTGGCCGTCGGCGACCAGGGTGAAGCCCTGGCCGACCGTGCGGTGGCGGCTGAAGTCGATCGAGTGGACGTTCTGCCCGGAGGAGGCGTCGACGCCGCGCGGCACGGTCGTGCCCCGCGCCACCACGGTCCCCTCGGCGTTCTTCAGCTGCCAGGGCAGCCCGGCCGTGGCGTCGGTGACCAGGGTGGCGTTCTTCGGGCCGGCGGGCAGGTAGGCGACCTGGTTGACGCGGACCCGGGGCCCGGTGTCGGGCTCGTACGGCTCGGGGGCCACCCCGCCGAGCAGGGAGACGTCGTCCAGGCAGAAGCGCCAGGGGTCGGCGCTGCCGCCGAGCTGGAAGCCGACCTGGCCCTGGGCGGTGTCGACGGGCGAGGTGAAGGTGTACGAGTACCGGTCCCCGGAGACGCTGAGCTGCGGGGTCACCTCGTGGTAGGTGTCGTACGGCGCCACCGACAGCCCGACGATCGCCCGCACCGCGTGCCCGGCGGGCGAGCCGGTCGCGGTGAAGGAGAACCGGTACGACTCCCCCTTCACGAGGGTGATGTCGTTCTGGCCGACGGCCGCGTCCCAGCGGTTGGCGGTGCCGCCGGGGACGTCGGCGCACAGCCGGCCCTCGGACAGGCCGGCGGTGACGTTGCTCGTCGTCCACCAGGGTTCGGTCCCGCCGTCGAAGGTGCCGTTCCTGACCTGCTCGACCTCGTCGGCGCCCGCCGGGGCGGCGGGCAGGGCGGTGAGGGCCGTCGCCAGCAGGGCTGTCAGGGACAGCAGGGCGGTTCTGCGTCTTTTCACGTCTGGGCTCCTGGTCGGAGGTGCGGGTCGCGCTCGAAAACCGCGTGGGAGCGCTCCCAGGTGCGGACGCAGGACATGTTGTTGCAGTCATGACAGCACGTCAACGGTCCGGACGGGATCGGATGCCCGTCCGGACCGTTGCCGCCGGGTTCAGGCGGTCAGCCTGCTGATCCGTATCGCCCCCCGGGCCTCGTCCGGGTGCCTGCTGGTCAGCGTGAGCCGGACGCGGGAGCCGCGGACGGGGGCGAAGGTGATCACCGTCGGGGTGTCGGAGGCGGTGGCCCAGTCGATCCGGGCGTCCTCGACCGTGCGGTAGGCGCGGCCGTCCCACACCGCGACCTCCACCGCGGCGGGCAGGGAGTGCGCCGCGTCCACGGTGAAGGAGACCTCCACCCGGTCGAAGGTCCGCCGGCGCCCGTGGTCGACCGAGACCCAGTCCTCGGTGCGGGCCCCGTCGAAGGCGGGCAGCAGGGCGGTGGCCGCCTTGTGGAACCCGTTGGACCAGCCGGTGGCCGGGTCGCCGTCGAGCATGGCGGCGGGCAGGGTGTCCGGCCTGCCGGAATAACTGGCGTCGGCACGGGGGTGGGTGAGCGGTTCCGGGTGGTCCGGCTCGAAGACGGGGGCGGGCGTGGTCGCGGGGGAGCCGGCCGGGGTGGCCCGCACGGTCGCCGTGCCGGCGCGCAGGCCGTCCGCGCGGGCGGTCACCCGCACCGTGCCGGCCTTCGTGCCGGCCCGGACGATGGCGAGCGCCTTGCCGTGGAAGGCGGTGCGGGTGGTGGCCTGGTAGCGCTCGGCGCTCTCCTGGCGGCCGTTGTCCAGGCCGGCCAGGGAGCCGCCCGCCACCTCGAAGGAGATCAGGTGCCCGGCGTCGGGCACGACGACTCCCCGCCGGTCGACCACCTCGGCGGTCACGAACACCAGCGAGCGGCCGTCCGCGGCGAGGGAGCCGCGGTCGGGGGTGAGCCGTACCGCGTGCGGGTCCCCGGCCGTGCGCAGCACGTCGGTGGCGACCGCCTTCCCGCCCCGCCGGGCCACGGCCTTCAGCTCGCCGGGCTCGTAGGGCACCCGCCAGGTGAGGTGGAGCTTGCCGGCGCTGCCGTTCGGGCTGGTGTAACTGCCGGGCCAGGGGCCGTCGGTGAAGGTCTTGTCGTCGCCGGTGGCCTCGGTCGTCTCCAGGTACGCCCGGCCGTCGACGGTCTTCTTCGTGTCGAACCGGCGCACGCCGAGGGACTTCCCGTTGAGGAACAGCTCGACGGTGTCCACGTTGGCGTACGCCCAGACCTCGACCGTGTCGCCCGGCTCGTGGTTCCAGGTCATCGGCACCAGGTGGACCATCGGCTCCTCGGTCCACTGGCTGCGGAACAGGTGGTACATGTCCTTGGGGAAGCCGGCGGTGTCGACCGCGCCGAAGAAGGACGCCTTCACCGGGAAGACGTCGTACGGCGTGGGCTCGCCGATGTAGTCGATGCCCGACCACAGGAACTGCCCGGCGAACCACTTGCGGTCCCGGTCCTTCTTGTGCCCGTACTCGCCGCTCATGGTCCAGGAGGCGAGGTTGTTGTCGTACGAGGAGGTCGCCCGCCTGCCCGGGGTGTGGTTCTCGCCGGTGTTGAGGTGCTCGGGCTCCTGGTAGGCGCCGCGGCTGGAGGTCTCCGAGGAGGACTCCGACTCGAAGAGGAACAGGTGGGGGTAGGCCTCGTGCAGGGCGTCCACCGACTTGGCGGTGTTGTAGTTGAGGCCGAGGCCGTCCAGCTTGGCCAGCATCAGGTCGGCCGGGGAGCCCTTGGCGGGCAGGCGGCGGTACTTGTCGGAGCCGATGACGAGCGGGCGGGTGTCGTCCGCGGCCCTGATCGCGTCGATGATCCGGTCGGCCATGGCGAGGCCGGCGGTGGTGGTGGAGTCGGGGATCTCGTTGCCGATGGACCACATCACCACCGCCGGGGAGTTGCGGGCCGCGAGGACCATCTCGGTGGCGTCCGTCTCGCACCACTCGTCGAAGAACCGGCCGTAGTCGTAGCGGTTCTTGCCGGTGCGCCAGCAGTCGAACGCCTCCACCAGCAGCAAGACGCCCAGCTCCTCGCAGGCCCGGATCACCTCGGGCGCGGGCGGGTTGTGGGAGGTGCGCAGGGCGTTGACGCCCATCGACTTCATGATCGTCAGTTGCCGGCGGACCGCGTCGGCGCTGACGGCGGCGCCGAGCGCGCCCAGGTCGTGGTGGAGGTCGACGCCCTTGATCTTGGTGTACGCGCCGTTGAGGTGGAAGCCCTCGTCGGGGTCGATGCGGACGGTGCGGATGCCGAAGGGGGTGCGGCAGGTGTCGACGGTGCGGCCGTCGACGCGCAGGGTGGTCCGGAGGGTGTAGCGGTGCGGGTCGGCGAAGTCCCACCGGCGCGGGCGGGCGACGGTGAGGTCGTGGGTCCCGGTGGCCTCCTCGCCGGCGTCGACCGTGGAGGCGGCGCGGGCCACGATGCGGCCGTCGGCGTCCTCGACCGCCGACCTGATCTCCACCCGGCGCGCGGCGCCCGACGCGTTCACCACCGAGGTCCGCACCCTGACCAGGGCCCGCTCGTCGTCGACCTCGGGCGTCGTGACGTACGTGCCCCAGCGCCGCACGTGCACCGGGTCGGTGACGACGAGGCGGGCCTCGCGGTAGATGCCGCTGCCGGAGTACCAGCGGCTGCTGGGCAGCTGGTTGTGGACCCTGACCGCGAGGACGTTCCCGGTGCGGCCGTCGGTGTGCAGCAGGTCGGTGAGGTCGAAGGCGAAGCCGGTGTAGCCGTAGGGGTGGCGGCCGACCTCCCGCCCGTTGCAGTGGACGTGCGCGTCCATGTAGACGCCGTCGAACTCCACCGAGATCCGCTTGCCCGCGAACGCGGGCGGCAGCGTGAAGGACAGGCGGTACCAGCCCAGGCCGCCGGGGAGGAAACCGGTGCCGCTGGTCGTGCCGTGCTCGGTGGTGGGGGTCTGCTCGATGCTCCAGTCGTGCGGGACGGCCACCTCGCGCCACGCCGAGTCGTCGTAGCCGGGGTCCGCGGCCCGCGCGTACGCGCCGGTGGGGTCGGCGGTCCCGCCCGGGTCGACCAGCGCGAAACGCCAGCCGTCGCGCAGGGCGACGGTGCGGCGGCCCGGGAGGTCCTCCGCGGCCTCGGCGGACCACGCCGCCGGGGCGCCCAGCAGCGCTCCCGCCGTCGGTGCGGCAGCCGAGGCGAGCAAAACCGATCTGCGCGTGACCGTCATGCGGCTCTCCCTCATCAGGGCCCAGAATTCATCAGAAGTGATCGCGAGCAAACAGATTCTTTCGTCGTGCCGTACGCGGCCGTCAAGAGTGCGGAGAGGTGCTCGTGCCCCACGGGCCGCGCCGGCCGGCCCCGCGCCTCGGCCGCGCCGGCCGGCGGCCCGGGGTCCGCCGCGGGGGCGGGCGGCGGACCCACTAGGCTGGAACCGCAGTGACGCGCCCGTCGACTGCGAGTGTGCGCGATGGAGTGGCGACGATGAGCCTGGTGAACTCGTTCGACGATGCCGCCACGGCCCGCGCCGTCATCGACGACACCGGCACGCTGGTGGCGTGGAACGAGGGCGCACGGCGCCTGCTGGGCCACCCGCCGGCCGACGTCGTGGGGCGTCCCGCCGTCGGCCTGCTGGCCGGCACGGCGAACGGACCGCACCCCGGCTCCGGCGCCGCGCGCTGGAGCGGCACGCTCACCCTGCGCCACCGCGACGGGCACACCGTCTCCGTGTGGGTGCTCGCCCACCGCAGACCGCCGGCGGACGGCGGCCCCGGCACCTGGCTCGCGGTCGCCCCGCTGGACGGCGACCGCCCCGAGCAGCCGGACGACCCGCTGGTCGTGGCGGCCCTGGCACAGTCCCCCTGCGCCACGATGGTCTTCGACGAGGAGCTGCGGCTGCGCGGCGTCAACGACGCCATGGCACGCCTGTTCGCCTTGCCGGCCGCCCGTGTCCGCGGGCTGCGGGCCACCGACCTCGGCCACTCGCCGCAGTACGCGGAGCTCGAGGAGCACATGCGCCAGGTGCTCGCCACCGGCCGCGGGCGGGAGCTGCAGACCTATCTGAAGGCGGGCGGCGAGAGCCGCGCCCACGCCTGGCTGGCCCGCCTCGCACCGCTCACCGACCCCCGCGGGCGGGTGCGCGGCGTCTGTGCGACCGTCCACGACTTCACCGAGCACTACCTCGCCCGGGAACGGCTGCAGCTGGTCAACGAGGCCAGCGTCCGCATCGGCAGCACCCTGGACGTCACCCGCACGGCGCAGGAGCTGGCGGATGTGTGCGTGCCCGCGCTCGCCGACTTCGTCAGCGTCGACCTGCTCGACCCGCAGGAGCACGGCGGTGAGCCCGCCGCACCGCTCCGGGCCCCGGTCACCCTGCGGCGGGCGGCCCACCGGTCGGTCACCCCCGGCAATCCGGAGGCGGTGACCGGGCCGGGGCAGCCGGACGTCTATCCGGCGGCCTCCCCGCAGGCCGACTCCCTGATCGCGGGCCGCACGGTCGTGGCCACGGTGCCGTCCGGCGACCTGGCGGAGTGGCTCGTCCGGGACCGGCTCCGCCACGAGCGGGTCAAGGAGCACGGCGTCCACTCCACGATGTCCGTGCCGCTGCAGGCCCGGGGCACGACCCTGGGTGTCGCGGTCTTCACCCGCTTCCGGCGCCCCGACCCCTTCACCCACGACGACGTGCTGCTGGCCGAGGAGGTCACGGCCCGCGCCGCGCTGTGCATCGACAACGCGCGCCGCTACTCCCGGGAGCGGGAGACGACCCTGACGCTGCAGCGCAGCCTCCTGCCCCGGTCGCTGCCGCGCACCCCCGCGGTGGAGGCCGCCTCCCGCTACCTTCCGGCGACGCGCTCCGGCGTCGGCGGCGACTGGTTCGACGTGATCCCGCTGTCCGGGATGCGGGTCGCCATGGTCGTCGGGGACGTCGTCGGCCACGGCATCCAGGCCTCGGCCACCATGGGCCGGCTGCGCACCGCCGTGCGCACCCTCGCCGACATCGACCTGGCCCCCGACGAACTGCTCACCCACCTCGACGACCTGGTGGTCCGGCTGTCCGCGGAGTCCGGCGGCGACACCGGCGAGATCGGCGCCGGCTGCCTGTACGCGGTGTACGACCCGGTGGCGCGGCGCTGCATCATGGCCCGGGCCGGGCATCCGCCGCCCGTGGTGATCCCGCCGGGCGAGCCGCCCCGGCTGGTCGAGCTGCCGGAGGGGCCGCCGCTGGGCGTGGGCGGGCTGCCGTTCGAGTCCGCGGAGTTCGACCTGCGGGAAGGCACGGTGCTGTCGTTCTACACCGACGGGCTGATCGAGGGCCGCGGGCAGGGCGCCCGCACCGGCCAGGAGCAGCTCCGCGAGGCCCTGTCGGTCTCCTCCCGGTCCCTGGACGAGGCCTGCGACCGCGTCCTGCGCTCCCTGCTCCCGCCGGGCGGCGCGGCCGACGACGTGGCCCTGCTGCTGGCCCGCACCCGGGGCCTGCCGGCCTCCCAGGTCGCCACCTGGGACATTCCCGCCGACCCCGCGCTGGTCGCCCCCATCCGCAAGCAGGTCGTCGAGCAGCTGTCCGCCTGGCGGCTGGACGAGGCCGTGTTCATCGCGGAGCTGGTGGTGAGCGAGCTGGTCACCAACGCCGTCCGGTACGGCGCCCCGCCCATCCGGCTCCGGCTGATCCACGACGCCTCCACCCTGATCTGCGAGGTGTCCGACGCCAACCCCACGGCTCCGCACCTGCGCCGCGCCAAGACCTGGGACGAGGGCGGCCGCGGTCTGCTGCTGGTCGCCCAGCTCACCCGGCGCTGGGGCAGCCGGCACATCGGCGAGGGCAAGACGATCTGGGCGGAGCTGGAGCTGTCCGGCGCGGACGAGTGAGCGCAGGCGGGCCCCGGGTCCCGGCGTCCACGCGGTGACCGCTCGTCCCGGCCGGCCCGCTTCGCGCGCCCGGCGGTGTCCCGTGGCGCGGTTCGCCAAGTTTGGGGATTTGCGGGTCGGCGACCGCGTTCAATGGCTCCGACGGGGCGGGGCACCGCCGTGCGCCGCCGCCATCACGAGCCTTCTGGAGAGGGATGTCATGTCGCGTATCGCCGACGACGCCACCACGGCCTGGATCCGCCGCTACCATCCGTCCGCCGACAGCGCCGTACGGCTCGTCTGCTTCCCGCACGCGGGGGGTTCGGCCAGCTTCTTCCGCCCGGTCTCGGTGCGGTTCGCGGCGGAGGCCGACGTGGTGGCGCTGCAGTATCCCGGGCGTCAGGACCGCCGCCACGAGCTGTGCGTCGAGGACATCGGCGTGCTGGCGGACCGCCTGAGCGAGGAGCTCGGGGCGTTGAGCGACAAGCCCACCGTCTTCTTCGGGCACAGCATGGGCGCGGTCCTCGCCTTCGAGACGGCGCTGCGGCTGGAGGAGCGGGGCGCCGGCGCGCCGCGGGCGATCGTCGCCTCGGGCCGGCGGGCCCCGTCCTGCCACCGCGCCGAGCGGGTGCACCAGGAGGACGACGAGGGGGTCATCGCCGAGCTGAGGCTGCTCAACGGCACCGACGCCGCCGTCTTCGGCGACGACGAGCTGATGCGGATGGCCCTGCCGGCCATCCGCGGCGACTACCGGGCGATCGAGACGTACACGTGTCCTCCGGGGCGCCGGGTGCGATGCGGCATCACGGTGCTGACGGGCGACGCCGACCCGCGGACGACGCTGGAGGAGGCCGCGGCCTGGAAGGAGCACACGGAGGGGGCGTTCCGGATGCAGGTGTTCCCCGGCGGTCACTTCTTCCTCATCGACCACCAGGGCGCCGTGAACGCCGAGCTCGGGAAGGAGCTCGACGCGGCTCGTGCGACGGTCTCCTGACCGCCGTCCGGCGCGTGCCGGGGCCGTGGCGGGCGGGCCGCCCGGACGGCGATCACCCGCCGCGGCCCCGGCCCGTCGCGCGCCGCGGCGGTGCCGCGGCGCGCGACGGGGTCACTCGGCGATGAACTCCGACCGGACCCGGGGCGGCCACTGCCCCACGGCGAAGACGCCCATGGAGTAGCTCTTCGATATCAGCGCCGGCCTGTTGGTCACCTTCATCTTCCGCAGCAGCGAGGAGACGTGGTACTCCACTCCCCCGCGGCTGAGGAAGAGCTTGGTGGCGAGCTGGACCGTCGACTCGCCGGCGGCCACGCCCTCCAGGATGCGGGCGTGCATGGGGCTGAACAGCTTGCGCCGGGCGCTGACGATCTGCGGGTCGCCCGCGGACTCGTCCGGGTCGACCAGCACCAGGATCCGGTCCACCCGTCCCGCGCCGGTGCGCACCGCGATGCCGGTCACCTCGCCCACGAAGACGGAGTCCCTGGCGCCCACGGCGACCATGTGGTCGGCGAACCGGGGGCTCTGGCCGTCGGCCAGCCGGATCAGCTCGTTCCTGAGCTTGCCCTGCACGCTGGGGTGCAGGAACTCGCAGAAGTTCCTGTCCGTGCCGGGGACGGGGCTCCACCCGAACCTGCGGGCGAAGGACTGGTTGGCCTCCAGGATGCGGAACTCCAGGTCCAGGTTGGCCATACACATGAATGACTGTTCAAAAAGCGCCCAATAGCTGTCGGTGTATGGTCCCGAATTCCATTTCTGCGACGCGTCAGGAATAACTTCCACAGAGTCGAGGCCTGCGTTCATCATGGGGGGTGGGCCACTCTCTCTCGGAGCCGAAGACCAGGAGTCGGATCCCGGTGGAACGGAATCCTGCTTTACATATGACATTGCCATCGAAAGAAAAATCATGTCAAGACACACGGGTTGCCACCTGGCTTTCCTCCGCTAAGACTGCGGTGCGCCGAACGTATGGTTCGGTGCGGGTTGCGGTCCGCACCCGACAGGTGGCCGGCATCCACGTGACCCTGAGTCACAGCAGCTCAGAGGGTTCGTTAACCGAAGACGGCAAAGCGTTACCGCCAGGCAACGGGAAGGAAAAGAAGAGAAAGGGACCCCGCCCAGGGATCAAAAGCAGACGCAAAAGGCTTTACCGCACAGCAATAGGTCACCGCTCCCCCGGGAGCGATTACCCCTTGCTCAGAGCGGCGGCCAGATCCTCCCGGCCCGAAATCCCGAGCTTGCGATAGGAGCTCGTCAGATGCCTTTCCACGGCACGTAACGTGACGTCCAGTTCCTCTGCTATTTCCCGGTTGCTGAGGCCGCGCGTGGCACGCTCCACGACCTTCATCTCGGCCCGGGTGAGTCCGGCGGTGATCGCGCGGGCCGGGCGTACGGCGAGGCCCGGTCCGGACGCGGGCGGCGGGGTCCGCAGTCCGGCGGCCAGTCGCCGGCCGCGGCTCAGGATCCGGTCCCCCTCGGGGTCCAGGTCCCGCTGCAGCCGCCGCCCCAGCTTGACGAGGGCGCGGGCGAGTTCGATCCGGCTTCCCCCGGCCTCCAGGGTGTCGACGGCCGCGCGCAGCAGCGCGAGCCCCCGGGGCCCGTCGGTCAGGGTGCCGCGCAGCGCCAGTGCCCGGCCGAGCGTGCTCGGCGCGCCCCAGACCAGCGCGCTCTCGTGGCACTCCGCGGCCAGCCGGGCCGCCTCGGCGGTGCGGCCCAGCCGGTGCTGGACCGCCGCCGCCCGCTCCCGCCAGGTGGAGATCGCCGGGTTGAGCCAGCCGGCCTGCTCCAGCACCCGGCCGCAGTCCAGGTACTGGGCGAGGGCCACCGGCAGATTGCCGTGCGTCTCGGCCCGCCGGCCGCGCAGCGCCCGGTGCAGGGCGAAGAGCCGGAGGTCGACGGGCGGATCGGTGCCGTCGATCACCCGGCCGGCCAGTTCCTGGTCGTCCAGCGCGAACGCGATCCAGCCCAGGGCCAGCCGGGGCAGCAGTGTCTCCTCCGGCGACGCCCCCTCGGCCGCCCGGAAGGCCCGCAGGGTGCACTCCCGGGCCAGGGCGGCCTCGCCCCGGCCGAGCAGGAGCAGTCCGCGCTGGGCCTCGACCCGGGCGAGGGCGCCGGGGGCGTCCTCGCGCACGGCGTACAGGCGGGCGGCGTCGAGCCAGGAGGTGGCCACGTGCGGGGCGTCGGCCGCGAGCAGGACCGGGGGCAGCAGTTCCAGGGTCGGGCTCGGCGGGCAGGTGCACGCCGGTTCGTGGTCCAGGACGTGGCGGGTGCCGCGGACGATGTCCCGGTGGTCGGTCTGCCCGCTCATGGCCGCAGTGAACAGCAGGACCGTCCGCAGCTCGCGCTCGGCCGGGCGGACGGCGCCGCTCCGTTGGTCCGGGTCGCCGAGTTCGCTCAGCCGGCGCGCCGCCGAGGCCACCAGCCTGGGGTCGTTCAGGCCCGCGTACCGGGCGCGTGCCTCCAGGTGCATCGCCAGGTCCCGGCCCTGCCGGTCCGTGGCCCGGGGCGTGCCCAGTCCGGCGGCGGTCTCCCGGACCAGGTCGGCGAGCTGGGGGTCCCCGGCGACGATGTGCACGGGGGTGCTGGAGACCACCTCGGCCCGGCGTCTCAGCCGCGGCATCAGGCGGGCGGCCTGGGCGAGGTGCCGCCGGGCGGCCGAGGGGGTGCCCAGGTCGAGCTCGGTGACGCCGAGTTCGAAAAGCAGCTCGGCGCGCACATGGCTGTCCGCGGGGACGTCGACGAGGGCGCGGCTGAGGTAGCGGACGGCGGCGTCGGGGGCGCCCCGGTGGCGGGCGGCCGAGGCGGCGGCGCGCAGCTGGTGGATCTCCCACTCGTCCGCGAGCCGGTCGACGTGGAGCAGCGGGGCGGCGACCTCCTCGGGGCCGGCCCCGCACTGGTCGAGCAGGGCGGAGGCCTCCCGGTACCGGCGCGCGCTCTCCTCGTCGCCCATGGCCTGCAGGACGGCGTCGGCGGCTTCGGGCGGACACGCCCCGGCACCGGCGGCTTCGGACGGGGGCGCCCCGGCATCGGCGGCGGTGCCGGGCCAGGCCATGGCCAGCACCTGGCGGGCGTAGTCGCACTGGTCCTGGCTGAGGCCGGCGAGGCGGGCGACGAGTTCGTCGTCGGCGGCCTCGCCGAGGACCGCGGCCGCCTTGGCGAAGGCGTCGGCCACGGGCTCGCGGCGCAGCAGCAGGAGCAGCCGCTCGCGGCGCAGCGCCGCGCCGAGTTCGCGCAGCGCCGCCGTCCGCCAGGCCGGTCCGTCCAGGCGGCGCAGCCGGGCCCGGTCGCACAGCACCTTCAGGTCCTTGGGCCGGCCGCCGGTGGCCTCGTGGCAGGCCAGCGCGAACTCCTCGGGGCAGTCCGGGCCGAAGCGGTCGGCCACCAGCCGGGCCGTGGCGTTCCGGGACAGTGCGCGGGCCCGGACCCGGTGGGTGGCGGCCGCCGCGATCTCGCCGATGACGGGGTGGCGGGCGGACAGGGCGTCCTTGCGTACGACGGCCAGCAGCAGCCGCGTGCCGCCGAGCCGGGCGGCGAGGTGGGCCAGGGCGTGCAGCGAGGCGTCGTCCACCCAGCACAGGTCGTCCACCGTGAGCACCACCGGGCGCTGGACGCTGACCGCGGCGAGCAGGAGGTGCAGCCGGTGCAGCACGTCGGCGAGGGCGGCGGGCCCCGGCTCCCCGGCGGACGACGTCCACCCGTCGGGGAGCGGCGTCCGGTGCGGGCTCCCGTCCGGCCGGCCGGACGTCGCCGTACCGGGCTCGCCGGACGCCCCGGAGGCACCGGGCGTACCCGGGCTCCCGGCCGGTGCGGCGAAGGGGAGCGTCTCCTCCGCCCGTAAGGCGGTGCGGGGGTCCGCCGGCGGCCACGGCGGGGCGGACGCCGTCCGCGGGGGCGCCGGTTCCGCACCGCGGTCGTGTCCGGCCTCCGCCCGGGCCACCGCGTGCAGCAGCGGGGCGGCCACGGGCGGGAGGCGCACACCGGGTTCGGTGAGCAGCGGCAGGAGCAGCCGGCGTACGGCGCCGAACGGGAAGGTGCGTTCACCGGCCGCGCCGCCGGAGCGGAGCACGAGGGCGCCGTCGGCGGCGGCAAGGTCCGCCAGCCGGTGCAGCAGGGCGGTGGTGCCGGTGCCCGTCCGGCCGTCGATGAGCAGCAGGCCGCCGGAGCCCGACCGGGCCGCGGCGACCGCCTCGCCGAGGACGGCCAGCTCCTGCTCGCGCTCCAGCAGCATCGCTCAGCCGTCCTCCCGCTCGGCGCGGAGGCGGGCGGCGAGGGCGGCCCGGCCCTTGACGCCGAGCTTGCGGTAGATCCGGGTGAGCCGGAGTTCGACGGTGCGGGTGGCGATGCCCAGCCGGCCGGCGATCTCGCGGTTGGCCAGTCCCGCCAGCACCAGGTCGGCGACGTCCTGTTCGGGGGCCGTCAGCGCCTCGTCACCGGGTCCGTGCGGGGTGCCGGCCGTCTCGTCGCGGCCGGGCGGGCGCGGCAGGCCGACGCCGAGCCGGGTGAACGTCTCCTCGGTGCGGGCCCACAGGGCGGCGAAGGCGGCGGCCGTGCCCCAGTGCTCGGCCACGCGGCGTTCCTCGGCGAGCAGTTCGGCCGCGGTGCCGGGGGCGCCCAGCAGGTGGTGGGCCACGGCGGCGGCGCTGCGCCAGGGGATGAGCAGGGGGTTGCGCCAGCGGCGGGCGCGCAGCAGCCGGCCGCACTCCTCCAGCAGGAGCAGGGCGCGGGTGGCGTCCCCGTCGATCAGGGCCAGTTCGGCTCTGGCGTACAGCAGGAAGCCGCTGGCGACGCTCGCGCCGTCGGGGACGGCGCGGGGCCGGTCGACGACCCGGCGGGCCTCCTCGACGCGTCCGCAGCGGATCAGGGCGAGGGCCTCGGCGGCGGTGAGCCGGGGCACCAGCAGCGTGTGCCAGGAGGCCGGCGGCAGGTTCCGGGTGGCGGCCGACAGGTCCCGCAGGCCGTCCTCGGCCCGGCCGTGCCGTACGGCGGCCTCCGCCCGGCACAGCAGCGCCTGGGCGGCGGCGGCCCGGGCGTCGGCCCGGGTGGCGTCCGCGGCGACGGCGTCGAGGCCGGCCAGGCCGCCGGTGACGTCGTCCGCGCACAGCAGGGCCCGGGCGGCGGCGATGCGGCACATCAGGGGGATGCCGGCGGGTTCGGCGAGGACGGAGCGGGCCAGGCCGAGCACCCGTGTCCGGTCGTCGGCGCGGGTGGCCAGGGTCCAGGCGAGCACGGCGGACTGGGCGGGGTGCCCGGGGTGGTCCGAGTGGACCGGCGCGGGGGCGACGAGGGGCAGGCCGCCCTTCTCGCCCTGGGCGAGCCGGCCGAGTGCCCGCAGGGGGCGCAGGTGGTCGTCCGGTACGGCGGTGAGGGCCCGCTGGTGCGCGTCGGCGATGACCCAGCGGGCGGTCTCGGCGTCCCCCCGGCTGAGCAGCAGGTCGGCGGCGTGCAGCACGGCGGGCCAGGTCTCGGGGCCGGCGTGCCGCAGCAGCACCTGGCGCAGCCTGCCGTCACCGGCCTGGGGTGCGGTGACGGCCTCGACGGTGGCCAGCCGGATCAGCAGCGCGACCCGGTCGGTCTCGGTCGCGGCCTCGCGCAGGGCGTGCCGCAGGGCGGTCGTGGTGACGTCCGCGGGAGCGGGGCGGGCGGGTGCGGGCGGCGTCGTGTCCGGCCCGGGCCGGGGGGTGTGCGCCGGGGCCCGCCGCGGCCGGGGGGTGGCGGCCGTCGCGGCGTCCGAGACCGCCCAGGGGCGGACGAGTCCGGTGACGGCGCCGAGCATGTCGGCGACCGTGCCGATGCGCAGGCCGGGTTCGCCGCGCAGGGCGGCCGCCCGCGCCTGGAGGGCGTCGCGTTCGGTCCGGGTCATGCCGGCCAGGACGTCGTCGGCGAACCAGGGGTGGCGCAGCCGCGGCGGTTCGGTCTCGCCGACGAGTCCGCAGGCGCGCAGGGTGTCCAGGGCCGCGTCGACGGCCGCGGCGTCCAGGTGGGCGAGGGCGGGGAGCTGGTGGGGGTCGAGGACGTGGCCGACGGCGGCCAGGGCGCGCAGGAGGGCGGCGGCGTCGTCGGGCAGGCCGCGGGCCGTGGCGAGGGCGCGGTGCGACCAGGCGGTCCGGGCGGCGGCGACGAGTTCGGGGAGGACGTCGGTGTCCAGGGGCCGGTCGAGGGTCGTGATCCGGTCGGCGACGGCGCACAGGACGGCCGGGGAGCCGGCGGCCACCTCGGTCAGGACCGGCACGGCGGTCTCCAGGGTCCGGCCCGTGCGGGCCTGGAGCAGTTCGCGTGCCTGGTCGGCGGTGAGCGGGCCGAGGGGCAGGCGGTGCGCCGGGCCGGGCGGTACGGGCGCGCCGGCGGCGCCCGCCGCGAGGATCCGCCGGAGGGGGACGGGCGAGGTGGCCAGGACGAGGACCGGGCCCCGGCGGGCGGCTCGGCCGGAGCCGACGAGCCGGTCCAGCGAGGAGGGGTCCGCGAGGTGCAGGTCGTCCACGGCCAGCAGGACGGGCCGGTCGGGCGTGGTCGTCAGCAGGGTGTCGCACATCCCGGCGAGGGCGGCCGTCGGCTCGGTGTCGGCGTCGATCCCGGCGGCCAGGGCGCCGATCCGGGACGCGGGCCACAGGGAGGCCATCAGCTGGGTGACGGTGGCGTAGGGGACGCGGGACTCGCGGGCCGTGCAGCGGGCGACGCCGACGGCGACGCCGGCCGCGCGGGCGCGGGCGGCGGCCCAGTCGAGGACGGCGCTGCGGCCCGCGCCGACCGGGCCGGTGACGACGGCGAGGTCCGCGGTGCCGTTCTCGACGAGCCCTCCGATGAGCGCGTCGACCGCGCCGAGGGTGGTGTCGCGTCCGACGATCCGGGCGGAGGCGTACGCGGGGGTCACGGTCATCGGCCCACCTGCCGGTCCGGTCTCCCGGCGCGGTCGGCGGCCGGGGTCGGGACGACGAGTCGCGCTGGACGGTTTCGCATGCACACCCCTCGTCTCACGACAGCTGGTGGACCTGCACTTCCATCGGTCAGCGAGATTACAGAGCTTCCGCTTCCCGCACAGATCCGCGTGGGAACCCTGAGCTTTTTTTGAGGTTACCGGTGATGCAACACCGTCGATTCGACCGGCATTCAGCCGGGCGTGTCCCGGTGCCCCGTGTTTTGAAAAGGCGTCATACGGCGGCCGGCTGTGCCGGTCGGCGCGTCGGTCACTCGCCGGAATCGCGGCCGCGGGCGAGGGCGGCCGCCAGCTCTTGACGGCCGCGGATGCCGAGTTTGCGGTAGACACTGGTGAGGTGGAACTCGACGGTTCGCTGCGTGAGGAACAACGCTTCGGCGATTTCCCGGTTGGTGGCTCCGGCCGCCGCACGTTCGGCGACTTGCCGTTCGCTTCCGCTAAGGGCGTCGGCCGGTGACTCGGTGCCGCGGCGCAGCCGGCCGCCGGCGGCGGTGAGGACGGGCACCGCCTGGTCGACGAGGAGCCGGTTTCCGCACAGGACGGCCACGTCGATGGCGCGGCGCAGCCGCTCCCGGGCCGCCGGGGCGTCGCCGCGGTCGAGCAGCCGCCGGCCGAGCAGGTACTCGGCGCGGGCGTGTTCCAGTCGTCCGGGGGTGCCGTCGAGCAGCCGGGCGGCCTCGGCCAGCAGGTCGATGCCGGCGTCGCCGGGGGTGAGGGCGCCGCGGGCGACGGCGAGCATGCCGTGCGCCCGGGCGGTGTCCCAGCGCCGCACCGACGGTGCGATCCGCTCGACGATGTCCCGGCCCTCGGCGGGGCGCCCCAGTTCGGCCAGGAGCTGAGCGGCGTCGTACCACCAGGGGGCGAGGACGGGGCTGTCGATGCCCGTCTCGGCGAGGCTGTCGCCGCAGCGCAGCAGGTGGCCGAGGGCGCCTTCGGGGTCGCCGAGCGCCGCCCGGGTGCGGGCCCGGGCCATCAGGTACGTGTGGTACTCCAGCGTGAAGTGGTCCAGCCGGGGCCGGGTGACCAGGTCGAGGATCTCCTCCGCGCGCCGCGCCTCGCCGCGGTGCACGGAGGCCGTCGCGAGCACGCACTGCGGGCCCACCGCGGTCGGCACGTCCAGGTCACGGTGGACGAGGTCGAAGGCGAACTGCGCGTCGGCGACGGCCCGGTTGATGTCGCCGGCCCACAGGCGCACCTCGGCGCGGGTGCTGGAGGCGAGGGCGCAGGTCCAGGCCTCGCCGCGTCGTTGGGCGTGCCCGAGCAGGGCGGTCAGCGCGGCCTCGACCGGTTCGATCTCGTCGGCGAGCCACAGGGTGAGGCCGGCGCCGAGCGCGCCCCAGCCGCCGAGGGAGACGTCGCCGACGCGCAGCACGTGCTCGGCGGCCGGGACCAGTTCGGCGGCGGGCCGGCCCTGCAGCGTGCCGAGGGCGCAGAGCATGCCCAGCAGCAGGCGTTCCTCGGCGGTCTCGCCGGGGGGCGGGCGGTGGCCGCGGAAGTGCTCGCCGACCCGCCGTACGGTCGTCTTCTCGTCGAGTCCGGCGACCAGGAACATGGCTTCCACACGGGTGCGGAGCGCCCGGTCGGCCGGGGACTCGCCGAGCCGGGCGCGGGCCAGTTCGAGGGCTTCGCCGACGAGGTCGAAGGCGCGCAGCGAGTTCTGCACCCCGAGCGAGGTGACGGCGTACTGGAGGACCAGCCGGCACCGGGTGCCGGCGTCGGCCGTCAGCGACAGCGCGTGTTCCAGGTGGCTCAGGGCGGTGTGGTGGTCGTTGTGGGCGAGGACCCGGGCCAGGGCGGACAGCAGGGCGACGTCGTCCGGGTCGTGGCGCAGGGCGCGGGTGAGGTACTGGCCGGCGGTGGCGGGCGCGCCGCGCTGTTCGGCGCCGAGCGCGGCGGAGCGCAGCACGGTCACCATCCAGGGAGCCGGCTCGCCCGGCAGCAGCATGAGCTGGCCGGCGACCTCCTCCGTGGGGTGTCCGGAGTCGTTGAGCAGCCGGGCGGCGCGCTCGCGCAGCGCCACCTGCTCGGCGCTCGGCGTGGCCTCCAGTACGGCCTGGCGGACGAGGTCGTGCTTGTACTCCAGGGAGTCGGCCCGCAGCAGTCCGGCCGCGCGCAGGGCCTGTGCGGCGCCGTCCGCGGGGCCGGGCCGGGTGCCGGCGAGCGCGGCGACCGTCTCGATGTCGCCGGCCTCCAGCACGGCGATCGCCCTGGCCACGGCGAGCTGTTCGGGGGTGAGCCGGTCGATCTGGAAGCGGGCCACCGCGCTGCGGCCGAGTCCCTCGGACAGCGCCGCGCGGCCGGGACCGGCCGCCGGGGCGCGCTCCTTGAGGTGCTCGGCCACGAGCTGCACCAGGAACGGTGTGCCGCCGGTGACCTCCGCGCACTCGGCGACGACTTCGGGCGCGGGCGCCGCGCCGAGGGTGGCCCGCAGCAGGTCGCCGACGGCCTCCTCGGTGAGCGGCTGCACGTCCACGGTGAGGCAGGCGGCGTTGTCGGCGATCTCGTCGAGCACCTCGGGCCGCACGGCCCCCGTTCCGCCGCGCAGCGTCAGGAAGAGCGCCACGGGCAGGTCCTCGGCGCGCCGCAGCAGGAACCCGAGCCAGCGCAGCGACGCCTCGTCGCACCACTGCGCGTCGTCGACGGCGAGCACGAGGGGGCCCTGGGCGGCGAGCGCGGCGGTGAGCCAGTACAGGCCGTGCATCACGGCGTACGTGTCGGCCGGGACGGCGCCGGGTGCCCCGTCCGGGGTGAGGGCGGGCAGGGCCAGGCGGGCGCTGCCGCGCAGCAGCGGGTGGTCCTGCGGGGCGGCGTCGGCCAGTCCGAGCGGTTCGAACAGGGCTCGTACCGTCTCGTAGGCGCCGGTGGTGTTCTCCGCGCACCTGGCGGTCAGCACGCGGGTGCCGTCGGCCAGTTCGGCGAGCGCGGCGCGCATCAGACGGGTCTTGCCGATGCCCGACGGGCCGCGGAGCAGGACGGCCCGGCCCGCGGCGGCCTCGTGGACGTGCTCGCGGACGAGCAGGAGTTCCAGTTCCCTCCCGACCAGTCGGGGTTCGTCTGCCGCCTGCGCACCGCTGTGTGAGGCCACCGTGACTCCTGTACTGACCCACCGGGAACGAGAGTTGGCCGTGTCCGGGGGTGTTGCCGGGGGGCTGGAAACTGCTTGCCCGATCATAAGCACGTCGTGGCGCGTTCTCGGAGCCTCCACAGGCCGGGACGGCGGCGTCCGGACCGTCCACGGCGACGGTCCGGACGGATCCGGAACATTCACGTGCGTGAACCTGTGATGGTCCTGCTCGGACGGCGAAAGGTCACTGACACACCGCCGGCCGCACCGCGACCGGAGCGCACGATCCGAAAGGGATTCACTTTTCCCTTTCCGGCGGAGCGAAGACCGGATCCTCTAGGGGTTTCCCTAGTTCTTCCGGGGTAGGGGCCGACGGGCCCGGGCGGGCCGCAGCATTCTGGAGCATTCCGAGCGCCGTGCCCGAGAGGAAACCGCCGCACTCGGAGACCCCCCACTCCTCCCCCGCAGGAATCCATGCCGACCATGCAAGAGACGAACCAGCGGGCCGACGCGGCGGCGCCGTTCCCGGAATCCGGCGCTCTGCCCGCGCTCACCACCGACTCGCGCCCGGTGTTCGCTCCCACCCCGCTGCACGCCCTGCGGGAGAAGGCGGCCGTCTGTCCGGTCCGCACCCCCGCGGGCGACGCGGCGTGGCTGGTCACCCGGCACGCCGAGGCCCGGGAGCTGCTGCGCGACGAGCGGCTGGGCCGCTTCCACGCCAGTCCGCGCACGGCGCCCAGATACGTCGACAGCCCTCTGCTGGAACTGCTGATCACCGACGACGCCGACACGGCACGGGAGCTGCACCGCCAGGTCAGGGCGCTGCTGGGCCCGCAGTTCGCGGCCCGCAGGATGCAGGGCCTCAAGCCGCGGGTCACCGCCGTGGCGCGGGCACTGGCCGCGGACCTCTCCGCCCGCGAGCAGCCCGCGGACCTGCTCGCGCACTTCGCGGTCCCGTACGCCCTGGGCATCCTGCACGACCTGATCGGGGTGCCCGAGGCGGAGCGGGGCCGCTGCGCGGCGCTGCTCGCCGCTCTCGGCCGGGTCGGCACCGCTGGGACGGCCCCGGCCGGTCCCGACGCCCTGTTCGCGCTCTTCCGCGACCTGGCCGCCGCCAAGCGGGACGCCCCGGGCGACGACGTCCTGTCCCGGCTCGTCGCCGCGCGGATCCCCGACGAGCAGACCGCGGCGCTCGCCTCGACGCTGCTGTTCGCGGGGCTGGAGAGCGTGGCGAGCTACATCGGCCTGGGTGTGGTGCTGCTCGCCCGCCACGACGAGCAGCGCGAGGCCGCGCTCGGCGCCCCGGACGCGATGGCCGTTCTGGTGGAGGAGGTGCTGCGGGCCGGCAAGCAGTCCGGGTCCGTGCTGCCCCGTTACGCCGGTGAGGACATCGACGTCGCGGGCGTCACCATCCGCGCCGGCGATCTCGTCCTGCTCGACTTCGCCCTCGCCAACCACGACGAGCGGGTGTTCGACCGCCCGGAGACCTTCGACGGAACCCGGTCGCCGAATCCGCATCTGTCCTTCGGCCACGGCGTCTGGCACTGCATCGGCGCCTCCCTCGCCCGGATGGAGCTGGCCGAGGCCTTCACCGCGCTCTTCGACCGGATGCCCGCGCTGCGGCCGGCGGTGCCCGACGAGCAGCTCGTCACCGAGGCCGGCCGGCTCGTCGGCGGTCCGGCTCGCCTCCCGGTGCTGTGGTAGGGGCGCGGAACGGGCCGAAGACTAGGGATTTGCCCGACGGCGCCGCCCCATCCTTCGTTCCACCGGGTCGCCGGCGGCCCGGACGTCCCGGTGGCACCTCCCGGTGAGAGGGGATGGCAAGTGACAGCCGCTCAGAGGCAGGACGACGCGGCCGCGCGACGGGTCGACTTCCCGTTCCGCCGCCCCGGCGAGTCCTTCCCGCCGCCCGGTTACGCCGAGTACCGCAAGCGTGAGGGCCTGGTGTGGTCGATGATGCCGGGCGGCCAGCGGGTCTGGCTGCTGACCCGGTACGAGGACGTACGGGCGGCGCTGACCCACCCGCACCTCAGCTCCGACTCCCGGCACGACGGCTTCCCCACCCCGGGCCGCACCGGCGGGGCGCCGTCGCAGACGCAGATCCCCGGCTGGTTCGCGACGCTGGATCCGCCCGAGCACGACCGCTACCGCAAGGTGCTGCTGCACGACTTCACCGCGCGGCGGATGAAGGAGCTGCGGCCCCGGATCCGGCAGGTCGTCGAGGACTGCGTGGAGTCGCTGATCGCCAAGGGCTCGCCCGCCGACCTGGTCGCCGACTTCGCCGTTCCCGTGCCGTCGCTGGTGATCTGCGAGCTGCTGGGCGTGCCCCGCGCCGACCGGGGCTTCTTCGAGTCCCGGATCTCCGTGCTCGTCACGCTCAGCGCCACCGACGACCAGCGCGACCGGGCGACCACGGAGCTGCTGCGCTATCTCAGCCGGATGATCACCATCAAGCAGCGGCGCCCCGGGGACGATCTGATCAGCGTGATGATCGGGTCCGGGGCGCTGACCCCGATGGAGATCGGCGGTGCCGCGCTGCTGCTGCTCATCGCCGGGCAGGAGACCACGGCCAACAACATCGCCCTGGGCGCGGTCACCCTCATGTCGCACCGGGAGTGGCTCGGTGACGACGGGATCGTGGAGGAGCTGCTGCGGTTCTACTCCGTGGCCGATCTGGTGCCGCTGCGGGTGGCCGTGGCGGACCTGGAGATCGGCGGTCAGCTCATCCGGGCCGGCGAGGGCGTGGCTCCCCTGGTCGCCGCCGCCAACTACGACGACACCCGGTTCGCCTGCCCGCACGCCTTCGACCCGCACCGCCCGGCCGGCGGCCACATGGCGTTCGGCCACGGCCGGCACAAGTGCCTCGGCCAGCATCTGGTGCGCGTCGAGATGGAACTCGCGTACCGCGTCCTGTTCGACCGGCTGCCCACGCTCGAACTCGCCTGCCCGGCCGAGGAGCTGCCGTACAAGGACGACGGCGTGCTGTACGGGCTCGCCGCCCTGCCGGTCCGCTGGTGACCGTATCGCCGACCGAAACCGACCGAAACCAGGAATCCTCATGCCCGCTCAGCTCACCCGGCTGCCCGCCACCGCCTCGGTGGCCGATGTCACCGCCGTCCTGGAACGCGACGGCGGTGTGATCGTCGAGGACCTCGTCGACGGGACGACCCTGAAAGGACTGTGGCACGACCTCGGGCCCGCGCTGGACGCGGCCGGATACGGGGACAGCGCCTTCACCGGCCACCGGACCAAGCGGATCAGCTCCCTGTTCGCCCGCTCCCGGCACATGGCGCGGATCGCCTTGGACCCGCTGTACCTGGGTGCCGCGCGGGAGCTGATCGAGCGTCCCGCCGACGACTGGTTCGGCCGGGAGCTGGCCGGGCTCGCCCCCAACGTCCAGGTGAGCATCACCCAGGCGATCCAGATCTGGCCCGGGGAGACACCGCAGGTGCCGCACCGCGACGACGTCGCCCATCTGCTGCCGTGTCCCGGCCCCACCAACCGGGTGCAGGTCATGGTGGCGATGAGCGAGTTCACCGAGGAGAACGGCGCCACGATGGTCTACCCCGGCAGTCACACCTGGGAGCGGGACCGGGTGCCGCGCCCCGAGGAGGCGGTGCCCGCGGAGATGGACCCCGGGTCGTGCCTGATCTGGGTGGGCGGTCTCTTCCACGGCGGCGGGGCGAACCTCGCGGACGAGCCGCGCACCGGTCTGACGCTGGCGCTGGTCCGCGGCAATCTGCGCCAGGAGGAGAACCAGTACCTCGCCGTGCCGCGGGAGATCGTCCGCGAGTATCCGGAGGAACTCCAGCGGCTGCTGGGCTACGGGCTGTGCCCGCCGTTCCTCGGCTGGTACGAGCAGCGGGATCCGAACGTGCTGCTGCACGGGGACTGATCCGCCCCGTTCCGGGGGCACCGGGGGCCGCCACGTGGGGACACGGGGCGGCCTCCGGCGTGTTCACCGCTCCAGCAGCCAGTCGTGGACGCGGCGCGCGGTGCTCTCCGCGTCGCGCTCCAGCAGGGTGACGTGGTCGCCGGGCGTCCGCACCGCCTCGTGGGGCAGCGGCCAGGAGGGCCGGCCGGCCCCGAGGAGCAGGTCGGGGTCGTGGTCGGCGGCGGCCACGAACAGCGTCCGCTCCGCCGCGGCGTGCGGGGCCGGCCGCCAGCCGGTGAACAGGCGGCCGTAGTGGGCGGTCGCCGTGAGCTGGCCGGCGTCGACGGGCACCTCGGGGAAGTCCCGCATCAGCCGGCACGAGGTCGCCACCATGGCGAGGGCGAGGTCGCGCTCGGGCGGCGCGGGGACGTCCAGCAGCACCAGGGCCCGCGGCGGTGCGCCGGCGGCCGCCAGGCCGGCGGCGAGGAGGTGGGCGAGCCAGCCGCCGGAGGAGTAGCCGACCAGGGTGAGCGGCTTGTCGCCGAAGGTGTCGAGGACGGCCCTCGTCTGCCGGGCCGCGGCGGCCTCGGGGCTGTCGGGCAGCGCCTCGCCGGGACCGTAGCCGGGCGCGGGCAGCACCCAGACGTCCCGTGTCCCGCGCAGGGCGGCGGCGAACCGGGCGAACTGGTAGGGGGTGGCCGGGGCGACCAGCGACGGCAGGCACAGCAGCGTCTCGCCCCGGGTTCCGGAGGCGAGCCGGACGGGTTCGGGCGCTCCGGGCCGGCCGCCGGGGCCGGTGTCCCCGGTGACGTCCGGGAGGCCGAATCCGGGCCGCGTCGCGGCGGCCAGTTCCAGCAGGTCCAGTCCCCGCTCGTACTGCTGCCGCGCGAAGGCGTACCGGACCAGCCCGGTCAGGGAGTCCGCCGTCCCGTCCGCCGTCTGCGGGCCGTCGGCGAGTTCCGCGGCGACGTGCGCGGCGAGCGCGCGGGGCGTGGGGTGCTCGTACAGCGTGTCGGTGGCCAGCCGCACCCCGCAGGCCCGGTTCACCCGGTCGCGGAGGTCGGTGAGGGAGAGGGAGGTGAAGCCGAGTTCGAGGAAGCGCTGTCCGGGCCGGATCTCACCGGGGCCGGGATGCCCGAGCACGTGGGCCGCCTGCGCGGCGATCAGGTCGAGGACGGCGGTTTCCCGCTCGGCCGGCGGGAGGGCCCGCAGCCGGGCCGCCCCGGGGCCCGGGGCGGGGGCGTTGTGCGGCAGGGCGCTGCGCGGCGGGCCCGCGAAGGGCTGCGGAGCGTCCGTGGCCGCCTGGTCGGGCAGCCAGTACCGGCGGCGCTGGAAGGCGTACGTGGGCAGGTCCACGCGGTGCGCGCCGGTCCCGTCGAACAGCGCGCCCCAGTCGACGTCCGTGCCGTGGACGAACAGTTCGGCGACGGCGGTCAGGAGGCTCTCCGGCTCGCTCCGGTCCCGGCGCAGCACGCTCACGGCGACGGCGGCGTCGGCGGGTGCGAGGGCGGTCAGGACGGGGTCGGGGCCGATCTCCAGCAGCCGGGTGGCCGCGTGGGCCGCGGTGGCGGTCGCCAGCGCGTCGTGGAACCGCACCGGCCGCAGGATCTGCTCGCACCAGTACTCCGCGCGCCCCCACTCCTGCCCCACCGCCTCGCCGGTCACCGAACTCACCGCCGGAAGCACCGGCGCGCGGTAGCCGACACCCGCCGCCACCCTCGCGAACTCCTCCACCACCGGCTCCATCAGCGGCGAGTGGAAGGCATGGCTCACCCGCAGCCGGGTGGCCCTGCGGCCCTCCGCGCGAGCGGCGGCCATGACCTGCTCGACGGCGGACTCGGCCCCGGAGACGACGGTCGCGCGGGGCCCGTTGACCGCCGCGACGACCACGGCGCCGTGGCCGTCGGCCGCCCGCAGGAGACCGGTGACCTCGGCCTCGCCCGCCTCGACCGCGGCCATCGCCCCGCCCTCGGGCAGCGCCTGCATGAGGCGCGCCCGGGCCGCCACCAGGCGGGCGGCGTCGGGCAGGTCGAAGACGCCGGCCGCGTAGGCGGCGGCGAACTCGCCCACCGAATGCCCCAGCACCACCTCCGGGGCCGTGCCCCACGACCGCAACAGCTCCACCAGCGCCACCTGCACCGCGAACAGGGCCGCCTGCGCGTGGCCCGTACGGTGCAGCAGTCCCGCCTCGGCCGAGTCCCGCGGGGCGAACACCACGTCCCGTACGCCGGCGTCGAACCCGGCCGCTCCTTCGAACTCCCCGTCCAGGTGGGCGCACACGTCGTCGAACGCCTTCGCGAAGCGCGGGAACCGGTCGTACAGCTCCCGTCCCATACCGGGCCGCTGACTGCCCTGACCGGTGAACATCCAGGCCGTGCCGCCCTCGGTGACGGCCCCGGTGACGACGTTCGGGTTTCCGGGCTCAGCGAGGGAGGCGGCCATGGCCGGGGTCTCGGAGCCGAGGACGACGGCCCGGTGCGCGAGGGTGGCCCGGGTGGTGGCCAGAGAGTAGCCGATGTCGAGCGCCGGCCGGTCGTCGCCGAGGAGAGCGCGGAGGCGTACCGCCTGCTCCGCCAGCGCCTCGGCCCGGTGGGCCGACAGCACCCAGGGGACGACGGGCAGTCGCGTATCGGGCGGGGACGGGGCGGGTTCCTCGGCGGGTGCCTCTTCGAGGATGACGTGGGCGTTGGTGCCGCTGATGCCGAACGCGGACACCCCCGCCCGGCGCGGCCGCTGCCCGCGCGGCCACTCCCGCGCCTCGGTCAGCAGCTCCACCGCGCCCGCCGACCAGTCCACGTGCGAGGTGGGCCGGTCCACGTGCAGGGTGCGCGGCAGTTGTTCGTGGCGCAGCGCCAGCACCATCTTCATCACACCCGCCACACCGGCCGCCGCCTGGGTGTGCCCGATGTTGGACTTCACCGACCCCAGCCACAACGGCTCGCTCCCGGTGCGCGCCTGCCCGTAGGTGGCCAGCAGCGCCTGCGCCTCGATCGGATCCCCCAGAGCGGTCCCCGTCCCGTGCGCCTCCACCGCGTCCACCTCCGCCGGCGACAGGCCCGCACCGGCCAGCGCCTGCCGGATCACCCGCTGCTGCGAGGGCCCGTTCGGCGCGGTCAGCCCGTTGGACGCCCCGTCCTGGTTGACCGCGCTGCCCTTGACCACCGCCAGCACCCGGTGCCCGTTGCGGCGTGCGTCCGACAGCCGCTCCAGGACGAGCACACCCACGCCCTCCGACCAGCCCGTGCCGTCCGCGCCCTCGGCGAACGCCTTGCACCGCCCGTCCGCGGCCAGCGCCCGCTGCCGGGAGAACTCCACGAAGATCCCCGGCGTGGCCATCACCGTCACCCCGCCCGCGAGCGCCAGCCGGCACTCACCGCCGCGCAGCGCCTGCACCGCCAGATGCAACGCCACCAGCGCCGACGAACACGCCGTGTCCACCGTCAGCGCCGGCCCCTCCAGACCCAGCGCATAACTCACCCGCCCCGACAGCACACTCGCCGCCGAACCGGTGGCCACATAGCCCTCGATGTCCTCGGCGGGGGCGTGGGCCGTCTCGCGGTAGTCCTGGCCGTTGGTGCCCGCGAACACACCGGTGGCGGTGCCGCGCAGGGAGTGCGGGTCGATGCCGGCCCGCTCCAGCGCCTCCCAGGAGGTCTCCAGCAGCAGCCGCTGCTGCGGGTCCATCGCCAGCGCCTCACGCGGCGAGATCCCGAACAGCTCCGCGTCGAAACCGGCCACGTCCCGCAGGAAACCACCGACACCGACATAGGAGGTGCCCGGCCGGCCCGGATCGGCATCGACCAGCCGCTCCACGTCCCAGCCACGGTCCTCCGGGAACGGCGACAGACCGTCCCGTCCCCCCGCCAGCAGCTCCCACAACCCCTCGGGCGAGTCCACCCCGCCCGGGAACCGGCACCCCATCCCCACGATCACCACCGGATCCTCGCCGGCGGCGGTTCCGGCGCGCGGGCCGGATGCGGAGTGGGCGGGGCCGGAGGTCTGTTCGCCGGGGAGCCGCGTGCGCAGGTGGGCGGCGAGGGCCGCGGGGGTGGGGTGGTCGAAGACGAGGGTGGCCGGCAGGCGCAGGCCGGTGGCGGAGGTGAGCCGGTTGCGCAGTTCGACGGCGGTGAGCGAGTCGAAGCCGAGGTCGGTGAAGGCGCGTTCGGCGTCGATCGCGGCGCCGGAGGCGTGGCCGAGGACGGCGGCCACCGCGGACCGTACGTGGGCCAGGACGATCCGGTCGCGTTCGGCGGGCGGGCGGCCGTGCAGCGCCGCGGCGAGTTCGCCGCCCGTGGTGGCGGGCCGTTCCGGGGCGGCGCCGGGGCTCTGCGCCGCCCCGGTCAGCTCGCGCAGGAGCGAGCCGCGCCGGGCGTACGCGGTAGCGGCCGCGAAGCGGGTCCAGTCGACGTCGAGCACGGTGGCGCAGACCCGGCCGTCGTCCAGGACCTGCCCGAGCGCGTCGACGGCGGTGTCCGGTTCCAGAGCGCGGACGCCCACGCGGGCCAGGTGTGCGGTGACCGCGGGGTCGGCGGCCATGCCCGCGCCGTCCCAGGGGCCCCAGGCGACGGAGGTCGCCGGCAGGCCGAGTCCGCGCCGGTGCTGGGCGAGCGCGTCGAGCCGCGCGTTGGCCGCCGCGTACGCGGCCTGCCCCGCGTTGCCCGTGACGCCGGCGGTGGAGGAGAACAGCACGAACGCGTCCAGTTCCTGGTGGCGCGTCAGCTCGTGCAGATGCTGGGCCGCGTCGGCCTTGACGGCGAGGACGCGGGCCAGCCGCTCGGGGGTGAGGTCGGCGGCGAGCCCGTCGTCCAGGACACCGGCGGCGTGGACGACGACGGTGGGCGGGTGGGCGGCGAGCAGGTCGCCCAGTGCCGTCCGGTCGGTGACGTCGCACGCGGCGAGGGTGACCTCGGCGCCGAGTCCGGTCAGTTCCGCGTGCAGTTCGCGGGCGCCGGGGGCGTCGGCGCCGCGGCGGGAGACCAGGACCAGGTGCTCGGTGCCGTGCCGTACCAGCCAGCGGGCCACGTGACCGCCCAGCGCGCCGGTGCCTCCGGTGACGAGGGCGGTGCCGTGGAGGCGCCGGTCCCGTGTTCCCCGCCCGGCGTCGGTGTCGCGGACCAGGCGGGCGGCGAGGACGCCCGTGGCGCGTACGGCGAGCTGGTCCTCGTCCCCGGGCACGGCCAGCACGGACACCAGCCGCTCCAGCACGGCGGTGTCCGGGTGGTGGGGCAGGTCGACCAGTCCGCCCCAGCGGTCCGGCTGTTCCAGCGCGAGGGTGCGGCCCAGGCCCCATACGGCGGCCTCGGCGGGGCGGGCGGGCGCGTCGCCCGCGCCCACGGACTGCGCGGACCGGGTCGCGCACCACAGGCGGGCGGCCGGGGCGGCCTCGGCGAGCCCCTGCCACAGGGCCAGGACCGCGGTGGGCGACGGCAGCAGGGCCAGGACGTGCTCCGGTTCGGCGCCGGCCGCGCGGATGCGGTGCGCGAGGCCGACGCGGGTGTCGGATTCGGTGACCGGAATCAGGTCCACGTCCGCGCCGGCCCGGCGCAGGGCCGCGGCCGCCTGTTCGCCGTACGCGTCCGCGGCGGCCACCAGCCAGCGGCCCGCCGGCCGTTCCCCGTCGCCGCCGGGGGACACGGGCCGCCAGCGCACCCGGTAGCGGCGGCCCGCCTGCGCGAGCTGTTCCCGGCCCTGCCGCCGCCAGGCGGACAGCGCGGGGACGACGGTCTCCAGCCCGTCTTCGGCCGTCACGCCGATGTGCTCGGCCAGGGAGGTGACCGCGCCGCGCTCGACCAGGTCCCAGAACCGTGTCTCGACCGCGTCGGCCCGCGCACCGGCCGCGCGGTCCTGCTCGGCGTGGTCGGGCAGCCAGTACCGTTCGCGCTGGAAGGCGTACGTGGGCAGGTCCACGCGGTGCGCGCCGGTCCCGTCGAACAGGCCGGCCCAGTCGGCCTCGGCGCCCTGGACGAACAGTTCGGCGACGGCCGTCAGGAGGGTCTGCGTCTCCGCGTGTCCCGTGCGCAGGGTCGCCACGGCGAAGTGGCCCGCTTCCCGGGCGAGGGCGGTCAGGACGGGGTCGGGGCCGATCTCCAGCAGCCGGGTGGCCGCGTGGGCCGCGGTGGCGGTCGCCAGCGCGTCGTGGAACCGCACCGGCCGCAGGATCTGCTCGCACCAGTACTCCGCGCGCCCCCACTCCTGCCCCACCGCCTCGCCGGTCACCGAACTCACCGCCGGAAGCACCGGCGCGCGATAGCCGACACCCGCCGCCACCCTCGCGAACTCCTCCACCACCGGCTCCATCAGCGGCGAGTGGAAGGCATGGCTCACCCGCAGCCGGGTGGCCCTGCGGCCCGCGGCCCGGGCCCGCTCCACCACCGCCGCCACCGCCGCCTCCGCCCCGGAGACCACCACCGCGGCCGGACCGTTCACCGCCGCGACCACCACGCCCTCCCCCAGCCAGGCGGCGACCTCGGCCTCACCGGCCTCGATCGCGGCCATCGCCCCGCCCTCGGGCAGCGCCTGCATGAGGCGCGCCCGGGCCGCCACCAGGCGGGCGGCGTCGGGAAGGTCGAAGACGCCGGCCGCGTAGGCGGCGGCGAACTCGCCCACCGAGTGGCCGAGCACCACCTCCGGCCGTGTCCCCCACGACCGCAACAGCTCCACCAGCGCCACCTGCACCGCGAACAGGGCGGGTTGTGCGTGGCCGGTGCGGTTCAGCAGGTCCGGCCGCTCGGCGAAGAGGGCGTCCCGCAGGGGGGTGTGCCGCGAGTCGGCGGCGCCGAGTTCGGTGTCCAGGAGATGACACACCTCGTCGAGGGCGCGGGCGAACACCGGGTACCGGGCGTGGAGTTCACGTCCCATGCCGGGGCGCTGGCTGCCCTGGCCGGTGAACATCCACGCCGTACGGCCCTTGCGCACCTGGCCCGTGACGACCGCGGGGTGGCTGTCGCCCGTGGCGAGCGCGGCCGTGCCCGCGCGGAGGGTGGCCGTGTCCGGGCCGAGGACGACGGCCCGGTGGGCTAGAAGGGCTCGGGTGGTGGCCAGGGAGAGCCCGATGTCGGCCGGCGACGCCGGGTGCTCGCCGAGACGCGCGGCGAGCCGGGCGGCCTGGGCGCGGAGGGCGCCCGGGTCCCGTCCCGACACGATCCAGGGGGTGAGCGGGAGCGGAGTGGTTTCGCCCGCCCGGTTCTCGTCGTGTGCGGCGGGTGCCTCCTCGAGGACGAGGTGGGCGTTGGTGCCGCTGATCCCGAACGCGGACACCCCGGCCCGGCGGGGCCGCTGCCCGCGCGGCCACTCCCGCGCCTCGGTCAGCAGCTGCACCGCGCCGGCCTCCCAGTCCACGTGCGAGGACGGCCGGTCCACATGCAGCGTGCGCGGCAGTTGTTCGTGGCGCAGCGCCAGCACCATCTTCATCACACCTGCCACACCGGCCGCCGCCTGCGTGTGCCCGATGTTGGACTTCACCGACCCCAGCCACAACGGCTCGTCCTCGGTGCGCGCCTGCCCGTAGGTGGCCAGCAGCGCCTGCGCCTCGATCGGATCCCCCAGAGCGGTCCCGGTGCCGTGCGCCTCCACCGCATCCACCTCCGACGGCTTCAGCCCGGCCGCCGCCAGTGCCTGCCGGATCACCCGCTGCTGGGAAGGACCGTTCGGCGCGGTCAGCCCGTTGGACGCCCCGTCCTGGTTGACCGCACTGCCGCGGATGACCGCCAGCACCCGGTGCCCGTTGCGGCGTGCGTCCGACAGCCGCTCCAGGACGAGGACGCCCACGCCCTCCGACCACACGGTGCCGTCCGCGCCGTCGGCGAACGCCTTGCACCGCCCGTCGGCGGCCAGTCCCCGCTGCTGGGAGAACTCCACGAACGCCGCCGGGGTGGACATCACCGTCACCCCGCCCGCGAGCGCCAGCCGGCATTCGCCGCCGCGCAGCGCCTGCACCGCCAGGTGCATCCCCACCAGCGCCGACGAACACGCCGTGTCCACCGTCACCGCGGGGCCTTCCAGGCCCAGCACGTAGGCGACGCGCCCGGACAGCACACTGGCCGCGGAGCCGGTCCCGACGAACCCCTCCACCCCCGCGAAGCGGCCCGCCGAGGCCAGCACGTAGTCCTGGCCGTTGGTGCCCGCGAACACGCCGGTGGCGGTGCCGCGCAGGGAGTGCGGGTCGATGCCGGCCCGCTCCAGCGCCTCCCAGGAGGTCTCCAGCAGCAGCCGCTGCTGCGGGTCCATCGCCAGCGCCTCACGCGGCGAGATCCCGAACAGCTCCGCGTCGAAACCGGCCACGTCCCGCAGGAAACCACCGGTGTTCACGTACGAGGTGCCCGAACGGCCCGGGTCGGGGTCGTACAGCCGCTCCACGTCCCAGCCACGGTCCTCCGGGAACGGCGACAGACCGTCCCGCCCCCGCGCCAGCAGCTCCCACAGCTCCTCGGGCGAGTCCACCCCGCCCGGGAACCGGCAGCCCATGCCGACGATCGCGACGGGTTCGCGGGAGGCCGCGACGAGTTGCCGGTTGCGCCGCTTCAGCGTCTCGGTCTCCTCCAGGGACTTGCGCAGGGCCTGGACGACCTTCTCGTACGGTGCGCTCATCGGTGCCTCTGTCACTCTCGTTCGTCGTCGGAGCCGTCGTTCACGTCGTCCGTCGCGCCGTACCCGTCGTCCGTCGTGTCGTGCGTGTCGTCGCCGAGTGCCAGGTGGACCAGTTCGTCGACGGCGAGATCGGCGATCGCGGTGGTGCCGTCGCCGCTGTCCGCCCCGTCCCAGCCGGGCGCGTCCCCGCCCGCTCCGGTTCCGGTCTCCGCCTCGTCGAGCAGGGCGCGCAGGCCGGGCAGGAGGCCGGCGTCGCGGAGGCGGGTGAGCGGTACGGAGGCGAGCAGGCGGCGCAGCCGCTGTTCGTCCAGGTCCGCCGGATCGTCCTGGGGCGTGTCGGCCGGGAACAGCTCGGCGTGCAGATGGCGGGCGAGGGCGGCCGGGGTGGGATGGTCGAAGACGAGGGTGGTCGGCAGGCGCAGACCGGTCCCGGTCATCAGCTGGTTGCGCAGGTCGACGGCGGTCAGGGAGTCGAATCCGAAGTCCTTGAACGCCCGGTCCGGGTCGACCGCGGCGGGCGAGTCGTGTCCCAGCACCCCGGCGACGCGGGTCAGGACGAAGTCGCCGAGGGCGCGCTCCCGTTCGGCCGGCGGCAGGGCCCGCAGCCGGCCCATCAGCTCGTCGGCCTCGGCGCCGGCCGCGCCGGTGCCGGACCGGGCCGCCGCGGCGGCCTCGGGGAGGTCGGCGAGCAGCGCGCTGGGCCGGGCGAGGGCGAACGCGGGGGCGAAGCGGTCCCAGGAGACGTCCACGACGGTGGCGCAGGGCCGGCCGTCGGCGAGCACCTGGTCGAGGGCCACAAGCGCGCGGTCGGGCGGCAGCAGGCGCAGACCCGACCTGCGGATGCGTTCCTCGGCGGCGCGGTCCGCGGCCATCCCGTCGCCGGCCCAGGGGCCCCAGGCGACGGAGGTGGCGGCCAGGCCGCGGTCGCGGCGGTGCCGGGCCAGCGCGTCGAGGTGGGCGTTGGCCGCGGCGTAGGCGGCCTGGCCCGCGTTGCCGAGGACACCGGTGACGGAGGCGAACAGGACGAAGACGTCCAGCTCCTGGTGGGCGGTCAGTTCGTGCAGCAGGTCGGCCGCGGTCGCCTTGGCCGCGAGGGCCGACGCCAGCCGGTCGGGCGTCAGGTCCGCGGCGAGGCCGCTCGCCGGTACGCCGGCCGCGTGGACGACGCCGGTCAGCGGGACGTCCGCGGGGATGCCGGCGAGCAGGGCACGCACCGCGTCGCGGTCGGTGAGGTCGCAGGCGGCGAGGGTGACCCGGGCGCCGAGGGCGGTGAGCTCGTCGTGCAGCTCGGGGGCGCCGGGGGCCTGCGGGCCGCGCCGGGAGACGAGGACGAGGTGCTCGGCGCCCAGGGTCGCGAGCCGGCGGGCCACGTGCCGGCCGAGCGCGCCGGTGCCGCCCGTGATCAGTACGGTGCCGCGGGGCCGCCAGCCCGCGCCGGGCCGGGACGCGCCGGTCGTTCCGGCGCCGTCGTCCCGGACGAGCCGGGCCGCGAAGACCCCGCCCTGCCGCACGGCGAGCTGGTCCTCGCGCCAGGTCGCGGACCTGCTGTGGGCCAGGAGCGCGACGAGCCGGGTCAGGGCCTGCCGGCCGGGTTCGTCCGGCAGGTCGGCCAGTCCGCCCCAGACGCCGGGGTGTTCCAGCGCCAGGCTGCGGCCGAGGCCCCAGAGCTGGGCCTGCGCGGGGTGGTGCAGCGGGTCGCCGGTGCCGACCGAGACCGCCGATCGGGTCACGCACCACAGGGGAGCGCCGGTTCCGTCGGCGGCCTGCGCCCACGCCTGCGCCAGCAGGAGGGTGAGGCCGGTGGCGGCCGGCGGCAGACCGGCGGCCGAGGGCTCCTCGGCCCAGGCCAGCAGGGAGAGCGCGCCGTCGGCGGCGATCTCGCGCAGCCGGGCGGTGAGGCTGGTGCGGCTGTCGTCGGCGCCGACGGTCACCACGGTGACCTGTGCTCCGGCGTCCCGCAGGGCTCGTGCGCACTCCTCGACGATGCCGTCCTGCCCGGCCGTCACCCGCTCGGGGGCGACGACCAGCCAGGTGCCGGCGAGCCGGCCCGCGGCCGGTACGGCGACCGGCTTCCAGGTGACCGTGTAGCGCCAGCCGGTCAGCTCCGCGTCCTCGCGCTGCCGCCTGCGCCAGTCGGCCAGCACCGGCAGGACGCTGCCGAGCGGGGCCTGCGGGGAGACGCCGAGCCGGTCCGCGAGGGCGGCGGCGTCACCGTCCTCGACCAGGGTCCAGAACCCGGCCTCCGCACCCGTGCGGCCGCTGTCCGCCCCGGCCCGCCGCGGGCCCCTGCGGTCGCGCAGCCAGTACCGGCGGCGCTGGAAGGCGTACGTGGGCAGGTCGACGTGGTCCGGGGGCGCGGCCGTGGCCGGGTCCGCGGCGGCGGTCACCGCGGCCCAGTCGGTCCCCATGCCGCGCACGAACAGCTCCGCCACCGCCGTGAGCAGCGTCTCGGGTTCGGCCCGTCCGTCGCGCAGGGCGGCCGCCGCGGTGGTACGGCCGTCGCCCGCGGACCGGGCGAGCGCGGTCAGCACCGGGTCCGGGCCGAGCTCCAGCAGCCGGGTCGCGCCGTACTCGCCGGTGGCGCAGGTCAGCGCGTCGTGGAAGCGTACGGTGCGGCGCACCTGGTCCACCCAGTAGGCGGCCGAGGCCCACTCCTCGGCGACCGGCCCGCCGGTGGCCGAGCTGACCGCGGGCAGCGTGGGACGCCGGTAGGGGATGCTCTCCGCGACGGCGGCGAAGTCGGCCAGCATCGGGTCCATCAGCGGCGAGTGGAAGGCGTGGCTGACCCGCAGCCGGGTCGTCCGCCGGCCCTGCTCGCGGGCCGCGGCCATCGCCTCCTCGACCAGGGCGCGGTCGCCCGAGACGACCACGGAGGCGGGCCCGTTGACCACGGCCACCGTGACCTGTCCGGCGCCCGGCAGGCCCTTGAGGAGCTCGGTGACCTCGGCCTCGGTGCCCTCCACGGCGGCCATCGCGCCGCCTTCGGGCAGCGCCTGCATCAGCCTCGCCCGGGCGGCCACCAGGCGTACGGCGTCGGGCAGGTCGAAGACGCCCGCGGTGTACGCGGCCGCCAGCTCGCCCACCGAGTGACCGAGCACCAGGTCCGGCCGGACCCCCCAGGACCGCAGCAGCTCGACGAGGGCCACCTGCACGGCGAACAGGGCCGCCTGCGCGTACCCGGTGCTGTCCAGCGGGCCGCCGGCTCCGGCGTCGGCCTCGGCGCCGGGACCGGTCTCGGTCCCGGTTCCGGCCTCGGCTGCGGCGAACAGCACCTCGCGCAGGGGACGCGGGAAGCCGGCCGCCGGGCCGAGTTCGGCCTCCAGCAGCGCGCACACGGCGTCCAGCGCCTGCGCGAACACCGGATAGGCGGCGTACAGCTCCCGCCCCATGCCGGGCCGCTGGCTGCCCTGCCCGGTGAACATCCACGCCGTACGTCCCTCACCGGACACGCCCGACACGACCCGTCCGCGGCCGGTCGCCGCCGGTTCGGCACCGGTCAGCGCGTCCAGTCCGGCGCGCAGCTGGTCCGGGTCCGCGCCGAGCACCACGGCACGGTGGTCGAGCACGGCCCGGGTCGTCGCCAGGGCGTGCGCCACGGCGGCCGGGGACCGCTCGGGACCGGCGTCGAGGAATCCGGCGAGCCGTGCCGCCTGCGCCCGGGTGGCCTGCGCCGTACGGCCGGACACGACCCAGGGGACGAGCGGCGGGCGACGGTCGTGACCGGCGGGGCGGGACGGCACGGGGGCGAAGCCCTGCCCGGTGACGGACGGTGTCCCGGCCTGCCGGATCCCGGAAGACGGTGTCCCGGCCTGCCGGTCCCCGCGGGACGGCGCCTCGGCTCGCCCGGCCGGGGCGGCCGGTGCCGTGCTCCGCTCGGCCGGGACGGGCGGCGCCTCCTCCAGGATGACGTGGGCGTTGGTGCCGCTGATGCCGAACGAGGACACACCGGCCCGGCGCGGCCGGCCGGCGGCAGGCCAGTCCCGCGGCTCGGTCAGCAGCCGTACCGCTCCGGCCTCCCAGTCCACGTGACTCGACGGCCGGTCCACGTGCAGCGTCCGGGGCAGGTGCCGCTGCCGCAGCGCCATCACCATCTTGATGACGCTCGCCGCCGCGGCCCCGGCCTGCGCGTGTCCGATGTTGGACTTGACCGAGCCGAGCCACAGCGGCTCGTCGT
>NZ_BAAATK010000058.1:0-35858 GCF_039533365.1 Streptomyces glaucus
GCCCGCCCGCACGGTCCCGGCGCGCGCCCGCGCGGGCCGGGCCGGACGATGGGCCGCGGCGCAGGCGGCGGCGAAGGCCGGGGCCAGGGCGGGAAGCGGGCGCCGGGCGCGCTGCTCCCGGCGGGCTCGGGCCGATTGCTGCCGCAGGGGCGCACGGCAGGAAAGACGCGGGGGCGGACGGGCCCGCGGGCCCGCCCGCCCCGACGGCGGCGGACGCGTCAGGCGTCGCCGCCCGCGACGCCCGGGTCGGCCGCCGCCACGTCCAGCAGCCGGTACCGGTCGATCGCCTGCTTCAGCGCCGAGCGGTCGACCTTGCCCTCCCGCGCCAGCTCGGTCAACACCGCCACCACGATCGACTGCGCGTCGATGTGGAAGAAGCGCCGGGCCGCCCCGCGGGTGTCCGCGAACCCGAACCCGTCGGCGCCCAGCGACTGGTACGTCCCCGGCACCCATCGCGCGATCTGGTCCGGCACCGACCGCATCCAGTCGGACACGGCCACGAACGGCCCCTGGGCGCCGGACAGCTTCCGCGTCACGTACGGCACCCGCTGCTCCTCCTCCGGGTGCAGCAGGTTGTACTCCTCGCAGGCCACGGCCTCGCGCCGCAGCTCGTTCCACGAGGTCGCCGACCACACGTCGGCCCGGACGTTCCACTCCTCGGCGAGGATCCGCTGCGCCTCGACGGCCCACGGCACCGCGACGCCGGACGCCATGATCTGCGCCGGGACCGCGCCGGCCGTGCCCTCGCTGAACCGGTAGACGCCCTTGAGGATGCCCTCGACGTCCACCCCGGCGGGCTCGGCCGGGTGCTGGATCGGCTCGTTGTAGACGGTCAGGTAGTAGAAGACGTCCTCGCCGTGCGGATGCTCCTCGGAGCCGCCGTACATCCGCCGCAGCCCGTCCTGGACGATGTGCGCGATCTCGTAGCCGAAGGCGGGGTCGTACGCCACGCAGGCCGGGTTGGCCGAGGCCAGCAGCTGGGAGTGGCCGTCCGCGTGCTGCAACCCCTCACCGGTCAGGGTCGTCCGGCCGGCGGTCGCGCCCAGGACGAAACCGCGCGCCAGCTGGTCGGCCATCTGCCAGAACTGGTCGCCGGTGCGCTGGAAACCGAACATCGAGTAGAAGACGTAGACCGGGACGAGCGGCTCGCCGTGGGTGGCGTACGCCGAGCCCGCGGCGATCAGGGAGGCCGTGCAGCCGGCCTCCGAGATGCCGTCGTGCAGCATCTGCCCGTCCGGCGCCTCCTTGTAGGCGAGCAGCAGGTCGCGGTCCACCGCCTCGTACTGCTGGCCCAGCGGGTTGTAGATCTTCGCGCTCGGGAAGAAGGAGTCCATGCCGAACGTGCGGTACTCGTCCGGCGCGATCAGCACGAACCGCCTGCCGATCTCCTTGTCCCGCATGAGGTCCTTGAGCAGGCGCACAAAGGCCATGGTCGTCGCGATGGACTGCTGGCCCGAGCCCTTCTTCACGCTCGCGTACGTCTTGTCGCCGGGCAGGGGCAGCGGCTTCGACCGCACCACGCGCGTCGGCACGTACCCGCCGAGGCTCTTGCGGCGGTCGTGCATGTACTGGATCTCCTCCGAGTCCCGGCCCGGGTGGTAGTACGGCGGCGCGCCGGACTCCAGCTCCCGGTCGGAGATCGGCAGGTGCAGCCGGTCGCGGAAGCGCTTGAGGTCGTCGACCGTCAGCTTCTTCATCTGGTGCGTGGCGTTGCGGCCCTCGAAGTTCGGGCCCAGCGTCCAGCCCTTGACCGTCTTGGCCAGGACGACCGTCGGCTGGCCCTTGTGCTCCACGGCCGCCTTGTACGCCGCGTAGATCTTGCGGTGGTCGTGACCGCCGCGGCCCAGGTGCAGGATCTGGTCGTCGGTCAGGTGCTCGACCATCGCGCGCAGCCGGTGGTCGTCGCCGAAGAAGTGCTCGCGGATGTACGCGCCGGACTCGGTGGCGTACGTCTGGAACTGCCCGTCCGGGGTGGTGTTCATCCTGTCGACCAGGATGCCGTCGCGGTCCTGCGCGAGCAGCGGGTCCCAGGTGCGGTCCCAGATCAGCTTGATCACGTTCCAGCCGGCGCCCCGGAAGACCGACTCCAGCTCCTGGATGATCTTGCCGTTGCCGCGCACCGGGCCGTCGAGGCGCTGGAGGTTGCAGTTGACGACGAAGGTGAGGTTGTCCAGGCCCTCGCGGGCGGCCAGGGTGAGCTGGCCCAGCGACTCCGGCTCGTCCATCTCGCCGTCGCCGAGGAACGCCCACACGTGCGACCTGGAGGTGTCGGCGATCCCGCGCGCGTGCAGGTAGCGGTTCATCCGCGCCTGGTAGATCGCGCCGATCGGGCCGAGACCCATCGACACGGTCGGGAACTCCCAGAAGTCCGGCATCAGCCGCGGGTGCGGGTACGACGACAGCCCGTACGGCGACTTCGACCGCTCCTGCCGGAAGCCGTCCAGGTGCCGCTCGGTGAGCCGGTCCAGCAGGAACGCGCGGGCGTAGATGCCCGGCGAGGCGTGCCCCTGGAAGAAGACCTGGTCGCCGCCGTCGCCCTCGTCCTTGCCGCGGAAGAAGTGGTTGAAGCCCACGTCGTACAGCGAGGCGGAGGAGGCGAACGTGGCGATGTGCCCGCCGACCCCGATGCCGGGCCGCTGCGCGCGCGAGACCATCACCGCCGCGTTCCAGCGCGTGGCGTTGAGGATCCTGCGCTCGATCTCCTCGTTGCCCGGGAAGAACGGCTCGCTCCTGGTGGGGATGGTGTTGACGTAGTCCGTGCTGCGCATCTCGGGCACGGCCACGCGCTTCTCGCGCGCCCGCTCGATCAGCCGCAGCATCAGATAACGGGCCCGCTCCCGGCCGCGCGCGTCGACCGCGGCGTCGAGGGAGTCGAGCCACTCCTGGGTCTCCTCGGGATCGAAGTCAGGAACCTGACTCGGAAGGCCGCCAATGATGATCGGGTTGCGATCGGATCCGGAAGCCACGCTGTTCCTTACCTGTCGGAGGGCTGTCGGTGGGGGAATGCGCCGAACGGGACGGACCGGGGGACGCGGGGACGGTCGGGGACGCGGGGGATGCGGGCGGTCTCGTACGCCTGTGCCGCTCCCCATCGTGTACCTCGGGAGCCCGGACGTCATCTCTACCCGGAGGTAACGGCCGGCGTATCCGCGTAGAGTTCCCCGGAGGGTTCCCAAACGTGCAAAGCGGGCAGAAAGGTGTGGTGTATGTCACCCCCTGCTGGGATGCTGTGCCTGGAGTTGCGGTGACACGGCCGGGATCGTCACCGTTTCGGCGGTCTGGACGGCCGGGTACTTGCGCGATCCGCCCCGCCCGTGTGGACTACGGCCAATGCTTCGCGCACGCGCGTGGCTGAGATATTCCCAAGACATGATCAGGAGGCAACCCGTGAGCGCGACCGCGGACCACGCGGAGGAGCGGACGAACCCTGCCGCCAGGCTGGGGTTCCAGCCCGGGCAGGTGGTCCAGGAGATCGGCTACGACGACGACGTCGATCAGGAGCTCCGCGAGGCCATCGAGGAAGTCATCGAGGGCGACCTGATGGACGAGGACTACGACGACGTGGCCGACGCCGTTGTGCTGTGGTTCCGTGACGACGACGGCGACCTGACGGATGCGCTGGTGGATGCCACCACGTACATCGAGGAGGGCGGCGCGATCCTGCTCCTCACGCCGAAGACCGGCCGTGCGGGGTACGTGGAGCCGAGCGACATCTCGGAAGCCGCCACGACGGCAGGGCTGACGGCGTCCAAGAGCGTCAGCGTGGGCAAGGACTGGAGCGGCAGCCGGCTGGCGACGCCGAAGGCCGCCAAGTCCAAGCGGTGACCGTCCGGCGGGGGCGCCGTCCCCGCCCGTACCGGCCCGCGGGGCCCTCGTCGCCCGGCTCCGGACGGGCCGGGCACGCCCGGCCCGTCCGGGGTCCCGCGGTGCTCGCTGCGTAGGGTGGTGCCATCCGAACAGCCCACCGAAAGGGAAAGCAGGACGATGGCGATCCAGGTCGGCGAGAAGGCCCCCGACTTCGAGCTCAGGGACAACCACGGCGCGACCGTGCGGCTGTCCGACTTCCGCGGCGAGAAGAACGTGGTGCTGCTCTTCTACCCCTTCGCGTTCACCGGCGTCTGCACCGGTGAGCTCTGCGAGCTGCGTGACAACCTGCCGCAGTTCTCCGCCCGCGACACCCAGGTGCTCGCCGTCTCCAACGACTCCGTCCACACCCTGCGCGTCTTCGGCGAGCAGGAGGGCCTGGAGTACCCGCTGCTGTCCGACTTCTGGCCGCACGGCAACGTCTCGCGCGCCTACGGCGTCTTCGACGAGGACAAGGGTTGCGCCGTGCGCGGGACCTTCATCATCGACAAGGAGGGCGTCGTGCGGTGGACCGTCGTCAACGGCCTGCCGGACGCGCGCGACCTCGGCGAGTACGTGAAGGCGCTCGACGCCCTGTGATGCCGTCCGGCACCCCTTGAGCCGTCGGCTCCAGGGCCTGCGGGGGGCGGGAACCCGTCACTAGGATCGACTCGTTGATCCGACATCCGACGCACTACGGGGCTTCCCGCCCCCGGACATCAATGGAGGACTCGTGGGAGTCAGCCTCAGCAAGGGCGGCAACGTATCGCTGACCAAGGAGGCCCCGGGCCTGACCGCGGTCATCGTCGGTCTGGGGTGGGACGTCCGCACCACGACCGGCACCGACTTCGACCTCGACGCCAGCGCGCTGCTGCTGAACAACTCCGGCAAGGTCATCAGCGACCAGCACTTCATCTTCTTCAACAACCTCAAGAGCCCCGACGGCTCCGTCGAGCACACCGGCGACAACCTCACCGGCGAGGGCGAGGGCGACGACGAGCAGATCAAGGTCGATCTCGCCGCGGTCCCGGCCGAGATCGACAAGATCGTCTTCCCGGTCTCGATCTACGACGCCGAGAACCGCCAGCAGTCCTTCGGCCAGGTGCGCAACGCGTTCATCCGCGTCGTCAACCAGGCCGGCGGCGCCGAGATCGCCCGGTACGACCTGAGCGAGGACGCCTCCACGGAGACCGCCATGGTCTTCGGCGAGCTGTACCGGCACGGCGCGGAGTGGAAGTTCCGCGCCATCGGCCAGGGCTACGCCTCGGGTCTGCGCGGCATCGCGCAGGACTTCGGCGTGAACGTCTGAGTCCCGTCGGCTCCACCGTCCGGCGCCGCACGGTTTGCGTGCGGCGCCGGACGCGCAGAAAGCCAGAGAAGCATCACCCAGGGGAGGGATCAGCACCATGGGCGTCACGCTCGCCAAGGGAGGCAACGTCTCCCTGTCCAAGGCCGCACCGGACCTCACGCAGGTGATGATCGGGCTCGGCTGGGACGCGCGCTCCACCACCGGAGCCCCCTTCGACCTCGACGCCAGCGCCCTGGTGTGCGGCGGCGGCCGGGTGCTCGGCGACGAGTGGTTCGTCTTCTACAACCAGCTCAGGAGCCCGGACGGCTCCGTCGAGCACACCGGCGACAACCTCACCGGTGAGGGCGACGGCGACGACGAGTCCATCCTGGTCGACCTCTCCCGGGTGCCCGACCGGTGCGACCGGATCGTCTTCCCGGTCTCCATCCACCTCGCCGACGAACGCGGCCAGACCTTCGGTCAGGTCAGCAACGCCTTCATCCGCGTGGTGAACCAGGCCGACGGCCGGGAACTCGCCCGGTACGACCTGAGCGAGGACGCCTCCACGGAAACCGCCATGATCTTCGGCGAGGTCTACCGCCACCGCGGCGAGTGGAAGTTCCGAGCCGTGGGACAGGGGTACGCGTCGGGACTGCGAGGCATCGCTCTAGACTTCGGAGTCAACGTTTCGTAAAGCCGGGTACAGCGCGGGGGAGAACCTCTCTCAGACTTCGTCTGGGGGTGCCCCCAACAAGGGATTGGGTTGCCAGTGGTTCTGAAAACCTTCGGCTGGTCGTTCGCGGTCACCGCGCTCGGCCTCGTCGCGGCGGTCTTCTACGGGGGGTGGACCGCCTTCGGCATCGTGGCGATCCTGTCCATCCTCGAGATCTCGCTGTCGTTCGACAATGCGGTGGTCAACGCCGGGATCCTGAAGAAGATGAGCGCCTTCTGGCAGAAGATCTTCCTCACGATCGGCATCCTGATCGCCGTCTTCGGCATGCGCCTGGTCTTCCCGGTCGTGATCGTCGCGATCAGCGCCCAGCTCGGCCCGATCGAGGCCGTCGACCTGGCGCTGACCGACAAGGACCGCTACCAGGAACTGGTCACCGACGCCCACCCGGCGATCGCCGCCTTCGGCGGCATGTTCCTGCTGATGATCTTCCTGGACTTCCTCTTCGAGGACCGGGAGATCAAGTGGCTGACCTGGCTGGAGCGGCCGCTGGCCAAGCTCGGCAGGGTCGACATGCTGTCGGTGTGCATCGCGCTGATCGTCCTGCTGATCTCGTCGCTGACCTTCGCCACCCACGCCCACCAGCACGGCGGCGCGCACGTGGACAAGGCGGAGACGGTCCTGCTGGCCGGCATCGCGGGCCTGGTCACCTACCTGATCGTCGGCGGCCTGTCCGGCTTCTTCGAGGACAAGCTCGAAGAGGAGGAGGAGCGCGAGCACGAGGCCGAGGAGGAGGCCGCGCGCACCGGCAAGCCCAAGTCGGCGGTCGTCCTGGCGGGCAAGGCCGCGTTCTTCATGTTCCTCTACCTGGAGGTCCTGGACGCGTCCTTCTCCTTCGACGGCGTGATCGGCGCCTTCGCCATCACCAACGACATCGTCCTGATGGCCCTCGGCCTGGGCATCGGCGCCATGTACGTCCGGTCGCTGACCGTCTACCTGGTCCGCCAGGGCACCCTGGACGACTACGTCTACCTGGAGCACGGCGCGCACTACGCCATCGGCGCCCTCGCCCTGATCCTGCTGGTCACCATCCAGTACGAGATCAACGAGATCATCACCGGCCTGATCGGCGTCGTCCTGATCGGCGCCTCCTTCTGGTCCTCCGTCCTGCGCAACCGCCGGCTCGCGGCGGCCGGGGGAGGGTCCGGCTCGGACGAGAAGACCGAGGTCTCCTCCGGCGTGTGACACGCGCGCACACCCGGGCCCGGTACGCGCCCGCGGCGCCCGCCGCCGCGGGTGTGAACCGGGCCCGGGTGAGGAACGCTCTGGGCGGGGCGGCGTCGAGGACGACTCCTCGGTGCCGCCCCGCCGGTCGTCCAGGGCCGCGGGTCCGCCCGACCCGCGGCCCTCAACGTGAACGTGGGGGCGGGAATGGGCTTCTTGGACGGACTCCGGCGCGGACGCGGGACCGACTTCGACACGGGCAGCGCGGCCGGCAACGCCATCGAACTGACCAAACGGCACGACCGGGTCTCGCTGACCAAGCAGAGCGCCGCCACCGGTCATCTGCGGATCAACCTGACCTGGCGGATGCGGACCTCCGACATCGGCGCCGCCCGGCGCGAGAGCCTGCTGCGGCACCCCCTCCGGGCGCTGAAGCCGCCGCAGGTCATGGGCCACACCCAGAGCGTGGTCAACGTCGATCTCGACCTGGGCTGCCTGTACGAGCTGCAGGACGGCACCAAGGGGGTCGTCCAGCCGCTCGGCGGCTACTTCGGCGACGTCAACTCCCCGCCGTACGTCAAGCTCAGCGGCGACGACCGGTTCGGCTCGGGGTCCGGGGAGACGATGTACGTCAACCTCGACCACCGCGAGGACATCAAGCGGCTGCTGGTCTTCGCCTACATCTACGACCAGACGCCGGCCTTCGACCGGGCCCACGCGATCGTCACGCTGTACCCCAGCAACGGGCCGCGCATCGAGATAGGCCTGGACGAGCGGCACCCGCAGGCGCGGTCCTGCGCCGTGGTGATGATCGAGAACGTGAAGGGGGAGATCGTCGTCCGGCGCGAGGTGAAGTTCGTGTACGGGTTCCAGGCCGAGCTGGACCGGCTGTACGGATGGGGCCTGCAGTGGGGGAGGGGCTACAAGACCAAGGTGGAGCGGTGACCGGCGCCGCCGTGGCCGCCGGCCCCCCGCCCCGTCAGCGCCCGAGGAACTGCGGTCCCTGCGGCGGCAGCCGGAAGTCGGGATCCGGCACCACGGTGGCCGGCTGCGGATACCCGTACCCGGGCCGCGCCGTGGCGGCCGCCGGGGGGTAGCCGTACGCGGGCGGGCTCGTCGGGTGCGGGTAGCCGTACGCCGGCTGGGTCGCCGGGGGCTGCTGCGGATAGCCGTACGCCGGCTGGGACGGCTGGGCCGGGACCACCGCGGTCGGCTGCTCCGGCGGCAGCGGCTGGGAGACCTCGGACGCCGGCTGCGGTGACGTGGACTCCTCCTGCGCGGCCGCCGACTCGTCCACCGAGATGCCGAAGTCGGTCGCCAGGCCCTTCAGCCCGTTGGTGTAGCCCTCGCCCAGCGCCCGGAACTTCCAGCCCTCCCCGCGCCGGTACAGCTCCCCGCAGATCAGCGCGGTCTCCTCGCCCGTCTCCGGCTTGACGTCGAAGTAGGCGAGCGGCTCGGCGTCGGCGGCGGACGCGTCGTACAGCAGGATGCGCAGGGCGCTCACGCGGTCGAAGGTGACGCCGTCCGCCGAGGCGACCAGCAGGACCCGGCCGACTTCGGACTCGACACCGGCCAGGTCTGTCTGGATCGTGTCGGTGAGGCCCTCGGCGACCCGCTTCTTGCCGAGCCGCCAGACCTTCCCGGAGGGGTGCCGGGGCTGGTTGTAGAAGACGAAGTCCTCGTCGGAGCGCACACGGCCGTCGGGGCCCAGGAGCAGCGCCGAGGCGTCGACGTCCGGGACCCCCTGCCCGGGCGTCCAGCGCAGCACGGCGCGCACCGTCGTGGCTTCCAGCGGGACGTTCGACCCCTTCAGCATCGCGTGCGTCATGCGGTCATCCTGCCCTCTCGGTCCTGGCCACGACAACGCGGGGGGGCGAGGTTCCGGGCCGCGGGCCGAAGGGGCCGGCGGTTGCCGTCGACACAGCCGGGTTACCTGGAATTCATGCCCGACGGGAACCCCTGACATGCGCTTCTACGTACTATTACCGGCCACCTTTCGACAGCCCACCGGCCGCCCAGGCAGTACAGGGGAGCTTTATGCGTCATTTCGGGCACCTCGCCCCTGAGGTGCGGCAGCGCCTCTTCCACCGGGAACCGGGCGAGTTCACCGCGGACTCGCCGGCCCGGCTGCTGTCCGCGGCCCTCGGAGCCACCCTCTACAGCCCGGCCACCCGGCCGCGGCTCGCCGACGACGTCGTCAAGCAGGCCGGACGCGGCGTGGTCTCGATGGTGCTGTGCCTGGAGGACTCGATAGACGACGCGGACGTCGTGGCCGGCGAGGAGAACCTCGTCCGGCAGTTCGCCGACCTCGACGCGCGGGCCGGCGCCGACCTGCCGCTGCTGTTCGTCCGGGTCCGCACCCCCGAGCAGATCCCCGACCTGGTACGACGCCTCGGCCCCACCGTGCGGCTGCTGTCCGGATTCGTCCTGCCGAAGTTCACCGAGGAACGCGGCATGCCCTTCCTGGAGGCGCTGGCCGGCGCCGAGACCGACAGCGGGCGGCGGCTCTTCGCCATGCCCGTGCTGGAGTCGCCGGAGCTGCTCTACCGGGAGTCCCGCGTGGCGACCCTGGAGGGCATCTACCGCGCGGTCGACAAGTACCGCGACCGCGTGCTCGCGCTGCGCCTGGGCGTGACCGACTTCTGCTCCTCCTACGGCCTGCGCCGGGGCCCCGACATGACGGCGTACGACGTCCAGATCGTCGCCTCCGTGATCGCCGACGTGGTCAACATGCTCGGGCGGGCCGACGGCACCGGCTTCACGGTGACCGGGCCGGTGTGGGAGTACTTCCGGGTCCAGGAGCGCATGTTCAAGCCGCAGCTGCGGCAGAGCCCCTTCCTGGAGGTGCAGGCGGCCGAGCTGCGCCAGAAGCTGATCGAGCACGCCATGGACGGCCTGCTGCGGGAGATCTCCCTGGACCACGCCAACGGCCTGCTGGGCAAGACCTGCATCCACCCCTCGCACGTCCCGGCGGTGCACGCCCTGTCGGTGGTCAGCCACGAGGAGTACAGCGACGCCCAGGACATCCTGCGGCCCGAACGCGGCGGCGGAGGGGTGCTCAGGTCGGCGTACACGAACAAGATGAACGAGGTGAAGCCGCACCGCGCCTGGGCCGAGCGGACGCTGCTGCGCGCCGAGGCCTTCGGCGTGGCGAACCAGGACGTCGGCTTCGTGGAGCTGCTCGCCGCCGGCCTGCCCGACTGAACACAGGGAATTCATGAACGACGTACTGGACCACGCGCCGGACGAGGCGACGCACGACGGCGGGGACGAGGGAGCGCGGACCGGGACGCCGGGCGGCGTCTGGACGGGCAGCTGGGTCGCGGAGCGGCTCGGCGTCGAGCTGGCCGGCGACGGCCGGCTGACCGAGCTGCTGGGGCTCGCGCTGCGCCGCAACCCCAAGCGGGCCCATCTGCTCGTCTCGAACGTGCTCGGCAAGCACGTCCCGCAGTCGCCGGCCGTGGTGTACGGCCACGGCGTCGCCCTCGGCCGGCGCGTACGCGACCTGCTGGGCGAGGAGGAGGCCGGCGCGGCGGTCGTCCTCGGCTACGCGGAGACCGCCACCGGCCTCGGCCACTCGGTCGCCGACGGCCTGGGCACGGCCCCCTACCTGCACTCCACCCGCCGCCCGGTCGCCGGGGTGCCGCGGGCGGGCGGCTTCGAGGAGTCCCACTCGCACGCCACCTCGCACCTGCTGCTGCCCGAGGACCCGGCGCTGCTGGCCGGTCCCGGACCGCTGGTCCTGGTCGACGACGAGTTCTCCACCGGCAACACGGTCCTGAACACCGTCCGCGCCCTGCACGCGCGCTATCCGAGGCGCCGGTACGTGGTCGTCGCCCTGGTCGACATGCGCTCCCCCGAGGACGCGGGCCGGCTGGAGGAGTTCGCGCGGGAGATCGGCGCGCGGGTGGACCTGGTCACGGCGGCCTCCGGCACCGTGCGCCTGCCCGACGGCGTGCTGGAGAAGGGGCGGGAGCTCGTCACCCGGTTCGAGGGCACCGCCCCCGGGGCGCGCCGGGCCGACGCCGGCCCGCGCCCGCCCGCCGGCCCCGTCACCCGGGTCGATCTGCGCTGGCCCGCGGGCCTGCCCGACGGCGGCCGGCACGGCTTCACCGAAGCCCACCGCGCCCGCCTGGAAGCCGCCCTCCCCGACATGGCCGCCCGCCTGGAAGCCGCCCTCCCCGGCGACGCGCGCCGCGTCCTGGTCCTCGGCTTCGAGGAGCTGATGTACGCCCCGCTGCGGCTCGCCCACGCGCTGGAGCAGGCCGTGGACGCCGAGGTGCGCTACTCCACCACCACCCGCTCGCCCGTCCTCGCCGTCGACGACCCCGGCTACGCGATACGCACCCGCCTGGTCTTCCCGGCGCACGACGACCCGGCCGACGGCCCCGGCGAGCGCTACGCCTACAACGTCGCGGGCGCCGGCTTCGACGCCGTCGTCGCCGTCGTCGACTCGGCCGCCGACACCCCCGCGCTGCACGCCCCCGACGGCCTGCTCGCCCGGCTCGCCGCGCACATCCCGCACGTCCTGCTCGCGGTCGTACCGAGTTACGTCCCCGCGGCCGCGCACGCCCCCGAAAGGCCCCCGATGCTGCCCGAGCCCCTCCGCGGCCCCGCCTTCTCCTCGTACGCCCCCGAGGAGGTCGGCTGGCTGCTGCAGGACCTCTCGGACGTGACGCTGGAGGCGCCCACCGAGGAGCGCGAGGAGGCCATCCAGCGCGGCGGCGCCCACTACGCGGAGTCGCTGCCGGTGGAGTACCAGCCCGGCGAGCAGTACCAGGAACTGTTCCGCACCGCGCTGGAGGAGTCCGCGGCGCGGCTCGCGCAGGCCGTCGGCGCCGTCACCGAGCTGGTGCTCGCCGAGCGCTCGCCCCGGCCCGTCCTGGTCTCCCTGGCCCGCGCGGGCACCCCGGTCGGCATCCTGATGCGCCGCTGGGCCCGCTTCCGGCACGGCCTGGACCTGCCGCACTACGCCGTCTCCATCGTCCGCGGCCGCGGCATCGACGCCAACGCGCTGCGCTGGCTGGCCGCCCACCACGACCCCGCCGACGTCGTCTTCGTCGACGGCTGGACCGGCAAGGGCGCCATCACCCGGGAACTCGCCGACGCGCTGCGCGCCTTCGAGGCCTCCGACGGCGTCACCGGCTTCGACCCGGAGATCGCGGTCCTGGCCGACCCCGGCTCCTGCGTCCGCACCTACGGCACCCGCGAGGACTACCTCATCCCCTCCGCCTGCCTCAACTCCACCGTCTCCGGCCTGGTCTCGCGGACCGTGCTGCGGGCGGACCTGGTCGGCCCGCACGACTACCACGGCGCCAAGTTCTACCGCGAACTCGCCGGCTCCGACGTGTCCGTCGCCTTCCTCGACGCGGTCTCCGCCCGCTTCCCGGAGGTCGTGGACGCGGTCGGCGCCCGGGTCGAGGACCTGCTCGCCGCCGACCGCACCCCGACCTGGGAGGGCTGGAAGGCGGTGGAGCGGATCAGCGAGGAGTACGGCATCCACGACGTCAACCTCGTCAAGCCCGGCGTCGGCGAGACCACGCGGGTGCTGCTGCGCCGCGTCCCCTGGAAGGTGCTGGCCCGGGCCGGGGCGGGCCGCGACCTGGACCACGTGCGCCTGCTGGCCGGGCAGCGGGGCGTGCCGGTGGAGGAGGTCGCGGACCTGCCGTACACCTGCGTGGGCCTGATCCACCCCCGGTTCACGCGGGGCGCGACCGGCGCCGACGGCAGGGCGGTGACGGTCTGATGCCGGTGCTCGTCGCCAGCGACCTCGACCGCACCCTCGTCTACTCCGCCGCGGCCCTGGCGCTGACCATGCCCGACGCGCGGGCGCCCCGGCTGCTGTGCGTGGAGGTCCACGAGAGCAAGCCGCTGTCCTACCTGACGGAGACGGCGGCCGGGCTCCTCGCCGACCTCGGCGACGCGGCGGTGTTCGTGCCGACGACCACCCGGACCCGCGCGCAGTACCAGCGCATCAACCTGCCGGGCCCGCCGCCGAAGTACGCGATCTGCGCCAACGGCGGCCACCTGCTGGTGGACGGCGTGACCGACCCCGGCTGGCACGCGCGGGTGACGGCCCGGCTGGCCGACGAGTGCGCGCCGCTGAGCGAGGTGAGCGAGCACCTGATGCGGGCCGGCGACCCGGCCTGGGTGCGCAAGCACCGCATCGCCGAGGACCTGTTCGTGTACCTGGTCGTCGAGCGGGAACTGCTGCCCGGGGACTGGGTGGAGGAGCTCGCGGCGTGGGCGGCCCGCCGCGGCTGGACCGTGTCGCTGCAGGGCCGCAAGGTCTACGCCGTGCCCGGGCCGCTCACCAAGAGCGCGGCCGTGCGCGAGGTCGCCCGCCGCACCGGCGCCGAACTGACCCTCGCCGCCGGCGACTCCCTCCTCGACGCCGACCTGCTGCTCGCCGCCGACCGGGGCTGGCGGCCCGGCCACGGCGAGCTGGCCGACGCCGGCTGGACGGCGCCCGCGGTCAGCGCGCTTCCCGAGCGGGGTGTGCTGGCCGGGGAGCGCATTCTGCGCGAGTTCCTGCGGGCGGCGCGCTCGCCCCGGTGACGCCGGGCCGCCGGGGGCGTGCGTCGGCGCGTCCCCGGCGGCGCCGGCCGACCCCCGGCCGCAGCAGCCGCATGCCGAGGAACGCCAGCACCGCCAGGGCGGCCACGACGAGGACCACCTTCGAGTACGCGGAGACGATCCGGGTGACCTCGGGCCAGTTGTCGCCCAGCGCGTACCCCGCCAGCACGAACACCGTGTTCCAGATCGCGCTGCCCAGCGTCGTCAGGCCGAGGAACACCGGAAGGCGCATGCGTTCGACGCCGGCCGGCACCGAGATCAGGCTGCGGAAGACCGGGATCATCCGGCCGAGGAACACCGCCTTCGTGCCGTGCCGCAGGAACCACGCCTCCGTCTTCTCGATGTCGGCCGCCTTCACCAGCGGCAGCCGGGACGCGATCGCCACGGTGCGGTCGCGGCCGAGCAGCGCGCCGATCCCGTACAGGGCGAGCGCGCCGGTCACCGAACCCGCCGTCGTCCACAGCAGGACGGCGAGCAGGCTCATCCGGCCGCCGCTCGCCGCGAACCCGGCGAGCGGCAGGATCACCTCGCTCGGCAGGGGCGGGAAGAGGTTCTCCAGGGCGATGGCGATGCCGGCACCCGGCGCGCCCAGCGCGTCCATGAGCCCGTTGACCCACTCCGGTGCGGCACCGGCGCCGGCGGCCGCGGGCGCTGCGATGGCTGTCATGCCGGCCAGGGTAGGGAAGCGGAGCTGAAGGGAGCCTGAACCGGCGGCCGGGCGTCAGCCGCAGCAGCCTCCGCCGCAGCAGCCGCCCCCGCCGCCGGACGGGGGCGCCGGGGCGGCGGAGGTGCCGCCGACGGCGACCGTCGACAGCAGCTTCACGGTGTCGTCGTGGCCCGCGGGGCAGTTCGCGGGGGCGGCGGACTCGGCCATGGGGCGGCTCAGTTCGAAGGTGTCGCCGCAGGTACGGCAGCGGTATTCGTAACGAGGCATGGGCACAGGTTAACCGGCGTCCGGCCCGTGCCCCGGGGCGAACGGCGGGGCCGGTCCGGTGGCGGGCGGAGCCGTGCCCGGCGGCGTCAGCGGCCGGCGCCGCGTTCCTCGCGGATCCGGGCGACCACCCGGGCCACCGCCTGCCGCACCGCCTCCGTCTCCGCCAGGAAGTGCCAGTAGTCGGGGTGGCGGTCCTCCAGGGTGGTGACGGCCCGGTCCAGGCGGGCCACCGCGTCGTCGAGGGGGCGGGCGTGGCGGGGGTCGGGGGTGGTGCGGCCGGCCATGGCCAGGCGCTGGGCGTCGCGGATGGTGAAGCGGGTGCGGTCGATCTCCTGCCGCGGGTCCTTCTGCACGGCGTTCAGCCGCCGCAGCCGGTCACCGGCGGCCGAGACGGCCTCGTCGGTCGCGTCGAGCAGGGCCCGCACCGTGGACAGCAGCGCCGTCGCGTCGGGCCAGCGCTGCTCGTCCCGCGCGGTCCGCGCCTCGCGCAGCTTCAGCTCGGCCTGCCGGACGGTCTCGGCGGCCTGCTCCGGCACGTGCTGCAGGTCCTGCCAGCACGCCAGCGCGAACCGGCGGCGCAGTTCGCTCAGCACCGGCTCGACCTGGCCGGTGCGCGTGGTGAGGGCCTCGACGCGGGTGCGCAGCGAGACCAGCCGGCGGTCGATCTCGGCGGCCCGCTCGGGCAGCCGTTCGGCTTCGGCGCGCACGGCCTGGGCCTCCCGCGCGACCCGGTCGGCCCGCTCCAGCGTCCGGGGCACGCCGTGCTGCCCGGCGCCCTGGTTCAGCTTGGTCAGCTCGGGGGCGAGGGCGGCGAGCCGGGCGGCGAGGTCGTCCGCCCGCAGCCCGGAGCCGCGTACGGCGTCGAGGGCCTCGGAGGCGGCGAGCAGCGACTGCCGGGCCCGTTCGACGGCGGGCGCGAGCCGGGCCAGCTGGGTCTCGGCCTTGCCGAGCAGCGGGCCGAGACCCTCGGCGAAGCGGTCCAGGTCCCGTTTGACCCGGACGAGTCCGTCCGTGGCGGCGGTCAGCCGGTCGCGGGCCCGGGCGGCGGCCGCGGCCTCCAGGTCGTCGCGGTCGAGGTCGTGGGCGTCGACGGCGTCGATGTACGCGCGGCTGGCCTCGTCGATGCGCCCGCCGAGCGCCTCGAAGTCGGCCACCGCGCGCCGGGCCGCGGGGGAGTCGTCGACGGCGCCGATGGTCTCGATCGAGATCCGCAGGTCGCGCTGGGCGGTGTCGAGTTCGTAGAAGGCGGCCGCCGCCGCGTCCTTGGCGGCCTGCGCCGCGGCGCGCCGGCTCTCGGCCCGTCCGCCGAACCAGCGCCGGGTGCCGCCGCCGGCGAACGCGGCGGGCAGCGCGAGGACGGCGACCAGCGGCAGGCCCAGCAGGGCGAGCGCGTCCCGCACCGCACCGGGCGTCCGGCGCCGGTGTCCGGGGCGCCGTGCCGGGGCGTGGCCGCCGGCCGGCGGCCGGCGCGGTGGGCGGGGCGCGCACGGCACCCTCGGCGTACACGGCTGCGATGGGGTCGCCGTCACATCCCTCTCCCGTGTCGTCCGCCCTGCCCGGAATCATTCTCCCACCGGTGAAGGACGAACACACGGGCCGGCCAGTTCGCCGTCCGGACCGTGACGTCGCCGTCGCCGGTGCGGCCGGTCGCCACGGGGAGCCGGTGCCGTCCCGGGGCACGGACGCCCCGACCGTGCCGTCGCCGGTCCCGGCCGTCGCCCGCGCGGATGCGCGGCGCGCCCCCGAAGCCGCGGGTCCGGGCGGCCGGCGAGGCTCTTCGACCGTACGGACCCGCCTCGCCCCCGGAGCGTGCGGACCGGTGTGCGGGGACGGGTTTGCGGGGCAGCGCCCCGGGCAAGGTAGGCTGTCGAATCGTTCTCGGGTGCGTAGCTCAGGGGTAGAGCGCCTGCCTTACAAGCAGGATGTCGGCGGTTCGAAACCGTCCGCGCCCACCGGGACCGACCGCGAAGACGCCCCGGGCCGACGAGGCCCGGGGCGTCTTCGCGTCAGGAGCCCGCGCGCGGTCACGAACGGCGTGACCGGCGCCGCCGCCCGCGGGGCGGTCCCTGGCTAGGCCCGGCCGGCCTCCTCGGAGTCCTCGGGCGGGGTTTCGTGGACGTGCTTCAGCCGGGACCGGGCGTGCATACGGTCGGGGCCGGTGAGCTCCGACCAGTAGCGGTGGGTGCTGACGAAGACGGCGAGCTCGCGCTCCCGCTGCCGCAGCTTCTCCACTTCCGCCTGCTCGTCCGCCGACCAGCCGGGGGAGGCGGGGCGCTCCACCTTGCGCCAGCCGTTGTCGTCGCTGAAGCCGTCCATGGGCTCGACGGACCAGGGGAGCCGCTTCAGCAGGGCCGACAACTCGGCCCGGACCTGGTGCAGTTCCTCCTGACCGGCGAGGAGGTCACTCGGAAAGTCATAGGTCGCAGCCACGACCCGATGATACGCCTGTTCGATTTCGGGATGCGCGTTCCTCCGGGGGTTCGCACGGACGTGCCGGCCGTCCACCGGCGCCCGTCCGCGCCGCCGGCACCGCCTCGCTCCCGGCCGGTCGTCCCCGGATCCCGATGCGGCCGGACCCGCGTCGACCGATCGGCCCGTGGCGCGGGGCGGTTCGGGCTACAGTCCGGGCAACGGACGAGAAGGGGGGAACCGTGGCCAAGATCGACATCGGCCTGGACGCCGATCTGGTGGTGGAGGTGATGGTCCTGTCGGGGATCGGTTCGCCGCAGGACGCCGTCGAGGCGGTCGTACGTGACTACATAGCCCGCGGCCACCGCACGGAGGCCCGGGTCGGGCTCAGGGACGAGGGCTTGCGCGAGACCGACGCCGAGCCGCGGGACGTGCAGGGCTGACCGGGCCGGGCCGCCGGGATGCCGGATTCTCCGGCGGGCGGCGGCGGCCGGGGTGAGACTGGGACCATGTGCCGCAGCATCAAGACGCTCCGTCCGCCCGTGCTGGCCGAGGAGGCCACCGGGGAGGAGATCCGGGCCGCCGCCCTGCAGTACGTGCGGAAGGTGTCCGGGTTCCGGGCCCCGGCCGCGCACAACCGGGAGGTCTTCGACCGCGCGGTGGAGGCGGTCGCGGAGGCCACGGCCGAACTGCTGGCCGGGCTGGAGGTGCGGGGCGCGGGCGCGCGGGGAGCGGCGGGGCGGCGGACGGCGGGTGACGGGTAGCGGGCAGCGGACGACGGAGGCCGCCGGCGCGGCCGCCCGGGCCGCTACGGCGTCTTCGCCTGCCGCGGCCGCCTGCGCATCAGGTACGCCGCCCCCGCGCCCGCGCCGAACAGCGCCGCCAGGGACACCCCGGCCGCCAGCCACGTCGTGCCCAGCCACTGGCCGCCGAAGTAGCCGAGGGTGACGCTGTAGGCCGCCCAGGACAGACCGGCCAGGGCGGACCAGGGGAGGAAGTCGCGGGCGCGGCGGTGGGCGGCGCCGGCGACGAGGGAGACGACCGAGCGCCCGGCCGGCGCGAAACGGGCCAGGACGACCAGGGCGCCGCCCCCGGCGGCGAGCGCCGCGCCGAGACGTTCCTGCGCCGTGGCCAGACGCCGGGAGCGGGCTATCGCGCGGTCCAGCCGCGGACCGCCGCGCCAGGCGAGGCGGTAGGCCACCAGATCGCCCAGCAAGGAGGCGGTGGCGGCGCAGAGGGTCAGCGCCAGGACGTCGGGGACGTCCCGCGGGACCTGCCCGGCCGCCGCGCCCGAGCCCGCGGCGGCCGCCGCGGCGGCCATGATCGCCAGGGCGCCGCTCGGCAGCATCGGCAGGAACACGTCGAGGAGGACGGAGAGGGCCACCAGCGCGTAGATCCAGGGCGCGTAGATCCATGAGCCGCCGGCCGGCGGCCCCGCGTTCCCGAGACTTTCCAGCACCGTGACTCCCCCTGCTCCCCCGTGGACCGCGGACCGTGCCGCGACGCACGAGGGACGGCAGGGGCGGCCGATGACAGCCGTACAGCGTACGCCCGGGGTGCGACAGCGCGATCACGGGGCTTCCGGGCCGGTGCGGCGCCCCCGGCCGTGACCCGTGACGCGCGGGGCGGCGGGACGCCCGCGCCCGGCCGCCGCCCGGCGCCGTCCGGCGGGGCCGCCCCGGGCGCGGGCGGGAACGACGGTGCCCTCCCCGCGGGGGGGGGAGGAGGGCACCGAACCGGCCGGAGCCGGGGGAATCAGGCCGCCACCGGCGCCTGCTCCGCGGTCCGCCCCTCCTGCGCCGACGTGCGCCTGGCCAGCAGCCGGTCCAGGCCGAAGGCGCCGGAGCCGGTGAAGACCAGCAGGAACATGGCCCAGCAGTACAGGGCCGCTCCCTCGCCGTTGTTCTCGATCGGCCACAGGGCCTCGGGCTGGTGGACCTTGAAGTACGCGTAGGCCATGGCGCCGGACGAGACGAACGCCGCGGCGCGGGTGCCGAGGCCGAGCAGCACCAGGCCGCCGCCGACCAGCTCGATGACGGCCGCGTACCAGTTGGGCCAGGCGCCGGTTTCGGCCGTGCCGCCGGTGCCGTCCACGCCGCCGAGGACGCCGAAGAGCGAGACGGCGCCGTGGCAGGCGAAGAGCAGGCCGATGACGATCCGGAACAGGCCGAGGGCATAGGGCTGGGCGCTGTTGAGACGCGCGGTCATGTGGGGGTCTCCTTCGGTCGGCCGGTCGGGAGGGGACCGGTCCGGGGACGTAACCGAGTGGAGACCTCAGGTTAGGGGTGCCTAATTCTGCTTGCAACTTCAACATTTGGCCAATGATTCACGTCCGGCTCCGTCGTCACTTCCGTCACCGCCGCACGTGGCGCCGCTTTCGCCACCAAGCTCGCGCCCGAAAGAGTGACCGAATTCACACCTCGGCCGGGTGTCGGCCGCGGCGGTCCGCCCGGGCCGGCCCGGCGCACGCCCCGACGGGCCCACCGCGGACGGACCGCCCTGTTCCGGCGCGGCCCCGAGCGTCTGCCGGGCGCACGGCCGCCGCGCCACGCCGACCGGCACGGCCGCGGGCTCGCGCGCCGTCGCCGTCCGTCGCAGGGGTTCGCCGGGTGGGCTCGCGCGCCGTCGTCGTCCGTCGTGGGGGTTCGCCGGGCGGGCTCCCCTCCGCCGCTACCCGTCGCGGAGGCTCATCGGGAGAGTTCCCGCTCCGTCACCGTCCGCAGTCGCGGGCGTCCGTCGCGCACCGCCCGCGCCTCCTCCAGGCGCAGCCGGGCCGCGCGTCCGCGCAGGACCAGCGTCATGAGCTGGTTGCCGAACCAGGGGCCGCCGGTCCTGCGCCAGCGGACCGGCGGGCGCGACAGGCGGCCGTGCCGGGCCAGGCCCCGGCCCAGGACCCGCGCCGCGGCGGTCCAGCCGGCCCGGAAGGCCAGCCGGATCGACAGGGGCACCGAGTTGTGGACGGGGGAGCAGACGAGCTGCACCACCCGGGCGTCGGGCCCGCGCTCCGGCCAGGAGGGCTCGGCCAGGTAGGCGTGGTGCACGTCGCCCGACAGCACGCACACGGTCGCCGGCGCGTCCGGTCCCGAACCGGCCTCCGCGACCAGCTCGGCCAGTTCGGCGAAGGAGTCGGGGAACGCCGCCCAGTGCTCCAGGTCGGCCCCTCGCCGCACCTTCTCCCCGAGCCGCGCCCAGCGGGCGCCCCGCTCGCCCCGGCACAGCGCCGCGTTCCATCCCTCGGCGTCGTGCACCAGGTGCGGCAGCAGCCACGGCAGCGAGGTGCCGATGAGCAGGTGGTCGTACGTCTCGCGCCCGTCCAGCACCTGCTCGCGGACCCAGGCGGCCTCGCCCGGGTCGAGCATCGCGCGGCGGCCCTCGTCCAGGACGCGGGCCGCCCGGCTGTCCACCATCACCAGCCGTACGCGGCCGAAGTCGCGCCGGTAGCTCCAGCGCGCCGTGGTCGCGTCGGCGTCGGCCCGGGCGGCGAAGGCGTGCAGCACGTCCGTGCCGTCGGAGGCCTCCCGGACCGCCGCGTACACCGGGTCGGCCGCCAGCTCGCCCGGCGACAGGTTCCCCAGGTGCTGGTACACCCAGTACGACATCAGGCCGCTCAGCAGCCGCTTCCGCCACCAGGGCGTGGCGCGCATGTCGGTCAGCCAGGCGGCGGAGGTGTTCCAGTCGTCGATCACGTCGTGGTCGTCGAAGATCATGCAGCTGGGCACGGTGGACAGCAGCCAGCGGATCGAGGGGTCGAGCCACGACTCGTAGTAGAGGTGGGTGTACTCCTCGTAGTCCGCGACCCCGCTGCCCGGCGGTTCCTCCAGGTTCCGGCGGGCCGCCAGCCAGCGGCGGGTCGCGTCGGAGGTCTCGTCGGCGTACACCTGGTCACCGAGCAGCAGCAGGACGTCGGGCCGCTCGCCCTCCGGGTCCGCCGCGACACGGGTGGCCAGCGCGTCCAGGGCGTCCGGGCCGACCGGGTCGCTGCCGTCGGCCGGCGGCGCGGCCCAGCGGCAGGAGCCGAAGGCGACGCGGACGTCGCCGTCGTCGTCGCCGGGGAGCGTGCGGATGGCCGACGGCGGGAAGGGCGAGTCGGGCAGCGGCCACACGCGCGTGCCGTCGAGGAGGACCTCGTACGCCGTCGTCGTGCCCGGGGTCAGGCCGCCGACCTGGACCAGGGCGTAGTGGTGGTCCGCGACCCGGAAGGTGCGGGCCGCGCCGTGGGCGCCGTCGGCGCAGCGCACCTCGGCCGTGCAGGGACGGCTCGTCTCGACCCACACGGTCGCGGACGAGCCGTCGGTGTACCTCAGCAGTGGTCCCAGGCGCAGTCCGGCCATGGTGATGCCTCCTCCGTCGCCCCGTACGGTACGGAACGACGGAGACCGGCGGCGGGGTTCCCCGCGGCACGCACGCCGGCGGCTCGCGGGGGGCGGGTCAGCAGCTCGCGAGGTGGTTCTGGAGCGCGGACTTCTCGGCGGAGTCGACGGACAGGCCGTAGTAGTACTTCACCTGGACCCAGGCGCGGACGTAGGTGCAGCGGTAGGCGGTGCGCGACGGCATCCAGGTGGCCGGGTCCTGGTCGCCCTTGGCCTGGTTGACGTTGTCGGTGACCGCGATGAGCTGGGGACGGGTCAGGTCGTTGGCGAAGGCCTGGCGGCGGGAGGTGGTCCAGCCGTCGGCGCCGGAGTCCCAGGCCTCGGCGAGCGGGACGAGGTGGTCGATGTCGAGGTCGGAGGCGGCGGTCCAGGTCGCGCCGTCGTACGGGGAGTACCAGCTGCCGCTGACGGCGGCGCAGGCGGAGTCCTGGACGACGTTCGTGCCGTCGCGCTCGAGGACGACCTCGCGGGTGTTGCAGGCGCCGGACTGGGTGATCCAGTGCGGGAACAGGTCGCGGTCGTAGCCGGTGCGGTCCTCGGCGGCCACGGTGAGGGAGGCGAGGTAGCCGCGGGCGGTGGCGGCGCTGACCGGGGTGGGGAGAGCGGCGGCGGCGGTCGGGCCGTTGAACAGCGCGACGGAGGCCATGAACCCGGTGAGCGCCGCGAGTATGCTGACCCGTCGACGCGCGTAGAACTTCGGCATGCGAACTCCCTTGTCGGATGCGGGTGTTGGAGAGCGAGCGAGGGAATGCTCGCCACGCCGCGTTGCGCGCGGATGTGCGTCCGGTGAGAAGCTAGTGACGTGCGCATGACACGTCCATGGTCGTGACGACGTTTTCGGCCCGGCCCGGCCCGGCCCGGCCCCGCTCCAGGCCCTCGGCCCCGCTCCCGGTCCCGCCTCCGCCCCCGGCCTCGCCCCCGCCTCGCTCCCCGGTCTCGCCCGGGCGTTCGCGTACTATGGACGGCGCAGAAGGGGAGTAGCTCTTCGCCGGACCGTCGACACACTGCTCAGCACGTCTGAGCCGGCGCCCGGGGGCGGAGTCCGCGTGACCCGCCAGCGAGACCTTCGGCAAGCAGTGCACCGCCCGTGCCGTACGGCGCGGGCTCCGCGTGTGCTGCCCTGCCGAGGTGTCTGGCGTCACAGCAGCGCTCTCGGCCGGGGCAGCCCCGACCGACAGAGGAACCCTTGATCAGCTTCACCGTGACGGCGCTCGTCTTCGGCGTCGTCTTCCTCGCCGAACTGCCCGACAAGACCGCGCTCGCCGGTCTCGTCCTCGGCACCCGCTACCGCGCCTCCTACGTCTTCGCCGGCGTCGCCGCCGCCTTCGCGCTGCACGTCGCGCTCGCCGTGGCGGCCGGCAGCGTGCTCACCCTGCTGCCGCAGCAGATCACGCACGCGCTCACGGGCGTGCTGTTCCTGGGCGGCGCGGCGATGCTGCTGCTGAAGAAGGACGAGGACGAGGAGGAGATCCGCAAGCCGGAGAACCAGTCCTTCTGGAAGGTCTCCGGGGCGGGCTTCATGCTCATCCTGGTCGCCGAATTCGGTGACCTCACGCAGATCATGACGGCGAACCTCGCCGCCCGGTACGACGACCCGCTCTCCGTCGGCCTCGGCGCGGTGCTCGCGCTGTGGGCGGTGGCCGGCCTCGGCATCGTCGGCGGGAAGGCGCTGATGAAGCGGGTGCCGCTGCGGCTGATCACGCAGATCGCGGCGCTGCTGATGCTGGGGCTCGGGGTGTGGAGCCTGTGGGAGGCCGTGACCGGCTGAGCGAACGGCGGGTGAAGGGTCGCCCGGGGCGGTGGCGCGATCCCCGGATCTTTTTGTACCGTGGAGAAACAAAGTGGTCCCCGCCCGCTTTCCCTGACCGGCGGGCGGGGCCGCCTTGTGCCGGGGACGACCCCCTGAGCCCCCTCCCGTGCCTTGGAGCCCGCCGATGACGGCCACCACCGTTCTCACCGCCCGCGCCCTCCTGCTGGACATGGACGGCACCCTCGTCAACTCCGACGCCTCGGTCGAACGCGTCTGGCGACGCTGGGCCGAGCGGCACGGGCTGGACGGGGACGAGGTCATGAAGGTCGTCCACGGGCGGCAGGGGTACGCGTCGATGGCGCTGCTGCTGCCCGACCGGCCGATGGAGCAGAACCTCGCCGACAACGCGCGCATGCTGGCCGAGGAGACCGCGGACACGGAGGGGGTCGTCGCGATTCCGGGGGCGCGGGAGTTCCTCGCGTCGCTGAAGGGGCTGCCGCACGCGCTGGTGACCTCGGCGGACGTCGCGCTGTCGACGGCACGGATGGCCGCGGCCGGGCTCCCGATGCCCGAGGTGCGGGTGACGGCGGAGTCCGTCGGCGCGAGCAAGCCCGACCCCGAGGGCTTTCTGAAGGGGGCCGCCGAGCTGGGCGTCGCCCCCGCCGACTGCGTGGTGTTCGAGGACTCCGGAGCCGGGATCGCGGCGGGGCGCTCCGCCGGGATGCGGGTCGTGGGGATCGGGCAGCGGGCCACGTTCCACCACCCGGACGCGGCGGTGCGGGACCTGACGCAGGTCCGCGTGGAGGCCGGGGACGACGGGACGATCCGGCTGCACATCGGCTGAGTCCCGCGGCCCTGCGGCCCCACGCCCCTGCGGTCCCGCGGCCGGCCGGGTCCCGTGGCCGGCGGCTCTGCGGCCGGCCGGGTCCTAAGGTTCCCTCGTCTCCGACTCCAGGCGCCCGCGGGTCCGAGGACCGTACACGCCGAGCTGGTCGGAGCGGATGCCGCGGGACCACTGGTAGGTGCGGACCGCGTCCTCGACGCGGCCGGTGTAGTGGCCGTCGGCGTCGTCGTGGTACAGGTACAGCTGGCGCAGGCGCAGCTGGAGTTCGGTGACCTCGGGACCCCGGTCGCCCGGGCGCAGTACGAGGACGTCCTGGTCGCGGTCGTCGCCGGACTCCTCCCTCGCCGTGGGGGCGGTGGCGCGGGCGGAGGTCGGGCTGGGGCTCGGTTCGGCCGAGCGCGACCGGGACGGCGTCGGCGAGGCGCTCGACGCCGACGGGGACGGCGTGGGCGAGGGGCTCCCGCCGGCCGACGGCGACGGGGGCGCGGAGGCCGGCCGCGCGGACGCCGTGCCGGGGACGGCCGGCGCCACCGACGCGGCGCCGGGGGAGGTGTCCGGCACGCTCGCCCGCAGGTCGGCCGGCGGCGGGCCGTTCCGCGAGGGCGGCTCGTACGAGAACAGCCCGCTCACGTACCCGGTGGCCGCCACCACCGCGACCAGAGCGCGCGCCGCGCCGAGCAGCGCGCCACGGCGCCGGCGGCGCGGCTCCGCCCCGTCCGGCCCGCCGGCGCCCGCCGGTACGGCGTCCGCCGGCTCGGCCGTCTCGAAGCGGCGCAGGCCGGTGCCGCTCGGCTCGCCCGGCGGGGACGCCAGGGGCGTGGGGAGCGCGGCGGCCGCCTCCGCGTCCGGCGTCCGAGGGGGGACGGGCCGCAGCCGCGTCGTGGCGTCGGGCCCGGACGTGCGCGGGGGCGGCGGAGCCTCCTGCGGATTCCTCAGCTCGACGTACGGCCGGATGTGCAGCGGGTCGAAGTCCTCCGCCGCGGCCGCCTCCGCCTCGCGGGCCTCGCGCAGGGCGTCGGACGCGCGTCGCGTGCAGCCGCAGGACGGGGTGCGGTCGGCGCTCCTGGGCGCCCCGCACTCCGGGCACCGGTGGTCCCTCGGTTCTGCCACGCGTTCGTCCCTCCCCTCGTGAACTCCAGAGATTATGCAGATCTTCTTCACGCTCCGGCCCGCACGCCCCCGGAATGCCGGCTTCTCACAGGACTCGACGGGCCATAACGGGTCACACCGATGACGATGGAGATGTCGCCGAGACCTCGGGAGGTCTTCATGGCCGGGGATGCGCAGGGCAGGGCCGAGGACACGCGCGGGACGACCGCGGGCGCCGGGGGGAGGGCCCCGGCACGGGCTCCGCGGTCCCCGCTCGCCCCCCGGGAGGAGCACGTGTCCGGCAACGTCCTCGTCTCGATCGGCGCCCTGCTGCTCGGGATGCTGCTCGCCGCCCTCGACCAGACCATCGTGTCGACCGCGCTGCCCACCATCGTCAGCGACCTGGGCGGCATGGAGCACCTGTCCTGGGTGGTCACCGCGTACCTGCTGGCCTCGACCGCCGCGACCCCGCTGTGGGGCAAGCTCGGCGACCAGTACGGGCGCAAGCGGCTGTTCCAGACCGCGATCGTGATCTTCCTGGCCGGCTCCGCGCTGTGCGGCATGGCGCGGAACATGCCCGAGCTGATCGCCTTCCGGGCCGTGCAGGGCCTGGGCGGCGGCGGGCTGATGGTGCTGTCGATGGCGATCGTCGGCGATCTGGTCCCGCCCCGGGACCGGGGGCGCTACCAGGGCCTGTTCGGGGCGGTCTTCGGGGCGACCAGCGTCCTCGGGCCGCTGCTGGGCGGGCTGTTCACCGAGCATCTGAGCTGGCGCTGGGTGTTCTACGTCAACCTGCCGGTCGGGATCGTCGCGCTCGCCGTGATCGCGGCGGTGCTGCACATCCCGCGCCGGGCCACGAAGCACGTCATCGACTACCTCGGCACCTTCCTCATCGCCTCCGTCGCCACCTGCCTGGTCCTGGTCGCCTCGCTCGGCGGCACCACCTGGGGCTGGGGCTCCCCGCAGATCATCGTCCTCGCCGTCCTGGGCGTCGTCCTCGCCGTCGCCTTCGCGGCCGTGGAGCGGCGGGCGGCCGAACCGGTGCTGCCGCCGAAGCTGTTCCGCATCCGCACCTTCACGCTCTCCGCGGTCATCAGCTTCGTCGTCGGCTTCGCGATGTTCGGCGCGATGACCTACCTGCCGACCTTCCTCCAGGTCGTGCAGGGCGTCAGTCCGACCATGTCCGGGGTGCACATGCTGCCGATGGTGTTCGGGCTGCTGCTGTCGTCGACCGTCTCCGGGCAGATCGTCAGCCGCACCGGCCGCTGGAAGGTGTTCCCGGTCACGGGCACCGCCGTCACCGCGTTCGGCCTGCTCCTGCTGCACCAGCTCGACGAGAACAGCTCCACCGCCGTGATGAGCGCCTTCTTCTTCGTCTTCGGCCTCGGACTCGGCCTGGTGATGCAGGTCCTGGTCCTCATCGTGCAGAACGCCGTCGCCTACGAGGACCTGGGCGTGGCCACCTCCGGCGCGACCTTCTTCCGCTCCATCGGCGCCGCGTTCGGCGTCGCCGTCTTCGGCACGGTCTTCGCCGGCCGCCTCGGCGACAAGCTCGCCGACGCCTTCCGGGGCGTACAGCTGCCGCCCGGCGTCTCCGCGGACGCGCTGGAGGCCGACCCGCGCGGCATCGCGGCCCTGCCGCCCGCCCTGCGCCCGGCCGCGCTGCACGCCTACGCCTCCGCCATCACCGACGTCTTCCTGTACGCCGCCCCCGTCGCGCTCCTCGCCTACGTACTGGCCTGGTTCCTGAAGGAGGACCGGCTGCGCGGCTCGGTCACGGCGCCCGATGGCACGCAGACCTTCGCCAGCAACCCGGTGGAGCGGTCGTCGTACGACGAGGTGTGCCGCGCGCTGTCGGTGCTCGGCTCCCGCGAGGGCCGGCGGGAGATCTACCGGCGGATCACCGAACGCGCGGGCTACGACCTGCTGCCCGCCGCGGGCTGGCTGCTGCTGCGGATCAAGCGGCACGGCTCGGTGGAACCGGCCCTGCTCGCCGAGCGCACCCCCGTCCCGCTGGCCGCGGTCATCGAGGCCGCCCGGCAGGTCGAGGAGCGCCGCCTGGCGTACCGGGTGGGTCTCGACCTGTACCTGACCGACCAGGGCCACGAGGCCGCCGACCGGCTGGCGCGGGCCCGCGAGGACTCCCTCGCGGAGCTGCTCGGCGACTGGTGGGGGCCGGACCGGCCGACCGACCTGGTGCAGTTGGTGAAGGAGCTGAGCGGGGAGCTGAACGGGTCGGAGCGGGAACGGCCGCACGACCGGCGACCCCTGGCGCGCACGGGATGACCGGGGCGGTCCGGTGGCCCGCGGGCGCCGTTTGAGGGGTCCCGTCGGGGCAACCCGAACGGCGAACCGGCCCGCACGGAGGGCCGGTTGGGCCGAAAACCCGGAAGGCATACATGTCCACAGGCTGGATCATCGCTCTGATCGTGATCGTGGTGGCCGTCGCCCTCGTCGCGGCCGCCCTGACCCTGCGTTCCCGGGGCGCGCGGCGCGGCCCGGACCTGAAGCGGCGCTTCGGACCCGAGTACGACCGGGCCGTCGCCCGGCACGACGGTGACGCCGAGGCCGCCGAACGCGAGCTCGCCCAGCGCGTGGAGCGCCACGGCGACCTGCGCGCGCGACCGCTGGAACCGGCCGAGCGGGAGCGGTTCGAGGCGCGCTGGACGGCCGCCCAGGAGCGCTTCGTCGACTCCCCGCGGGGGGCGGTCGCCGAGGCGGACCGGCTGCTCGCGGAGGTGGCCGGTACCCGCGGCTTCCCGGACGGCGGGCAGTACGAGGAACAGGTCGCCGCGCTGTCCGTGCACCACGCCCACCACGTCGACGGCTACCGGCGCGTGCACCGCGCCGCGCACGACGGCGGCGGGGGCACCGAGGAGATGCGCGAGGCCATGGTCGCCGCCCGCGCCCTGTTCGACGAGCTGGTGCGCCACGACACCGGCCGCCACCACGCCGGCGCCGACCGCGTCCGGCAGGAGCGGGTCCGCGACCACCACACGCCCTGGGCCCTGCACCGACGGCAGGCGAAGGAGAGCTGAGGCACATGTCCGACAGGCAACCGTCCGAGGTGACCCCGCCGGCCGCCGGCACACCGGCCGGCCCCGGCCGGACCGTCCCCGACGCCCGCGGCGAGAGCGCGGTGGGCACCGCCCCCACCGGGGGCGCCCCGCACGCGACGGACCCGGGGCGCTCCGTGCCCTCCGGCGGCCGGCTGCTGCCGCGGGAGGAGTGCGACAAGCTGGGGCTGCGGCTCCAGCAGGCGGTCTCCGGATTCGTCGACGCGCCGCGGGACGCCGTCGAGGAGGCCGACCGCGTCCTGGAGGAGATCACCGCCCGCCTCACCGAGGCCCTGGCCGGGCGCCGCCGTACGCTGCGCGCGTCCTGGCAGACCGCCGGCGCGGGCGGCGGCGAGCAGATCACGAACCCCGACACCGAACAGCTCCGCCTGGCCCTGCGGGACTACCGCGAGCTGGCGGACCGGCTGATGCACCTGTGAAACCCGTGAACGACCGGCGTCACCCCGCCGCCCGGCGCTCCCGCCACTGACGTACGACCGCTTCGACGTCGTACGGCTTCAGTCCCAGCGGAGGGCCGGGCGGCGGCTTGAACATCATGTCGCGGATCCTGACGTTGAGGTCCTCGACGATCCTGCGGGCGATCCGCTCGGACGGGGCCCGCAGCGCCGCCGCCAGCCCGTCCTCGGCCTCCTTGCGCAGGGCCAGCGTCGGCGGCAGGACCGAGATGCCCTCACGGGCCAGCTTCCGCTTGATCCACCACTGTTCGTCGTAGGCCGCCTCCACGTCCCCCGGCAGCGGTCTGCCCGCGCCCGGCAGCCGGTCGAACTCGCCCCGTGCCTTCGCGTCGCGGATCTGTTTGTCCGCCCAGGACTCGAAGCTGACGCCGGGTGGCTTTCGCTCGGTCATGCGGCCATTGTGCCGGACACCGCGATGCCGGGCGATTTATCATGCGGCGGCGCGGCAACCGGCCGCCCAGGTCACCTCAGGAGGAGCGCACGTGCTCGAACTCACCATGGCCGCCGTCTCCGCGGCGGACGCGGGCGCCACGGCCGGCATGCTCATGGCCGACGCGCCCAGCGAGCCGGGCACCGTGCTGCGGGTGGGCCGGGACAGGTCGGTGTGCCGGCTGCCGACGCCCGACGACTGGCTGTTCGTCTCCCGTGTCCACCTGGAGTTCCGGTGCGGCCCCGACGGCGGCTGGCAGCTGACCTGGCTGCGCGGCTCGCAGGCCGATCCGTCCTCCCAGGTCCGGCTGACGGTGGGCGAGCACGCCGCGTCCGTCCCCTACGGCGGTACGGTGCCGCTGCCCAGGGGCGGCAGCGGCGAGGTCGTCATCGTGGACCGCACCGGCCCGCGCAGCGTCAACGTGGGCTTCCACCACGAGCTCTGATCACAGCACGCGGGCCAGCGCGAACCCGTCGTAGCCCTTGCTGCCCACCGTCTGGATCGCCGTGCCGTCGAGCCGCGGATGGCTGCCGATCAGCTCGATGGCGGCCCGCGTGCCCCGCACGTCCGGGGCGTCGCTGCCGGCGTCGGCGACCCGGCCGCCCCGGACCACGTTGTCGACGACGACCAGGCTGCCGGTCCGCGTGAGCTTGAGCGCCCACTCGATGTAGTGCGCGTTGTTGGCCTTGTCGGCGTCGATGAAGACCAGGTCGAACGGCGGCGGGTTCTCGTCGGCGAGCTTGGGCAGCGACTCCAGCGCCGGCCCGACCCGCACCTCGACCAGCTTGTCCAGCCCGGCACGGGCGATGTTGCGGGTGGCGATCTCGGCGTGCTTGGCGCTGTACTCCAGCGAGACCAGCCGGCCGTCGGCCGGCAGGGCGCGGCCCAGCCAGATCGTGCTGTAGCCGCCGAGCGTGCCGATCTCCAGGATGTGCCGGGCCCCTTGGACCCCGGCCAGCAGGTGCAGCAGTTTCCCTTGCGGGGCGGTGACGTTCACCTGCGGCAGCTCGGCCGCCGCACTGTCCCGCAGGGCGGCCTGGAGAACGTCGTCGTCCGGCGCGAGATGGGCGGTGAAGTAGTCGTCGACGTCGTCCCAGACCTGGCTCATGCGCCCGTGCCTCCCATCGACCTGGTCAGCGTCTCCGACTGGCTGCGCTGACGACCATGGCCCCGCCCCGGTTCCCCGTCAGAACCCCTCCGCACCCACTTTCAGCCGATCGGCGCAGCCCCGCCACCGCCCCGCCCGCACCCCCGCCGAACCCGCGGGGCCGCCGCAGGCACCCCCGTCGAACCGCCGGAGGCCCCGTCACCGCTCCACGGCCGGCGGCGACCCCGGCAGCGGCCGCCCCGCAGACTCGGTCATGAACCACACCGCCGCACCGCCGACCACGGCCGCGGCCATCATGTAGTACGCGGGCATCATCACATCGCCGGTGGCGCCGATCAGCGCCGTCACCACCAGCGGCGTCGTCCCGCCGAACAGGGACACCGAGACGTTGAACCCGATCGACAGCGACCCGTAGCGCACCCGCGTCGGGAACAGCGCCGGCAGCGCCGACGGCATCGCGGACGTGAAGCACACCAGCAGCAGTCCCAGCGCCGCCATGCCCAGGCCCACGGCGACCAGGCTGCCCTGGCGGATCAGCAGCAGCGCCGGCACCGACAGCGCCAGGAAGCCCACGCAGCCCGCCGCGATCACCGGCCGCCGCCCGATCCGGTCGGTCAGCGCGCCCGCGAACGGCTGGACCACCATCATCAGCGCCATCACGGCGAGGACGACCAGCAGGCCGTGCGTCTCGTCGTACTTCAGCTCACCGGTCAGGTAGCTCGGCATGTACGACAGCAGCATGTAGTCGGTGACGTTGAAGACCAGCACCAGGCCCATGCACAGCAGCAGCGCCTTCCACTGCCCGGTGACCATCTCCCGCAGCGGCACCTTCGGCCGCGCGGCCTCCGCCTTCTCGACCTCCGCCGCGAACGCCGGCGTCTCCTCCAGGCGCAGCCGCAGGTACAGCCCGATGATGCCCATCGGCCCCGCGACGAGGAACGGGATCCGCCAGCCCCAGGAGGTCAGGTCGTCCGCGGACAGCAGCGCCGTCATCACGGTCACCAGCCCGGCGCCGCCGATGTATCCGGCCAGCGTGCCGAACTCCAGCCAGCTCCCGAGGAACCCGCGCCGCTTGTCCGGCGCGTACTCGGCGATGAACGTGGACGCGCCCGCGTACTCGCCCCCGGTGGAGAAGCCCTGCACCAGGCGCGCGGCGAGCAGCAGGATCGGCGCGCCGACACCGATCGTCGCGTAGGACGGGATCAGGCCGATCGCGAACGTGCCCGCCGCCATCATGATCATCGTCAGCGCCAGCACCTTCTGCCGGCCGACGCGGTCGCCGAGCGGCCCGAAGACCATGCCGCCGAGCGGCCGGACCAGGAAGGCCGCGGCGAAGGCGCCGAACGTGGAGAGCAGCTGGGCCGTCGGGTTGCCCGAGGGGAAGAAGACCTTGCCCAGGGTCACCGCGATGTAGCTGTAGACGCCGAAGTCGAACCACTCCATGGCGTTGCCGAGCGCGGCCGCCTTCACGGCGCGCCGGACGAGCGCGGAGTCGGTGACGGTGGCCTGGGAGTTCTTCGCGAGGGCCGTGGGAGCGGCGACTGAGGCAGTCGACAAGAGCTCGCTCGCCTACCTTTCGACGGGGACAGGGACGCGGTCCGCGCGGCGGCGCTGACGAGCGGACCGAAAAACGACCATAGGCGGTGATGTGCCGCTTACGCCCGGTACGCACTTCGTTGCACTATGCATGAAAATAACCCGTAGGCAGGGATGTAAACCGGCCACGCGCCCCGTCGTTTCCCGAAGCGATGTGATCCATCTCGCATCCGACGCGGGCAACCCCACCCCCTCCGCACTATCGTCGTCCGGAAAAAAGGAAGACGGCCGTCAGGTGAAACCGGGGTGACCCGCGTCTTCCTCCGGGGTGGTGCGGACCCCATAGGGTTCGCGAAGGGAACCCTCGCGCGGGGGGCGCGTGAGGCGGATGGGGCGGGAGGCCGACGAGGCGTGGCGAATGCGGAGCACAGCGGGCGACCGGCGGAGGTGTTCGGCGGGCGACCGGCGGAAGCGTTCGGGGCTACGGCCGTCGGGGAGACCAGGGCGCGCCTGCGCGCGGCGCGGCTCGGCCTGTGGCTGATCGCCGCGGTCCTCGCCGTACGGCAGGTGGCCGTCGTCCTCGGCACACCGCGCGGGGAACGGCTGACGGACCTGGAGACCTGGGTCGGGCCGGACGGCGTGCTGCACGTCGAGGGCTCGCTCTACGACTCCACCCGCTTCACCGGCACCCCCTTCGGCGGCCTGGTCCTCAAACCGCTCACCCGTTCGGCCGAGCAGGCCCTCGGCTGGGGCTGGACCTTCGGCACGCTGCTGCTGGTCGTCGCCCTGGGCCTGGTCGCCGCCCGCGCCCTGCCCCGGCCGGTGGACCGGCGCACCTCGCTGCTGGCCGCGCCGGTCGCCGTCAGCCTGCTGATGCTGTCGCTGCCGGTGCGCAACACCCTCTGGCTCGGCCAGACCAGCGTCATCCCGGTCCTGCTGGTCCTGCTCGGCTGCTTCGCCGCGCGCGGCCGGCACGCCGGCGGCGTCCTCGTCGGCGTCGCCGCGGCGCTGCAGCCCACGCTGCTGCTCTTCACGCCCCTGCTGTGGCTGACCGGCCGCCGCCGGGCCGCCGCGTCCGCGGGCGCCACGTTCGCCGTGTGCACCGCGCTGGCCTGGGCGGCGATGCCGCACGACGCGTACACGTACTGGGTGCACCACATGGCGGGCGTCGGGCTCGGCGGGAGGGCCGACGACCTCGCCAACCAGTCCCTGCACGGCGCCCTGCTCCGGTTCGGCCTGTCCGGCCCCCTGGAGATCGCCCTCTTCCTCGCGCTCGGCGCGGCCGTCGCCGCCCTCGGCCTGCGCCGCGCCGTGCGCTACGCCCGCGACGGGCAGCTGCTGCTCGCGGTCGCGATCACCGGCTGCGCGGCGATCGCGGTGTCGCCCACGGCCTGGCGGCACCAGTTGCTGTGGGTGCTGCTCGCGGTCGTCGGCCGGGTCGGCCGGCGCGCCTCCGACCGGTACGTGTGGCCGGTCGCCGTCGTCCTCGTCATGACCCTGCCGGCGAAGATGATGCTGCCGAACGTCGCGGCGCTGCACCCGCTGCGGGACAACGTGGTGCTGCTGGCCGCGCTCGCCGCCGCCACCGCCGTGCCGTTCCTGTCCCGCGCCTCGGCGTACTACCGGGCGCCGGTCCCCACCGAGTACGCGGCCCCGGTCCCGGCCCGCTTCCGGCACATACCGCTCGCGCCGTTCCTGCGCCGGGTCCTGACCCGCCCCAACCTCCTGCTGGAGCTCCTCCTCATACGGGTCACCTACGCCGCCTACTCCAAGATCCGCCTGGCCGCGAGCGGCGGCAGCGACGCGGCCGGCCGGGCCCGCGCCGAGGAGCACGGACAGCAGATCCTCGACCTGGAACGCGTCCTGCACCTGGACATCGAGCACGCCGTGAACCACGCCGTCGTGGAGATCGGCTGGCTGCGGAACTTCTTCGACTTCTACTACACGTCCTTCCACTTCGTCGTCCCGCTGACCGTCCTCGGCGTCCTGTACTGGCGCCGCCCGGTCGACTACCGCTGGGCCCGCTCCTCCCTGGGCTTCGCCACCCTCCTCGCCCTCGTCGGCTTCTGGCTCTACCCGCTGGCCCCGCCGCGCCTGATGCCGGGGCTCGGGATCATCGACACGGTGCACGGCCCGCAGGACTTCACCCAGCCCGACTACGGCACGCTCACCGCCCTCACCAACCAGTACGCGGCGATGCCGTCCCTGCACTTCGGCTGGTCCCTGTGGTGCGGCCTGGCCGTGGCGGTCATCGCCCCGAAGTGGTGGATGAAGGCGGCCGGCCTGCTCCACCCGCTGTTCACGGTGTCGGCGATCGTGGCGACCGGCAACCACTGGGTGCTGGACGCGGTGGGCGGCGCGCTGGTGGTCGGCGCGGGCTTCGGGCTGACGTACCTGCTCCAGGGTCCGCGGGCGCGGACCGCGGACCGGACGCCGGCCGCGGTCAGCAGCGGCCCCGAGCCGGCGCGGGACCGTACTCCGAGCTGATCCGGTAGGTGCCGGGCGCGTCGGCGGTGAGCCGGGTGAACTCGCCGTCCCGCCCCAGGCAGCCCCCGTCGGCGCGCAGCCACGGCGAGTACGCCACCCGCACGGTCACCGTGGCGGGCCGGGACACCCGGACGACGATCCCGGCGCCGTCCGCCCGCACCACCGTCCCCGGCGCCGACACCAGCGGCACGGCGTCCCGCACCCGGTAGATCCGCCAGTGCGCGTCCCGCCACACCGGCTCCAGCCAGCCGGGCCGCTCCTCGCGCAGCAGCCGCGCCTCGGCCTCGGCGTACCCGTCGGGCCGCGCCTGCGGCAGCACCACCAGGCCGACGGCCCAGCGGTCCAGCCAGGCCCGGTAGGCGGCGGGGGAGAAGGCGCCGTCGTAGAAGAGCCGGCCGCGCTCGACGTCGAGCTGCCGGTTCCAGCCGCGGGCCAGGTTGACGTGCGGGGCGAGCAGGGCGGCCTCGCGGTGGTCGCGCGCGGGCACCACCTCGACCCGCGTCCGGTCGGCCCCGAGCCGCTCCAGGGCCCGCACGACCCCGCCGGTGTTCCCGGCCCACTCCGGCACGACGGTGTAGACGGCCACGTCGTCGACGGTCTTCTTCCCCAGCCATCCCACGGAGAAGACGAGGACGCCGACCAGCAGCCCCCGGCGGACCCCGGCCAGGCGGGGCCGGGCGAGCAGGGCGGCGAGCAGCACGGCCGGGGCGAAGTGCTCCGCGAACCGCTCGACGTTCGTGCCGACGGGGGAGGGGACGAGGTAGGTGAGCACGGTCCCGGCCGCGTACACCGCCCCGCTCCACCGGGCGACGCGCCGGCCGCGCGGGGCGAACACGGCGACGGCCAGCCCGAGCAGCAGGGGCGGCCAGACGCGGGCCGCCGGCATCGGCTGCTCACCGGCGAAGGGGAAGAGCCAGGTCGTCGCCGCGACGACGGCGGCCGGCGGCAGGAGGAGGGACAGCGCCCGCCGCCCGTCCCGCGCGGCGAGGAACCCGGCGCCCACGACGGCCAGGAACAGCCCCGCCACCGGGCTGGCGGCGGTCGCCAGCGCCGCGTACGCCGCCGCGAGCGCGACCCGGCGCTCCCCGGTCAGCAGCAGGCACGCCGCGAGCCCGAGGGCGACGCCGAGCGCGAAGGTGGTGCGCCCGGAGACGACGTTGCACCACAGGCCGAGCGAGGCGAGCAGGGCGGGCCAGACCGGCCGCCGGGTCCCGGTGCGCCGGATCAGCACGGCCGCCAGCCAGGAGGCGGCGATCCCGGAGCCGGCGGTCACCGTGCGGACGCCGAGGGCGGCCATCAGGTACGGCGACAGCAGGCTGTAGTTGGCGGTGTGGGTGCCGCCGTACCAGGAGAGGTTGTACGCGGAGCCGCCGTGCCGGGCCACGAAGTCCGCCCACGCGTACTGGGCGGCGAGGTCGCCGCCGCCCGTGGCGAGCAGGAACCACCAGAGCGCGTACAGGGGGAGCACGGGCACGGTGGCGAGCAGGGGGACGCGGTGACGGGCTCCGAGGGCGCGGAGCCCGCCGTTGCGCCGCAGGGGCGCGGGCAGACGCTTGGTGACGGTGAGTTCAGCTGAGGCCACGGTTTCGAAGACGTGCGAACGGGGCGCGACGTTGTGCGGCGCCCCCGTGCCGGTCGACCCCGTATCGATCACCCCGGTATCGGCCGGCCCGGTCCGTCCCGCCCCCGACCCTCGCCGCGGTCCGTCAACCCCCTGACCCCCGCCGCCTTCCGCGCCTCCGCCGGCCGGCCGGCGGAGGCGACCGGC
>NZ_BAAATK010000059.1:0-34343 GCF_039533365.1 Streptomyces glaucus
GGCCGGCGGGCACCGGTCCGCGGCCGCCGACCCCGCGGACCGGCCCGCGCAGCGGCCGGCCGGGCACTTCACCGTGCCGACCGCGGCGGCCGTCGTGCCGCCCGCTCCCGCGCGGCGGCCGGCGGCCGAGGGCGGGTTCGACTTCTTCGGCACGAAGAACCAGAAGAAGCCGGCGTCCCGGCCCGCCCTGGAGACCGTCCACAACGAGGACCTCGCGGACGTGGTCGGCCAGGAGGCCCTCGCCCTCCACAAGGCCGAGGCGGAGGCCCGGTTCAAGCCGGCGGACGACGAGTCGCCGCGCGCGGGCCAGGTCATCGACCTGACGGCGCACGACGAGACGGAGCCGATCGACGTCCAGGGGCTGCGCAGCGCGGCTTCCTGACGCCGGCCGGCCGCTCCGGCCCGCGTGCCGGACCTCCTGCGGCCACCGGATGCCCCGGGACCACCGGACGCCCCTGCTCCCGCCGGACCGGACGTCCTGCTCCCGCCGGACGCCGAGGGGCGGGTGGCGCGGCCCGGCCGCCGTGTCACCCGCCCCGCACACCGTCCCTCACGCCATCCACCGGTCCGGACGCGCGTCCCGGCGCCCCGTGCGGGACCTCTCCGCCTGTCCCCGCAGCAGCTCCGCGGCCTCCCCGGCGTCCCGCAGCCGGGCCGTCACGGTCTTGCCGGCCCCGGTGTCCACGCGCACGTCGGCGAGTCCCCGGAACCGCTGCCACGGTCCCTGCGTCATCCGCACGCTCTGCACCTTGGCGTGCGGGACCAGCGCCAGGCGGCGCCGCAGCAGGCCGTGGCGGGCCGCGAACACCGCGTCGGTGACGGCGACTCCGTGCCCGCGCCACCACACCGGCGCGCACCACCGGGCGCGCCGCGGCGGCCGGGACAGCGACGAGCGCGGCGGTACGGTCACGCCGGGCAGCACGCGCGCTATGACGGCCTCGGCGACCTCGCGCGGCGCGACCGGCACCAGCACGGAGTTCGACGACCCGGCCACGTCCAGCTCCACCCGCACCCAGCCGCCCCCGCCGCCGGCCTCGCCCGGGCCGGGGGCCCTCCACCACCGCCACAGCAGCGGCTCCACGATCCGCACGGTCTGCACCCGCCCCGGCGGCACCGTCTCGTGGGCCCGGTCCAGCAGTCCCCGGTCGATGCGCAGCCCGTCCGGGGACTCGCCCACGGTCCAGTCGTACTCGGTGACGAACCGTCCCGCGCTGCTCGCCCCCGCCGCGCCCAGCAGCGGCACGGCGGTCGCCAGGACCGTCCACAGGCTGTGGGTGGCCGACCACAGCAGCGCCGGGACGACGAGCGCGGCGACCAGCGTGCCCCAGGTGGCGCCGGTCAGCAGCAGCGAGACGGCGAGCACGCGGGGCGGCACGCGCAGCAGCCGCGTCGACGGCGCCTCGCCGACCTCGCCCGCGGCCCCGGCCGCGAAACCGGCCGCCCGCGCCAGGAGTTCGGCGCGCAGCGCACGGGCCTCGCCGGCGCCCAGGAAGGCCAGCTCGTCCTTCTTGTCGGTGCCTATGACGTCGAGTCTGAGCTTGGCGACGCCCGCGACCCGGGCCAGCAGCGGCTGGGTGACGTCGATGGCCTGGATCCGTTCCAGGCGGATGTGCGCGGTGCGCCGGAACACCAGGCCGGTCCGTATGCGCAGCTCCGTCCCGGTCACCGCGAAATGGGTGAACCACCAGGTCAGAAAGCCGTAGAGGGCGGCGGCCGGGACGAGTACGGCAAGGCCGGCCAGCAGTGTGGCCGGGGTCAGCCGGGTCAGCTGGCGCTGCGCCTGGTCGGGGTCGTGCACCGCCCATCCGATGAGGACGGCGACCGGCGCCCACGCCCGCCTCAGCGGCGTGACCGGGTGCAGCCGCCGCTCGGTCGCGCCGCCGCGGGCCTCGGGTGCCCGGGGCGCCGTCACAGTCCCGCCGATCGGGCCTCGCCCAGCTCGGCGAGCCGGTCGCGCAGCCGTTCCGCCTCGGCCGGGTCGAGGCCGGGGATGGTCGCGTCGGTCGCCGCGGCGGCGGTGTGCAGCTGCACGCTGGCCAGCCCGAAGTACCGTTCGACCGGGCCCGAGGTGACCTCGACCAGCTGCATCCGCCCGTACGGCACGACCGTCTGCTCGCGCCACAGTACGCCCCGGCTGATCAGCAGGTCGTCGGCGCGCTCGGCGTACCGCCAGGACCGCCAGTTGCGCTCCAGCAGCACCCAGCCCCACACCGCCGCCACCGCCGGCAGCAGCGCGAAGGCCGCCCACGCGGGACCGGCGAGCAGCCCGAGCAGCAGTCCCAGACCGAGGGCGAGCAGCCCCAGCCACACCACCAGCAGCAGCCGCCGCATCCGCAGCAGCCCCGGCGGCAGCCCGGTCCACACCGGCTCCGCCGTGCCCGCGGGTTCCGCCGTGCCCGCGGGTTCCGCCGTCCCCGCCCTGCCCGTGTCGTCCGGGCTCCCCGTCTCCATGGGGCCAGCGTACGTAGGGGAGACTGGGTGCATGACGCCTACGACGGAGACCATGGTCGGGATCGGCGGCGCCGCGGAGAGCACCGACATGGTGCTCAACATCGGGCCGCAGCATCCGTCGACGCACGGTGTGCTGCGGCTGAGGCTGGTCCTGGACGGCGAGCGCATCACGCGCGCCGAGCCGGTGATCGGCTACATGCACCGCGGCGCGGAGAAGCTGTTCGAGGCGCGCGACTACCGCCAGATCATCGTGCTCGCCAACCGCCACGACTGGCTGTCGGCGTTCTCCAACGAGCTGGGCGTCGTCCTCGCCGTGGAGCGCATGCTCGGCATGGAGGTCCCCGAGCGGGCGGTGTGGACGCGGACGCTGCTCGCGGAGCTGAACCGGGTGCTCAACCACCTGATGTTCCTCGGCTCGTATCCGCTGGAGCTCGGCGGCATCACCCCGGTCTTCTACGCGTTCCGGGAGCGCGAGACGCTCCAGAACGTCATGGAGGAGGTCTCCGGCGGCCGGATCCACTACATGTTCAACCGCGTCGGCGGCCTCAAGGAGGACCTGCCGGCCGGCTGGGCCGCACGCGCGCGGGGCGCCGTCGCCGCCGTGCGCTCGCGCCTGGGCGACTTCGACGACCTGGTGCTCGGCAACGAGATCTTCCGGGGGCGCACGCGCGGGGTGGGCGTCCTCGCGCCGGAGGCCGTGCACGCGTACGGCGTGAGCGGGCCGATCGCGCGCGCCTCGGGCGTCGACTTCGACCTGCGCCGCGACGAGCCGTACCTCGCGTACGGGGAGTTGCAGGACGTCCTGAAGGTGGTCACCCGGCAGGAGGGCGACTGCCTCGCCCGCTTCGAGTGCCTGCTGGAGCAGACGCACAACGCCCTCGACCTCGCCGACGCCTGCCTGGACCGGCTCGCCGAGCTGCCGCCCGGGCCGATCAACCAGCGGCTGCCCAAGGTGCTGAAGGCGCCGGAGGGGCACACGTACGCGTGGACCGAGAACCCGCTCGGGATCAACGGCTACTACCTGGTCAGCAAGGGCGAGAAGACGCCGTACCGGCTCAAGCTGCGCTCGGCGTCGTACAACAACATCCAGGCGCTCACCGAGCTGCTGCCGGGGACGCTGGTGGCGGACATGGTGGCGATCCTGGGATCACTGTTCTTCGTCGTCGGCGACATCGACAAGTAGGGCCCCGGCGGTCCCGGTGCCGCCGGCGCCGGGGGCCGGCGGGCCGGGGATCCCGACCGGCTGCACCAGCCAGCCGAAGTCGCCCAGCCCGCCCGGCGCCGTCAGCTCGGCCGCCTCGCCGGCACGCGCGAGGGCGCGCACATAGGCCGGGGGATCGGTGGTGGCGAGGGCCAGCGGGGGGCGTGCGCCGGTCACGCCGAGGGCGCGCAGGGCCTCACGCTGGGGCAGGAGGCGTGCGCCGGGCAGCGCGCACGCGTCCAGGGCGACGTGCGCGGTGATGTCGCACGACCCGTCCGGCACGGGCCGCGTCTCCCGCCCCTCGCGGTATCCGGTGAGCGTCCCGAAGGGCGGCCGGGCGTCCCGCGTGTGCGCGTAGTCGACGGCGACGGCGAGCCCGCGGTCGAGCGCGGCCACCGCGGACGCCCACGCGGTGTCCCGGGGCAGCCCGATCTCGGCCCGCAGCCCCTCCTCGGCCGGCAGCGGCCACCACCGCGCCAGCCACGCGGCCTGCTCCCCGGAGACCGGCTCCCCGAGCCGCTCGGCCCCGTCCGTGTCGACCAGCACCCGCCGCGGCACGCCCGCGGCGTCCACCTCCACGACGTCCACGGGCACGTTGTCCAGCCACTCGTTGGCGAACAGCAGCCCCGTGACGCTCCGCGGCGGCTCGGGCAGCCACGCGATCCGCTCGTCGAGGCCGTCGGGCCGGCCGGCGACCTCGACGGCGTACCCGCGCGTGCGGGCGGCCACCTCGGCCGGCAGCGCGGCCAGGACCCCGGCGACCAGCTCGCCCCGCCCGGCCGCCATGTCGACGAAGTCGAGCCGCGCGGGCCGCCCCAGCGCCGCGTCCACCCGGCACAGCAGCCGCGCCACGGCCCCGGCGAACAGCGGCGAGGCGTGCACGGACGTGCGGAAGTGCCCGGCCGGCCCCTCCGGCCTGCGGTAGAAGCCGTCCGGCCCGTACAGCGCGGCCTGCGCCGCCGCCCGCCAACCCCGCCACCGGCCCGTCGTCGCTGCTGTCACCGGCCCAGGCTAAACGCACGCAAGGAACGGAACTCCACCTTGCGGAGTACGCGCGACCGGCGCGGATCGGTCCTCCGGTTGACTCCCGCACACACGCGGCCTCCCTACGCTGGGTTACGTGCAGCGCCTCTATGACTTCCTCCGCAGGCACCCGACGTGGGTCGACAGCGCCTGGGCCGTCGTCCTGTTCGGGATCTCCGTGCTGGGTGAGGTCGCCCGGCAGGAGACCAGGGGCACCGACGCGCCGATGATCGTCCTGCCCGTCGCCGGCCTGCTGTGCCTGGTGATCGCGCTGCGCCGGCGGGCGCCGGAGAGGATGCTGCTGCTGGCTTTCGGGCTGGGCGTGGTCCAGCTGGTGCTGGACGTCGAGACGACGGCGGCCGACTTCGCCCTGCTGGTGATCGTCTACACGGTCGCCGCGACGGGCGCCCGCTGGGCGTCCCGGTTCGCGCTGGCCGCGGGCCTGTGCGCGGCCCCCCTGGCCCAGCTGCGCTGGCCGAGCGACCAGACGGGCGTCGCGGGCAACGTCGCGCTGACGGTCTTCCAGGCGGTGCCGTTCGCGCTCGCCTGGGTGCTCGGCGACTCCGTCCGCACCCGCCGCGCCTACTTCGCGCAGCTGGAGGAGCGCGCCGCCCGGCTGGAGAAGGAGCGCGAGGCGCAGGCCAAGGTCGCGGTCGCCGCCGAACGCGCCCGCATCGCGCGCGAGCTGCACGACGTCGTCGCGCACAACGTCTCGGTGATGGTGGTGCAGGCCGACGGCGCCGCCTACGTCCTGGACGCCGCGCCCGACCAGGCGAAGAAGGCCCTGGAGACCATATCCTCCACCGGCCGGCAGGCCCTCGCCGAGATGCGCCGCCTGCTGGGCGTGCTGCGCACCGGCGAGCACCAGGAGGCCGGCGAGTACGTGCCGCAGCCCGACGTGCGGCAGATCGAGGACCTCGTCGAGCAGTGCCGCGGTTCCGGCCTGCCGGTCGACTTCAGGATCGAGGGCACCCCGCGCCCGCTGCCCAGCGGCGTCGAGCTGACCGCCTACCGCATCGTGCAGGAGGCGCTCACCAACACCCGCAAGCACGGCGGGCCGAACGCGGGCGCGAGCGTGCGCCTGGTCTACTTCGACGACGGGCTCGGCCTGCTGGTCGAGGACGACGGCAAGGGCGCCCCGCACGAGCTGTACGAGGAGGGCGGCCTCGACGGCCGGGGCCACGGCCTGATCGGCATGCGCGAGCGGGTCGGCATGGTCGGCGGCACCCTGGACGCGGGGCCGCGCCCCGGCGGGGGATTCCGCATCAGCGCCCTGCTCCCGCTCAAACCCGCGCACTGACGCCGACGCACGCCCCTTGTTGACACCTGTAACGCCCCTCGCGCCCCCGGCCGGGGAACACGACACGGAAGAGGACCCGATGGCGATCCGCGTGATGCTCGTCGACGACCAGGCGCTGCTGCGCACCGGGTTCCGGATGGTGCTCGCCGCCCAGCCGGACATGGAGGTCGTCGCGGAGGCGGGCGACGGCGTCGAGGCCCTCCAGGCGCTGCGCTCCACCGACGTGGACGTCGTCCTGATGGACGTCCGCATGCCCAAGCTGGACGGCGTGGAGGCCACCCGCCGGATCTGCGCCGCGGCCGACCCGCCGAAGGTGCTGATCCTGACCACCTTCGACCTCGACGAGTACGCCTTCTCCGCGCTGAAGGCGGGCGCCTCCGGGTTCATGCTCAAGGACGTGCCGCCGGGCGAGCTGCTGGCCGCGATCCGGGCCGTGCACAGCGGCGACGCGGTGGTCGCGCCCTCCACCACCCGCCGGCTGCTGGACCGCTTCGCGCCGATGCTGCCGGGCACCGGCGGGCAGCCGCAGCACAAGGAGCTGGAGCGGCTCACCGGCCGCGAGCGCGAGGTGATGGTGCTGGTCGCGCAGGGCCTGTCCAACGGGGAGATAGCGGCCCGGCTGGTGCTGTCCGAGGCGACCGTGAAGACGCACGTGGGGCGCATCCTGACCAAGCTGGGGCTGCGCGACCGGGTGCAGGTGGTGGTCCTGGCGTACGAGACGGGGCTGGTGCGGGCCGGCGGACACGGCTGACCGGGGCGCGGGTCGGGCTGCGGCACATCCGGTTCGACCGACCCCGGGAGCGGGCGCGGCCGCCCGGCGCGAGGCGTCCGGGCGGGGCCGGCCGGGGTCAGCGCAGGAGGCCCTGGATGAGGTCGCCGCCCAGGCGGGCCACCACCGTGAGGTCCAGCTGGTGCTGCGCGTAGCGGCCGCGCCGGCGGGTGGTGACCAGCCCGGCCTTCTTCAGCACGCTCAGGTGCCGGGACACCTCCGGCGCCGTCATGCCGTGCGCGTCGGCCAGCTCGCCGGTGGTGAACGCGCCGCGCGCGAGGTGGCGGCACAGCCGCGCCCGCGCCGGGTGCGCGAGCGCGGTCAGCCGCAGGGTGATCTGCTCGACGGAGGGCGGGTCGACGGCGTCGGGCACGCCCACCGGGTACTGCACCACGGGCTGCCAGTCGCGGCGGTGCAGCACGAGCAGGTGGGGCCACCCCAGGCTGGTGGGGATGAACAGCAGGCCGCCGTCGCCCGTGGTGGTGCGCCCCACGAGCATCTTGTCGACGGTGATGAGCGCCGCCTCCTCGTCCAGGGCGATCGCGGGGGACACCGCGGCCAGCATGTCCGAGAGGCCCTTGCGGCGCAGCAGCTCGGTCTTGTGGCGGGCGTCGGCGGCGAGCCGGCCCCGCACGCGCGCCCAGGTGTCCGCGAAGAACGCCTCCTCGCAGTCCAGGACGAGCTGCCGGAACCAGGCGCGGACCGCGGGCGGGTCGTCGAGCAGCCGGCGGGTGAAACGCGCCTGGCGGGGGCCGCGCGCGGCGGCCAGCTCCAGCGCCCGCTCCCGCAGCGCGGGATCGCCCAGCAGCTCCGGTTCGGGGCCCGGACACGGCCCGCCGCAGGTGAACTCCAGCGCCGCGGCCACGAACTGCTCGTCGGACAGCTTGTCCAGCAGGTCCAGCTCCTCGGCGAGCGTGGCACCCGGCCGCGTCCGGCGGCCCGGTACGCCGGCGCACGGCATGAAGACGTCCGTGAACGCCGCCGTCCACAGGAAGTCCGCCTCGCACAGCCGGTCGGCGAGGTCCGGCTCCAGGCGCGCGGACACCGCGGTCGCCCAGCCCCTGACGCCCGGGTGGTGGACCGGCTCCGCGAGCACGTGCAGCGCCGAGCCCAGCTCGGCCAGGGGCGAGAGCGCGACGGTCACCCCCTCCGGCCGCAGGCCCGCGATGTCGATGCACACACTCATGCCCTCATGGTGCACCCCGCCGCCGACGGCGCGGCCGGCGACCGACGGCCGCGCCGGACCAGGCGACCTCACCGGGGCACCGGCGGCTCCGGGACCACCGGGACCACCGGGGCCACCCGTCGAGCCGGAACCGCCGGGACCCCCTGCCGAGCCGGCACCACCGGGACTACCCGTCGAGCCGGGAGGCGAACTCCGCCACCGCCGCCCGTACGTCGTCCGCCGTCCAGTCGAGGCCGGCGGCCCGTACGTAGACCTCGGTGCAGGCGATGTCCGGGCCCCTGCGGGACCAGGCGTTGGCGAACAGCAGGGTGCCGGTCTCCTCGGCGGTGCGGACCGCCGCCTCGGCGAGGACCTCGGCGTCGTACGGCAGCCAGACCTGGAAGTCGTGGGTGTGCGGCACCCGCGGGTGCACACGCGCCCACGGCACGCCGGCCGCCGCGAAGCCCTCCCGCAGCGCGGCGGCCACCACGCGCGCGTGCCGCACGTACCCGGGCAGCCGGGGCAGCTCCCGCTCCAGGCCCACCAGCGCCGACAGCGCCGCCGGGAACTGCTGGAACACGGTGCCGCCGTAGCGGTGCCGCCAGCTCCGCGCCTCCTCCACCAGCGTCCGCGGGCCGGCGAGGGCGGCCCCGCCGTAGCCGTCGAGGGACTTGTAGAACGACACGTAGACGCTGTCCGCCAGGCCCGCGATCTCGTCCAGGGGCCGGCCGAGGTGGACGGTGGACTCCCACAGGCGGGCGCCGTCGAAGTGCACCACCGCGTCGCGCTCCCGCGCCGCCGCCACGACCTCGGTGAGCTCCCCCCAGGAGGGCAGCACGAAACCGGCGTCCCTCAGGGGGAGTTCCAGCATCAGCGCCCCGAAGGGCTCCTCGAGGTCGCGTACCTCCGCGGCGGTCGGCGGCCGGGGCGCGTCCGTCACCCGCACCGGGCGCAGACCGCTGACCTGGCTGAGCGCGTTCCGCTCGTGCACCTCGGGGTGGGCCAGCGCGTGCAGGGCGACGGCCGGGCTGCCGGTGCGGGCCGCCCAGCAGCGCAGGGCGACCTGCTGGGCCATGGTGCCCGTCGGGAAGAAGACGGCCGCCTCCTGGCCGAGCAGCCCGGCGGTCCGCTCCTCCAGGGCCTCGACGACACCGTCGCCGTAGACGTCGGCCGGCTCGTCCAGGTCGTACACGTCCCGCGCCGCGTCCAGCAGTGCCAGGCGCTCCCGCAGGGTGCCCCGGAACCCGAGGCGCGCGAGCACCCGCTCCGCGTTCCGCGCGGCGGCCAGACGCCGCTCGCGCAGCCGTGTGCGGTGCTCCTCGTCCGGCATCCGCTCGCCGGTGTCCGCCGTGTCGCTCATTCCCGTGATCATGCCGTGTGCCGCCCCGCGCGTACACCCGCCGCCTCCGCACCCGCGTGCCACCGCTCCGTCCTCCCGGCGCGCGCGACCGCTCGCATCCCGTGCCCGTGCGCCAGCGCCCCGCCGTGCGCGCCGGCGCGCGACCGCTCCGCTTCCCGCGCCCCGCGTGCCGGCGCCCCGCGCGGAAACCCACAGCCTGTGGACAGCCGAACACCCCTCGAACCGATCGCGTTAACATGACGAGAAATCGTCCGGTACCCGGAGCGGACTGGAACGGGAAGGCCGTCGTCGCGTGAACACACCCCCTCAGCCCGACCCCAGGGACCGCCCCGCGCGGCTCACCGTCGGCGTCGTCGGCGCCGGCCGCGTGGGCCCCGCCCTGGCGGCCTCCCTGCAGCTCGCCGGACACCGCCCGGTGGCCGTCTCCGGCGTCTCCGACGCCTCCCGGCGGCGCGCCGCCGCGCTGCTGCCCGACGTGCCGCTCGTTCCGCCCGCCGAGGTCCTGGCCCGCGCCGAGCTGGTGCTGCTGACCGTTCCGGACGACGCCCTGCCCGGGCTCGTCACCGGGCTCGCCGACACCGGCGCGGTGCGGCCGGGCCAGCTGCTCGTGCACACCTCGGGCCGGTACGGCACGCGGGTCCTGGACCCCGCCCTGCGCGCGGGCGCCCTGCCGCTCGCCCTGCACCCGGCGATGACCTTCACCGGCACCCCCGTCGACGTGCAGCGGCTGGCCGGGTGCTCCTTCGGCGTCACCGCCCCCGAGGAGCTGCGGCTGGCCGCCGAGGCCCTGGTCATCGAGATGGGCGGCGAGCCGGAGTGGATCGCCGAGGAGCGGCGCCCGCTGTACCACGCGGCCCTCGCGCTCGGCGCCAACCACCTGGTCACCCTGGTCGCCCAGTCGATGGAGCTGCTGCGCGCGGCCGGCGTCGAGGCCCCCGACCGGATGCTCGGCCCGCTGCTGGGCGCCGCCCTGGACAACGCCCTGCGCTCCGGCGACGCGGCCCTGACCGGCCCCGTGGCGCGCGGGGACGCGGGCACGGTCGCCGCGCACGTCGCCGAGTTGCGCCGGCACGCCCCGCAGACCGTCGCCGGCTACCTGGCGATGGCGCGCGCCACCGCGGACCGGGCGCTCGCCCACGGGCTGCTCAGGCCCGAACTCGCCGAGGACCTCCTCGGCGTACTCGCCCACGGGACCGACGGCACCGAAGGGGACGCCCGATGACCACCACCCTGCTGCGCACCGCCGACGAGCTGCACGCGCGCGTGCGCCACGGCCGCCGGGCCGTCGTGATGACCATGGGCGCCCTGCACGAGGGCCACGCCACCCTCGTCCGCACCGCCCGCGAGACCGTCGACCCGGACGGCGAGGTCGTCGTCACCGTCTTCGTCAACCCGCTGCAGTTCGGCGCGGGCGAGGACCTCGACCGCTATCCGCGCACCCTGGAGGCCGACGTCGAGCTGGCCGGCCGGTCGGGCGCGGACGTCGTGTTCGCCCCGTCCGTGGAGGAGGTCTACCCGGGCGGCGAGCCCCAGGTCCGCGTCAGCGCCGGTCCCATGGGCCGGCGTCTGGAGGGCGCCTCGCGGCCCGGCCACTTCGACGGCATGCTCACGGTCGTCGCCAAGCTGCTGCACCTCACCCGCCCGGACGTCGCGTTGTACGGCCAGAAGGACGCCCAGCAGCTCGCCCTGATCCGCCGCATGGTGCGGGACCTGAACTTCGGCGTCGAGATCGTCGGCGTGCCCACCGTGCGCGAGGCGGACGGCCTGGCCCTGTCCAGCCGCAACCGCTACCTCTCGCCCGCCGAGCGCCGCACCGCCCTCGCCCTGTCCCGGGCCCTGTTCGCGGGCCGGGACCGGCACGCCGCCCAGGAGGCGCTGCGCGCACGGGCCCGCGAAGTGCCCGCCTCGCACGCGCGGGCCGAGGCGCTCAGCGCCCTGGGGGAGTCCCGCGCCGCCGCCGACGCGCACGCCGTGGCCAAGGCCACCCCGGCCGGACCGGCCGCCGTCCGCGCCGCCGCCCGCCTGGTCCTGGACGAGGCCGCCCGCCTCGACCCGCCGCTCGAACTGGACTACCTCGCCCTCGTCGACCCGTCCGACTTCACCGAGATCGGGGACGACCACACCGGCGAGGCCGTCCTCGCCGTCGCCGCCCGGGTCGGCACGACCCGGCTGATCGACAACATCCCCCTGACCTTCGGAGCCACCTCGTGACCCGCACCGGCATACGACTGCACGCGCCCGCCCCAGGGTGGTCCATCCCGGCGGACGTGGTGGTCGTCGGCTCCGGTGTCGCGGGCCTCACCGCGGCCCTGCGCTGCGAGGCCGCCGGCCTGGACACGGTCGTCGTCACCAAGGCCCGCCTCGACGACGGCTCCACCCGCTGGGCGCAGGGCGGCATCGCCGCCGCCCTCGGCGAGGGCGACACCCCCGAGCAGCACCTCGACGACACCCTGGTCGCGGGCGCGGGCCTGTGCGACGAGGAGGCGGTCCGCATCCTCGTCACCGAGGGCCCCGACGCCGTACGCCGCCTCATCGACACCGGCGCCCGGTTCGACGAGGCGGCCGGGGGCGGCCTGGAACTCACCCGCGAGGGCGGCCACCACCGCCGCCGCATCGCCCACGCCGGCGGCGACGCGACCGGCGCGGAGATCTCCCGCGCGCTCGTCGCGGCGGTCCGCGCGGCCGGGCGGGACGCACGCGAGGCGTCTGCGGGCAAGGGGGGTGGCGGGCGACGGGCGGGCATCCGCACGATCGAGAACGCCCTGGTCCTGGACCTGCTCACGGACGCCGACGGCCGCACCGCGGGCGTCACCCTGCACGTGATGGGCGAGGGCCGGCACGACGGCGTGGGCGCCGTCCACGCGCCCGCCGTGGTCCTCGCCACCGGCGGCATGGGCCAGGTCTTCTCCGCGACCACCAACCCCGCCGTCTCCACCGGCGACGGCGTGGCCCTCGCGCTGCGCGCGGGCGCCGAGGTCAGCGACCTGGAGTTCGTCCAGTTCCACCCCACCGTCCTCTTCCTCGGCCCGGACGCGGAGGGCCAGCAGCCGCTGGTCTCCGAGGCGGTGCGCGGCGAGGGCGCCCATCTGGTGGACGCCGACGGCGTGCGCTTCATGCAGGGGCAGCACGAACTGGCCGAGCTCGCCCCCCGCGACATCGTCGCCAAGGGCATCATGCGGCGCATGCGGGAGCAGGGCGCCGAGCACATGTACCTCGACGCGCGGCACTTCGGCGCCGCCATGTGGGAGCACCGCTTCCCCACGATCCTCGCCGCCTGCCGCGCCCACGGCATCGACCCGGTCACCGAGCCCGTCCCGGTCGCCCCGGCCGCCCACTACGCCTCCGGCGGCGTCCGCACCGACTCCCACGGCCGCACCACCGTCCCGGGCCTGTACGCGTGCGGCGAGGTCGCCTGCACCGGCGTGCACGGCGCCAACCGCCTGGCCTCCAACTCCCTCCTCGAGGGCCTGGTCTACGCCGAGCGCATCGCCGCCGACATCGCCGCGAGCCTGACCGGGAACGGCCTGCGCGCGCGTGTGCCGGAACCGGTGGAGCACCCCGGCAGGCCGGCCCACCCCCTCCTCGCCCCGGAGGCCCGCCTCACCATCCAGCGGATCATGACGCGGGGCGCCGGGGTCCTGCGCTCCGCCGACTCCCTCGTCCGAGCCGCCGACCGGCTGGAGCAGCTGCACGCCGACGCCCTCGACGCCCTGGCCGAGAACGGCAAGACGGCCGAGCCCGGCGTCGACACCTGGGAGGCCACCAACCTCCTGTGCGTGGCCCGCGTCCTGGTGGCCGCGGCCCGGCTCCGCGAGGAGACCCGGGGCTGCCACTGGCGCGAGGACCGCCCCGACCGCGACGACACGGCGTGGCGCCGCCACATCGTCGTATCCCTGAACCCGGACCGCACGCTGGCCGTGCGCACCACCGATACCGCAGACTTCCCCCCGACCCTCCCCCAGGATCCCGGCGCTCCCGACCGCGCCCGGGCAGGGGGGACCACCGTGCCTCTCCAGGAGCAGTGACCGACGTGACCCACCCCGACCTTCCCCTCGCCCAGGGCGGCTGCGGCGACGGCTGCGCCTGCGGCGCGGACACCGACGAGGAATACCTGGAGTGCGGCCTGGACCCCGCCCTCGCCCAGCTGCTGGCCGACGCCGGACTCGACCCCGTGGAGGTCGAGGACATCGCCAACGTGGCCGTGCAGGAGGACCTGGCACACGGCGTGGACGTGACGACGGTCGCGACGATCCCCGAGGACGCCGTCGCCACCGCCGACTTCACCGCGCGCGAGGCGGGCGTCGTCGCGGGCCTGAGGATCGCCGAGGCGGTCGTCTCCGTGGTCTGCGAGGACGAACTGACCGTCGAGCGCCACGCCGAGGACGGCGACCGCGTCGAAGCGGGCCAGAAGCTCCTGTCGATCACCACCCGCACCCGCGACCTGCTCACCGCCGAACGCAGCGCCCTGAACATCCTGTGCCGCCTGTCGGGCATCGCCACCGCCACCCGCGCGTGGGCGGACGTCCTGGAGGGCACCGGGGCGAAGGTCCGCGACACCCGCAAGACGACCCCCGGCCTGCGCTCGCTGGAGAAGTACGCGGTCCGCTGCGGCGGCGGCGTCAACCACCGCATGTCCCTCTCCGACGCGGCCCTGGTCAAGGACAACCACGTGGTCGCCGCGGGCGGCGTCGCCCAGGCGTTCCAGGCGGTCCGCGAGCGCTTCCCCGACGTCCCCGTCGAGGTCGAGGTCGACACCCTGCACCAGCTGCGCGAGGTCGTGGACGCCGGCGCCGACCTGATCCTGCTGGACAACTTCACGCCCGGCGAGTGCGCGGAGGCCGTCGCCGTCGTCGGCGGCCGGGCGAAGCTGGAGGCGTCGGGCCGCCTGACCCTGGAGAACGCCAGGGCGTACGCGGACACGGGCGTCGACTACCTGGCCGTGGGAGCCCTGACCCACTCCTCCCCCGTCCTGGACATCGGCCTGGATCTGCGAGCGGCGGAGTAGGGGTACGGGACATGCTGCTGACGATCGACGTAGGCAACACGCACACCGTCCTGGGCCTCTTCGACGGCGAGGACATCGTCGAGCACTGGCGCATCTCCACCGACGCGCGCCGCACCGCCGACGAGCTCGCGGTCCTCCTCCAGGGTCTGATGGGCATGCACCCCCTCCTGGGCGACGACCTGGGCGACGGCATCGACGGCATCGCGATCTGCGCCACCGTCCCCTCGGTCCTGCACGAGCTGCGCGAGGTCACCCGCCGCCACTACGGCGACGTCCCCGCGGTCCTCGTCGAGCCCGGCGTGAAGACGGGCGTGCCGATCCTCTTCGACAACCCCAAGGAGGTCGGCGCCGACCGCATCATCAACGCGGTCGCCGCCAACGAGCTGTACGGCGGCCCGGCGATCGTCGTCGACTTCGGCACGGCGACGACGTTCGACGCGGTGTCCGCGCGCGGGGAGTACGTCGGCGGGGTCATCGCCCCCGGCATCGAGATCTCCGTCGAGGCGCTCGGCGTCAAGGCGGCGCAGCTGCGCAAGATCGAGGTGGCCCGGCCGCGGAGCGTCATCGGCAAGAACACGGTCGAGGCCATGCAGGCGGGCATCGTCTACGGCTTCGCCGGGCAGGTCGACGGCGTCGTCAACCGCATGGCCCGCGAGCTGGCCGACGACCCGGACGACGTCACCGTCATCGCGACCGGCGGCCTGGCGCCCATGGTGCTGGGCGAGTCCTCGGTCATCGACGAGCACGAGCCGTGGCTGACCCTGATCGGCCTGCGCCTGGTGTACGAACGGAACGTCTCCCGCCTGTGACCCCGCCGGCGCCCCGGCGGACCGGGCCGGGCGCGCCCCTTCCCGCCCCGGCCGGACCCCGCCCCGGCCGGTCCGCTGCCGCGGGCTGAGGAGGTCCTGCCCCGGCCGGCCCGCTGCCGCCGGCCGGGGCGGGGGCCTCTCCGGCCACCCGAGTGGCTCCGCACGCCACACCCGCCCGGTGGGCGAAGTCCGTCCGGCCGGCGCGTACTGTCGCCGCATGCCCACGCCCTACGGATCCCGCGGCGGCATGGCGTTCGGCGCGGAGGAGCTGCGGGTGCTCCGCCGCGCCCTCGCCCTCGCTCTGCACCACGGCCCCGCCTGTGCCGGGGACGTCCAGGACTGCCTCCGTCTCGCGGAGTCGCTCGACGAGGCGCTGCGGGAGGGGGCCCGGCTGCGCGCCTTTTTCGTGGCCGACCTCGCGCGCTACCGTGCCGCCCTCCCGGGCGCCGCCGCCGGCTACCTCGCGCTCCTGGACGAGGCGCTGGGCGCCGGGCACCGCCCGGCCCCCGACGACCTCGCGGCGCTCCGCGCCCTGCGCGGCCACCCCGGGGCGGCCGCCCTCCTGCGCCGCTGCCGGACCTCCGCCGGGCCCGGCCCGGCCCGCACGCCCCGCGCGCCCGGCACGGCGGCCCCGGCCGCACCCGCCTCCCGCAGCCGCCTCCTCTCCCTCCCCGGCGGTCTGGCCGGCTTTGCCGAGGACCCCGCCGGAGCGTCCGGGCGGAGCCCCGTGGAGAAACCGGCCTCCCGCCCGGTTCCCGCCCCCGCGCCGGGCGAGGCCCGCCCCCGGCGCGAACCGGCCGCACCCGCGCGCAGGCCCCCGCGGCGACTGGCCGCGGGCTGACCCACCCGATCCCGGCGATCCCCCGCCCCGTGGCTACCCTGGACGCATGGACTACGTCTCCGCGCTTCTGCCCCCGGTCGTCATGGCCGCGTTGTTCATCGCCGTGATCAGGGTGATCGTGAAGACCCAGGGCGGCACCAACAAGGCCAAGGAGGACGAGGCCGTCGACGCCGCCCTGGCGCGCGCGGAGGGCCCCCGCCGGGCCTCCGCCGAGCCCGACGCCTGACCGCGCCCCGGCGGCGCGCCCCCGGCGTACGGCTCCGCGCTCCCGCACATCCGAGCCGCACGCCCTTTTTGTTCGCGTATGGGGATGTGGGTGCACGTCCGTCACGCCATTCCCTGGATCTCCCACTATCGTCGGAGATGTGCCTCGCCCATTGGGAGAACTCGAAGACGCGGTCATGACGCGGGTGTGGAAGTGGAACCGCCCGGTGACCGTTCGAGAAGTCCTGGAAGATCTCCAGCGGGAACGGTCGATCGCCTACACCACGGTGATGACCGTTTTGGACAATCTCCATCAGAAGGGCTGGGTGCGCCGCGAGGCGGAAGGCCGCGCCTATCGATATGAGGCGGTCTCCACCCGGGCCGCCTACGCCGCCGCCCTGATGAACGACGCCTGGTCCCAGAGCGACAACCCCGCCGCGGCCCTTGTCGCCTTCTTCGCGATGATGAGCGACGAACAGCGACAGGCACTCCGGGACGCCCTGCGCGTCGTCCAGGGACCGGAAACATCCGAAGTCGAACAGAACCCGCGTCCCACACCCCCGCCGAATGTCCCGCCCGGTGCCGAAGCGGCCCCCGATACCCCTGTGCAGAACCCCGGTTCGGCAGCGGAGGGCGGCGGGCGATAGCGTCCGCTCATGTCAGCAGAGAGCCCCGAAGTCACCGCGAAAGCCATCACCGTCCGGCGGGCCCGCACCAGCGATGTCCCGGCCGTACGCCGTCTCCTCGACGTGTACGTCCGGGACGGGATCCTGCTCGACAAAGCGACGGTGACGCTTTACGAGGACATCCAGGAGTTCTGGGTCGCGGAACGGGACGACAACGCCGAGGTGGTCGGCTGCGGCGCCCTGCACGTGATGTGGGAAGATCTCGCGGAAGTCCGCACTCTCGCCGTGCAGCCCGGCCTGAAGGGCGCCGGCGTCGGCCATCGCGTGCTGGAGAAGTTGCTGCAGACCGCCCGCTGGCTCGGCGTTCGCCGCGTTTTCTGTCTGACCTTCGAAGTGGACTTCTTCGGCAAGCACGGCTTCGTGGAGATCGGGGAGACCCCGGTCGACACCGATGTCTACGCGGAGCTCCTGCGTTCCTATGACGAGGGCGTCGCGGAGTTCCTCGGTCTCGAACGAGTGAAACCGAACACCTTGGGCAACAGCCGGATGCTTCTGCATCTGTGATCGCCGGGCATCCGCGACCGGCCCGGGGATCCGCGGCGAACCCTGGGGATCCGCAGGGGATCCCCGTGCAAGGATCGCTGATCCGCCACCTCTATTCCGCCCGGGCGACCGCACTCGGGTTCCCTATGTCCGAAACGCGCATGTTTCCGGGCCGGGTCCGGACCGTCGGCCTCTCCAGGGGTTTGTGTTTTTCCGGCAAAAGCGGTTTGCTTTCCGACGTACTGCAGTACTGCATATAACAGGGGACGGAGATACGGCGGACGCCGGCAGACCCCGGCCCTCACGTTATCGATGAAAGGAAATCCGGTGGCACAGAAGGTTCAGGTCCTTCTTGTCGACGACCTCGACGGTGGCGAGGCGGACGAGACCGTGACGTTCGCGCTGGACGGCAAGACATACGAGATCGATCTCACCACCGCCAACGCGGACAAGCTCCGCAGTCTCCTGGAGCCTTACGTGAAGAGCGGCCGCCGTACCGGTGGCCGTGCCTCCGGCGGACGCGGAAAGGCGCGTGCCTCCTCCGGCGGCAGCCAGGACACCGCGGCCATCCGCGCGTGGGCCAAGGCGAACGGTTACGAGGTCAACGACCGGGGCCGTGTCCCCGCGTCCATCCGCGAGGAGTACGAGAAGGCCAACGGCTGATCCGCGGCCTGCTGGTACGGACGCGGGACCTGCGAGCAGGCCGGCGGCCGGGCGCACGCGCGCCGCAGCCGGATCCGGTGGCACTGCGCCGCCACCGTGTCGACCAGCCGTACGAGATCGGGGGCGCCCTCACCGCTCCCCACGGCCGACAGCGTCGGCAGCGAGGACTCGACCTCGCACCCAGGCCCGGGGGGCCGCAGCCATGCGGCGGCCCCCTGTGAACCGCGCCGGTCCAGGGGAAGCGGCCGCGTGCCGGTGGGGCCGGGGCCGGGGGGCGGCGGGGCGGCCATGACACCCCCCGCGCCGATCGCCGTCAGATCGAGCGCCAGCGCACCCCACTCCAGCCAGTCCAGCAGCCCGGGCAGTTCCTCCGCGCTGCCCGCGGCCACCAGCAGCCGCATCCGGTCGCCCTGCACGGCCACCGGGGAGCCCGGCCCCAGCCGCCACAGCGCCGCGCGGCCCGCCTCCGCCGGAACGTCCAGCACGTCGAACCGGACACCCACCCGAAGCCGTACGGGCGCCCCGGGCGCCGTCGGCCAGCCCAGCTCGTCCTCGTACCACCGCCGGACCCGGTCGCACCGGCCGCTCCGGTCCGCCGGCTCCGCGAGGTCCGTCGGCTCCCCGAGGCCCCTCGGTCCCTCCTGCCCCATGGGATTCCCCGGCTCCCCCTGCTCGCTCCGTTTCCTGCGCTCACCCGGTCCCGCCCGCCCATCCGGTCCCGCCTGCCCGCGCGGGCAGGCCGGCCGGCGGGAAGCGGGGGCCGTCACGGCCGGAGGCGGATCGCCAACCATGCCAAGGGCAACTGCCGGAGGAGCGTGCGGGTTACGCTGGGTGCTCCGATGAGTGCGCAGAGTGCCGGAAGAGGGGGCGCGTAGGGGTGTGGGGTGGCGCAAGGTTGTTCGCCCGTAGCGGAGGGAACCGGCGCACTCGGCATGGACTGTCCGTGACAACGGGTAAGACATGCCTAGTGGGAGGGGGCGACGCGCAGGAGAGGCCGTCTCACGTTCGCCATCGGCGTACTGGCGACTGGGGTATCTGCCTGGCCTGCGGGAACATCGTCTCGCACCATCGGGTTGGAGCAGATGTCGGCGTTCGGGGTCAGGAGGCAGTGCTGGTTCTCGGTCCGGTGTCGGCAGTTGGAATGAGCGGTCCCCGCTTGCGGGACTAAGCTGCGGAAGGACAGGGAGGGGAAGTTCCCCCCACTGCCTGACCGCTCTGAGGAGCGATTAACGATGTTCGAGAGGTTCACCGACCGCGCGCGGCGGGTTGTCGTCCTGGCTCAGGAAGAAGCCCGGATGCTCAACCACAACTACATCGGCACCGAGCACATCCTCCTGGGCCTGATCCACGAGGGTGAGGGTGTCGCCGCAAAGGCCCTGGAGAGCCTCGGCATTTCGCTTGAGGCGGTCCGCCAGCAGGTGGAGGAGATCATCGGCCAGGGGCAGCAGGCGCCGTCCGGCCACATCCCCTTCACCCCCCGTGCCAAGAAGGTGCTGGAGCTGTCGCTGCGCGAGGCGCTTCAGCTGGGCCACAACTACATCGGCACGGAACACATCCTGCTCGGCCTGATCCGCGAGGGCGAGGGCGTCGCCGCCCAGGTCCTGGTCAAGCTGGGCGCCGATCTCAACCGCGTGCGGCAGCAGGTGATCCAGCTGCTCTCCGGTTACCAGGGCAAGGAGGCCGCCACCGCCGGCGGTCCTGCCGAGGGCACGCCCTCCACGTCCCTGGTCCTCGACCAGTTCGGCCGGAACCTCACCCAGGCCGCCCGTGAGTCCAAGCTCGACCCGGTCATCGGGCGCGAGAAGGAGATCGAGCGGGTCATGCAGGTGCTGTCCCGCCGGACCAAGAACAACCCGGTCCTGATCGGTGAGCCCGGCGTCGGCAAGACCGCCGTCGTCGAGGGCCTCGCCCAGGCCATCGTCAAGGGCGAGGTGCCCGAGACGCTCAAGGACAAGCACCTCTACACGCTGGACCTCGGCGCGCTGGTCGCCGGCTCCCGCTACCGCGGTGACTTCGAGGAGCGCCTGAAGAAGGTGCTCAAGGAGATCCGCACCCGCGGCGACATCATCCTGTTCATCGACGAGCTGCACACGCTGGTCGGTGCGGGTGCCGCCGAGGGCGCCATCGACGCGGCGAGCATCCTGAAGCCGATGCTGGCCCGCGGCGAGCTGCAGACCATCGGTGCGACCACGCTGGACGAGTACCGCAAGCACCTGGAGAAGGACGCGGCCCTGGAGCGCCGCTTCCAGCCCATCCAGGTCGCCGAGCCGTCCCTGCCGCACACGATCGAGATCCTCAAGGGCCTGCGCGACCGGTACGAGGCGCACCACCGCGTCTCCATCACCGACGAGGCGCTGGTCCAGGCCGCCACCCTGGCCGACCGGTACATCTCGGACCGCTTCCTGCCGGACAAGGCGATCGACCTGATCGACGAGGCCGGTTCCCGGATGCGGATCCGCCGGATGACCGCGCCGCCGGACCTGCGCGAGTTCGACGAGAAGATCGCCGCCGTCCGCCGGGACAAGGAGTCCGCGATCGACTCGCAGGACTTCGAGAAGGCCGCCTCCCTGCGCGACAAGGAGAAGCAGCTCCTGGCCGCCAAGGCGAAGCGGGAGAAGGAGTGGAAGGCCGGCGACATGGACGTCGTCGCCGAGGTCGACGGCGACCTGATCGCCGAGGTCCTCGCCACGGCCACCGGCATCCCGGTCTTCAAGCTGACCGAGGAGGAGTCCAGCCGCCTGCTCCGCATGGAGGAGGAGCTGCACAAGCGGGTCATCGGCCAGGACGACGCCGTCAAGGCGCTGTCGAAGGCGATCCGCCGTACGCGTGCGGGCCTGAAGGACCCGAAGCGTCCGGGTGGTTCGTTCATCTTCGCGGGCCCGTCCGGTGTCGGTAAGACCGAGCTGTCCAAGGCGCTGGCCGAGTTCCTGTTCGGCGACGAGGACGCGCTGATCTCCCTCGACATGTCGGAGTTCAGCGAGAAGCACACGGTCTCGCGTCTGTTCGGTTCGCCCCCCGGCTACGTGGGCTACGAGGAGGGCGGCCAGCTGACGGAGAAGGTGCGCCGCAAGCCGTTCTCGGTCGTCCTCTTCGACGAGGTCGAGAAGGCCCACCCGGACATCTTCAACTCGCTGCTGCAGATCCTGGAGGACGGTCGCCTGACCGACTCCCAGGGCCGGGTCGTGGACTTCAAGAACACGGTCATCATCATGACGACCAACCTCGGCACCCGGGACATCTCCAAGGGCTTCAACCTCGGCTTCGCCGCCGCGGGTGACACGAAGACCAACTACGAGCGCATGAAGAACAAGGTGTCGGACGAGCTCAAGCAGCACTTCCGGCCCGAGTTCCTCAACCGCGTCGACGACGTGGTCGTCTTCCCGCAGCTGACGCAGGAGGACATCCTGCGGATCGTCGACCTGATGATCAGCAAGGTGGACGAGCGCCTGAAGGACCGGGACATGGGCATCGAGCTCTCCCAGTCCGCCAAGGAACTGCTGTCCAAGAAGGGCTACGACCCGGTGCTGGGCGCGCGTCCGCTGCGGCGCACCATCCAGCGCGAGATCGAGGACACGCTGTCGGAGAAGATCCTCTTCGGCGAGCTGCGCCCCGGTCACATCGTGGTCGTGGACACCGAGGGCGAGGGCGAGTCGAAGACCTTCACCTTCCGGGGTGAGGAGAAGTCGGCGCTGCCCGACGTCCCGCCGATCGAGCAGGCGGCCGGTGGCGGGCCGAACCTGAGCAAGGAGGCGTAGCCCTCCGGGCACGTCGGGAAAGGGGGCTGCCCCGGGACTCCGGTCCCGGGGCAGCCCCCTTTCGCACGCCGTGTCACTGTGCGCGCGAGGCCGCCTCGGTGACCACTTCGGCGCCCGGGAAGAGCGGACGGACCTCGGACAGGGGGAAGGAGCGGTCGGGGCGTTCGGACAGGGTCACGTGGCGCACGCCCGGCAGCCGGGACGCGAGCGCCGCGAGGTGTTCGGTGCCCTCCATACGGTCCACCGCCAGCACCTTGACACCCGGCAGCTCGGGCATGCGGCCGATGGAGGCCGGCGTCTCCCGGAGGAGCGCCGCGTCCAGATAGAGGCCGGTGAGCGCGGGCAGGGCGGTGACCTCCCGCCAGTCGTCCTCGGTCAGCTCCGTGGTCAGCGCGCCGAGGCCGAGTGTGCGCAGGGTCTTCCAGTGGCTCAGCCCGCGCAGCCCGGTCGAGCCCGTGCACTCGCCGCCTAGGTGGAGGGACCGCAGCGGGGCGTCGGTGGGCAGGGACTCGGTGAGGGCGGCGCCGGGCAGCTCCGGGAACAGGGAGAGCCGGGTCAGGGAGGTGAGGGACCGGATCCCTGACGGGTCGGTGCCGGAGCCGAGGACGAGTTCGGCCAGGGGGAGCCCCGCCAGCCGGTCCAGGCCGCGTGCGTTCGGGCACCGGTAGTACGACAGCCGTGTCAGCGAGGTGAAGCGGCGCAGGGGGGCCAGATCCGTCAGCAGCGGGTTGTCGGTGACGGTCAGGTCGGTCACCACCGGGGGCTCGGGCACCCGGGCCGCGATGTCCTCGGCGGAGCACCGCCCCCTGATGCTCAGTCCGTCCCAGGGACGCATTCCGGCGAGCGCCGAGAACTGCTCGGGCGAGGTGCATTCGAGGAAGAGACCGGTCCGGTCCAGGTGGTCCAGGATCTCGGCCGCGTACTCCTCGGCGTCGAAGCGGTGCCAGGTGCCCACGAGCTGCCGCCGTACGCCGAGGTCGGGGTGGTTCCGGAAGCGGCGCAGGACGGCGAGCGCCCCTTCGGGTTCCTTCCGGCCCAGGAGGGAGGCGGTGACCGTGACGCCCCGTGCCTCCTCGTCCGACAGGCCCTCCGGCTCCGGCAGCAGCTCCAGCACCAGCGGGCCGGCCGCCGCCAGCTCCCGCGCGGCCTCGGTCGTGCGCGGCGGGATCAGCTCGGCGGCCCGCTCCTCCACCTCCGCCCGTACCGCCGGGTCCAGCGCCGCGGCGTGCTCCAGGCAGGCCAGGGCCAGCAGGGTGAGCCGGGGATCGCCCTTGCCCAGCAGCTCCCTGAGCACGAGGACGCGTTCGCGGGGCCGGGCGTGGGCCACGGCCATGCGGATGACGTCCTCCCACTCGGTGTCCTCGGCACGGCCGGTGAGGACACCGAGGTGACCCTCCTCCACCGCGTACCGGGCCGCCAGGTAGTCCTGGAACGTGCGGTGGACGAAGTCCAGGACGCCCTCGGCCGGGCGGCGCAGTACGCCGCTGCGCAGCAGCAGGGTCCGCAGCACCGCGGCGGCGTCGCCCTGCCCGGGGACCGGTCCGAGGGCGGGCAGGGACCGGTCCACGATGCCCTCGGCCGTCTCCAGCGTCATCTCGTGCCGGCCGCTGAGGACCAGGGCGTAGGCGATGCGCTGCAGCAGTTCGAGCCGGCTCTCCTCGCCCAGCTCCGGGCCGTCCACCGCGCCCATGCCCCGTTCCCGGTCCCGGCGGGCCAGGAGCATGGTCAGGGCCGCCTCGTACAGCTCCTTGCGCCCGGTGGGCAGGTAGCCGCGGCGTTCGCGGTGCAGGGCGCAGACCAGGCCGCACATCAGCGGGTTGGTGACGAGGCGGGACAGATCGCGTTTGGTGCGCAGGGAGTCCAGCAGGGGCTGCTCGAACTCCGGTGCGTCGGCGGCCCGGTGCCAGCGGTGGACGAAGGTGGCGACCTCCGCCCGGCCCATCGGCGCGAGGGAGAGTTCCAGGAAGCCCTCCCGCGCCAGCCAGTCGGCGCGTACGGCGGTGGGGCGGGTGGTCAGCAGCCAGCGGTTGCCGGGGAAGGCGCCGAGGAGGCCGCGCAGCCAGTCCCGGGTCGCCCGGCGGTCGACTTCCGGGATCTCGTCCAGGCCGTCGACCAGGACCAGCCCCCGGCCCGCGGTCAGGACGCGTTCCGCCCAGCCGTCGGGCGGCGTCAGCGGGCAGCCGACGGCGCTCAGGAACGCGGCCGGGGCGGGCAGCGGGCCGGTGCGGACCAGGGTGCGCAGGGGCAGGAGGAAGGGCACGCGGGTGCCCTCGCGTGCCGCGCTCACCGCGAGCCACTGGGCCAGGGTCGTCTTGCCGGAGCCCGCGTCGCCGCGCAGCAGCACCCTGGGCTCCCGCTCCAGCACCTCGTCGGCGGGCATGCGCGCGGTGCGGGCCCGCGGGTCCTCCCCGGGGACGGCGTCGGGGCCGGCAGCGGAGCCGGGGCCGGGGGCGGGATCGGCGACGGCCTCCAGGGTCAGATAGGCGACCTCCAGCGGCCACCGGTCCGGGGCGTCCCGCAGGTCGACGCCGTAGAGGGTGAGGTGGTCGTGGCGTTCGGCGACGTAGGGCAGGTACCGGCGCTCGAACGCGGTGTCGCGGGCGTCCGGGCGGGGGACGCGGGTGATCAGCTCGTCGACCTTCTCGATCAGCTCCGCCTGGCCCCGGGCCTGCTCCACCAGCGTCCGGGCCACGAAGGCCGAGCGGCGGGTGAAGAACTCCAGGACGTGCAGGCAGGCCCACTCCGTCGCGGAGTCGAGGAAGTGGCGGGCGTCGGCGGACAGCCCGTCCCCGGCCCCGGGGGCCTGGCGGCGCAGCCGCTCGGCCAGGGCGCGGTGGCCGAGCCGGACGGCCTGCACGTCGTCCATGTCCAGGTCGCCGAGGGCGAGCAGCCGCGCGGCGAGGGCCTCGGCGACGGCGGTCTCCTCGTCGCGCGGGAAGGGCGGCTCGCCGGGGGAGCCGAGCGATTCCCCGACCAGCCGCCCCGCGAGCCTGCGCACCTCCTTCTCGCCGAGGGTGCGCTTCTCGCCCCGGAAGGACACCAGGTCCGTCAGCCGGACCGGCCGGTCGACCAGTCCGGCGCCGGGACCGCCCGTCACGAACAGCTTCCGCACGAGGGGGCCGATCAGTGCCGACGCCAGTCTTCCGCCGAGCACCGTCGGTTCCATGCCCCACCCCCGTGGTCGATCGCTCAGGGGAGTTTATCGAGTGTCAGGACAACTGCCCGTCGTAGTCCGGCAGTTTGAACGTCTTCTCGGCGTGGCCGCCCGACAGGTCGGTGGCGCTGTTGCCGATGTTCGCGATGATCGTGTAGCCCTTCGCCTCGATGGCGGCGCGCTGGGCGGTCTTGTAGTCGGCGACGTTCCTGAACAGGTCGGCGAAACCGCGGACATGGAGGCCGGAGACCTGGTAACCGACGTGCTCGAGGTTGTATTCGGTCACCGAGGCGATGATGCCCGGGCGGGCGGTGACGAAGAACAGGGCGACACCGCGCTCCTGGGCGTACCGGGCGGCCTCCAGGACCGGCTTGTTGGCCGGCTGGGGGTAGCTGAAGCCGAAGTCCGTCTCCAGGGCGGTGTTGTCGACGTCGAGGACGATCGCCTGCTTCTCGCCGGGCCTGGGGGCGGCGATGCGCTGCTTGAGATACGGCAGGGCCTGGTCCATCACGGCCTGGCAGTCCTTCTGCCAGGTGGCGTAGTCGACGTCCGCCGCGGCCCGCGCGGTGCTCACGGCCTGCGCGGTGTTCGTGACCTGCGCGGTGTCCGCGACCGTCGCCGCCTCGGCGGGGGCCGCCAGGGCGACGAGGGCGGCCGCGGAGACGGCGGTCACCGAGGCGCGGCGCGACCAGGAGCGTCTGCTGCTCATGTGGGGGTCCTCTCACGTCCTGCTGCTGCGAACATGTCGTGTGCATGCTTGTGGGTGAGGGTGGCGTGGGGGCAACCGTAGGGTTACCGGAGGGTAGGTCGCCAGAGGCGTGCGTCACACCGTCATGAGTGTCTGACGGTCCGTCACCGCCCTGATGTGCTCCGGGCGGTCGGGTCGCACGAACGTCGTACCGGCGTAGCCCCCGTCACATTTCGGTGCTCTTCGATCTTTCTGTCCGGTGAGATGCCGCACAGGCGATTTGTCCGTTACTACCGGGAATAGTGGGTGTCCGGGCGAGGGGTGGGTGGGCTCTTCGCCTGCGACCTCAAGGCCAACTGGGCCTATATGGGTGGATTTGAGGATTATGAGACTTCTGCCGCGAAGTCGAAACTTGTGAGCAGATACTATGCGGCGTCGTAGAAGGGGTGTTTGAGCCGGTCCGTCCCCCGGGGTTACCAAGGGATGGCCCATCCGGCGACCGACTGTGCGCCGGGTGTTCTCTTGTCCCCGTCCCCATGAGGTTCAGATGTCCCAGCGCGTCACGTCCCGTTCTTCCCGTACGTCCCTGCTCCGCACCCGGGCTGCCGTACTGGCCGCCGGCCTGGGGGCTTCGGCCGTACTGGGGGCCGGGGTCGCGGTCGCCGTCGACACCACGGCGGTCTCCGGCCTCGCCACCGCCGTCGAGACCACCGCGGCCCCCGACGTCGCGGCGGCCGTCCAGGCGCAGGCCACCGCCCAGGCCGAGGCCGCGAAGGCGGCGCAGGCGGTGAAGGCGGCGCAGGCGGTGAAGGCCGCGAAGGCCACCACGGCGGTGAAGAAGGCGGTTGCGGTGAAGGCCGCCGCGCAGACCGCCTCCTGGGTGGACCCGGTGAAGAACTACCGTCTCTCCGCCGGCTTCGCCCAGTCCGGCGCCATGTGGCAGTCCACCCACAGCGGCCAGGACTTCGCCGTGCCGACCGGCACCAGCGTCGTCGCCGCGCACGGCGGCACCGTCGTCAAGGCCGGCCCCAACGGCGCCGGTGACGGTCCCGCGTACGGCAACGCCGTCGTCATCAAGCACGGCAACGGCACGTACTCCCAGTACGCCCACCTGTCGCGGATCGACGTGAAGGTCGGTCAGGTCGTCGCCACCGGCCAGCACATAGCCCGGTCCGGCAACACCGGCAACTCCAGCGGCCCGCACCTGCACTTCGAGATCCGCACGACCGCGAACTACGGCTCGGCCGTCGACCCGGTCGCCTTCCTGCGCGCCAGGGGCGTCACGGTCTGACGGCGGCCGGCCCCTCGCGGCCGACCCCGCTCAGCCGTCCCGGTGCGCCTGTGCGATCAGGTCGACCGCGACCTCCAGAACGGCCTTGCGCCTGGCCTCGGGATCGGCGCCGAGGTCGTGGAGGGCGAACATCCCGGCGTGCAGCGTGAAGAGGGCGCTGACGCAGCGGACCTGGTCGACCAGGTCGGCCTCCGGGTCGACCAGGATGTCCCGCAGGCCGAGCGCGCGGTTCTTGAACATCTCGCCGATGCGCAGTTCGCGCACGGTCGCCTGGTTGTCGTGCATGAAGCGGAACAGCGGGGCCGCGCCCGCCAGCACATCGCTGTAGCGGCGGACGACCTCCTGCCTCGTCTCCAGGGTCGGGGGCTGGGCGCGGCCCCACGCGACCAGGTCCTCGATCGGCCGGGAGAGGTCCTCGAAGATGCTGACGAGGATCTCTTCCTTCGTCTTGAAGTGGTAGTACAGGGCGGCCTTGGTGACCTCCAGGCGCTCGGCGATCTCGCGCAGCGAGGTCTTCTCGTAGCCCTGCTCCGCGAACAGTTCGAGCGCCACGTCCTGGATGCGCTGGCGGGTGTCCCCGCGACGCCGCTGTCTGGTGCCGTCCATCGTGCCGCCCATCCTCCTACGCCGCGCCCCTCCCCGGAAACTTACTTGACGCCCGGCTAGTTACGCGTCTACCTTCCCGAGTGTAGTCACTAGCCGGTCGGCAAGTAAGTAGCGTGAGCTGGGGGAGCGGGAGCGATGACGGAGACGACGGCGGCCGCGGCGGCCGACGCGGGGGCGGAGAAACAGGGGAAGCAGCCGAGGAGCGTGCGGGTCGTCCTGCTCGCCCTGATGATCGCGATGATGCTCGCGATGCTCGACAACATGATCATCGGCACCGCGATGCCGACGATCGTCGGCGAACTGGGCGGTCTGGAACATCTGTCGTGGGTGGTGACCTCCTACACCCTGGCGACCGCGGCCTCCACCCCGATCTGGGGCAAGCTCGGCGACCTGTTCGGGCGCAAGGGCTCGTTCCTGGCGTCGATCGTGATCTTTCTGATCGGCTCGGCGCTCAGCGGCATGGCTCAGGACATGGGCCAGCTCATCGGCTTCCGGGCGGTGCAGGGCCTCGGCGCGGGCGGTCTGATGGTCGGGGTCATGGCGATCATCGGCGATCTGATCCCGCCCCGGGAGCGCGGCCGGTACCAGGGCATGATGGCCGCCGTCATGGCGCTGGCGATGATCGGCGGCCCGCTGGTCGGCGGCACCATCACCGACAACTGGGGCTGGCGCTGGGCGTTCTACATCAACCTGCCGCTCGGCGCGGTCGCCCTGGCCGCCGTCGGCGCGGTCCTGCACCTGCCGAAGAAGCGGGCCGAGGCGCGGATCGACTACCTGGGCGCCGTGCTGCTGACCGTCGGCATCACCGCGATCGTGCTCGTCACCACCTGGGGCGGCACGGAGTACGCCTGGACCTCCGTACGGATCATGGAGCTCATCGGCATCGGGACGGCCGCGCTCGTCGGGTTCGTGTTCTGGCAGGCCAGGGCCGCCGAGCCGATCCTGCCGCTGCACATCTTCCGCAGCCGCAACTTCACCCTGATGTCCGTGATCGGCTTCCTCACCGGTTTCGTGATGTTCGGGGCCACGCTCTTCCTGCCGCTGTACCAGCAGGCGGTGCAGGGCGCCTCCGCGACCAACTCCGGGCTGCTGCTCCTGCCGATGCTCGGCGCGATGCTCGTCACCTCGATGATCGCGGGGCGGGTGACCACGAGCACCGGCCGGTACAAGGTCTTCCCCATCGCCGGCGGCGCCCTGATGATCGCCGGGCTGTACCTGCTGTCGCTGATGGACACGGGCACCTCGCGGTTCACGTCCGGCGTGTACATGGCCGTGCTCGGCCTCGGCATGGGCTGCCTGATGCAGATCACCATGCTGGTCGCGCAGAACAGCGTGGAGATGAAGGACATGGGCGTCGCGTCCTCCTCCACCACCCTCTTCCGTACGCTCGGCTCCTCCTTCGGCGTGGCGATCATGGGCGCGCTGTTCAACCACCGCGTCCAGGACGTCATGGCCGAGCGGGCCGGGACGCTGGGCTCGAAGGTGACCGAGCAGTCCGCGCAGCTGGACGCGGCGAGCCTGGCCAAGCTGCCGGCGGCGGCGCGGGAGGCGTACCAGTACGCGGTGTCCGCCGGCATCCACGGGGCGTTCCTGCTGGGCGCCGCGGTGTCGGTGCCGGCGCTGGTGGCGGCGGTGTTCGTGAAGGAGACGCCGCTGAAGGGCGCGGGACCGGCGGCGGGGGAGGACCCGGCGGACGCCGGTACGGCGGCGAAGACGCCGGTGGCCGAGGCCGTCTGAGCGGGCCGGCGGCACGGGGCCGGTGTCGGCGCCCCGTGCCGCCGGCGCTCGCACGGGCCGGCCCGCCGGCCGCCCCGCCGGCCGGCCGCACCCGAGGGAACCTCACCGGGAGCGCCGCCGGGGAAAGCCGCCGGGACGTCACGGGGAACGCCGCGGGGAGAGCCCGGAACGTCACCGGGAACGCCGCAAGGAGCGCCGCAAGGAGCGCCGCCGGGGGCCCCGCTCCTCCGGCACCGGCAGCACCGGATAGCTGCCGGTGTTCGTCGGCGCGTGCTCCGGCAGCCACAGCACCGCGACCGCGCCCTCGGCCGGCCCCCGCGCCGGCGCCCCCGGCGGCCGCACGTTGCGGAACGTCAGCCGGGCGCCCAGCACCCGCGCCTGCCCGGCCGCGATGGTCAGGCCCAGGCCGTGGCCGTGGCCGGAGCGGTCCTCGCTGCCGGTGCGAAAGCGGCTCGGGCCCTCCGCGAGCAGGTCCTCGGGGAAGCCGGGGCCGTGGTCGCGGACCCGGACGACCCGGCCCTCCACGGTGACCCGGACGGGCGGCCTGCCGTGCCGGGCGGCGTTGGCGAGCAGGTTGAACAGCACGCGCTCCAGGCGGCGCGGGTCGGTCGTCACCTCCGACTCGTGCACCACCCGCACCTGCGCGTCCGGGTCCTTGGCCGCGACCCGCCGGGCGACGAACTCGCCCAGCATGATGTCCTGCAGCTCGGCCCGCTCCGAGGCCCCGTCGAGCCGGGCCACCTCCAGCACGTCCTCCACCAGCGTGCGCATCGCCTTGGCCCGGTCCAGCACCAGTTCCGTCGGCCGTCCCGGCGGCAGCAGTTCGGCCGCGGTCAGCAGCCCGGTCACCGGGGTGCGCAGCTCGTGCGCGATGTCGGCGGTGACCCGCCGCTCGGCCTCCAGCCGCTGCCGCAGCGCGTCCGCCATCGCGTCGACCGCGCTGGCCAGGTCGTCGGTCTCGTCCCGCACGACACCGCCGATGGCCTCCCGCACCCGTACGTCCGTCTCGCCCTTCGCGACCCGGTTCGCCGCGGCCGCCGCCTTGCGCAGCCGGCGCGACAGCTGCCCGCCGACGAGCACGCCGAGCGCGCTGCCGCCGAACACGACCGCGGTGGAGCCGATCACCAGGACCTGGTCGAGGTCCTCCAGGATGCCCGAGCTGCGGTCGGTGAACCCGGTGCGCAGGGACAGCACGTGCCCGTCCGTCAGCGGCACCGCCGCCCATATGTCCGGCGCGCCGCCCGGCGGGTCGGCCACGTACGTCGCCCGCCGTCCCTGCGCGACCTTCCGGCGCAGCTCCTCCGGCAGATCGGGGTCGTCGATCCGCGTGTCGGGGAAGTTCGCCCGCCCGGACAGCTCGTAGTTCCGCTGGGCGATCATGATGCGTTCGTCGGCGAGGTCGCGGGCGCTGTCCAGCATCGACACCCGGGCCGCGTTGTGCACCACCAGGCTCAGCACGATCGCGACCAGCGCCCCGACCAGGGCGATGGCCGCGCTGAGCTTCCACCTCAGGCCCGTGCGGATGTCCGCGTGCTCCCCCCACCAGACGAGCGGGCGTCGCGGGCAGCCTCGCGCCACCGCGCTCAGGCCTTCAGCTTGTAGCCGAAGCCGCGGACCGTCTCGATGCGGTCCTGGCCGATCTTCGTCCGCAGCCGCTGCACATGGACGTCGACGACCCGCGTGTCACCGCCCCAGCCGTAGTCCCACACGCGTTCGAGCAGCTTGTCGCGGGACAGGACCGTGCCCGGCGCGGCGGAGAACTCCAGCAGCAGCCGCATCTCGGTCGGGGTGAGCGCCACCGGCCGCCCGGCCCGGCGCACCTCCATGCCGTCCGTGTCGACCTCCAGGTCGCCGAAGGCCAGCACCCCGCCGGTGGCCGGGGCGGACCGGTCCTCGCCCCGGGCGCCGCTCGCGTGGCCGAAGCGGCGCAGCACCGCGCGGATCCGGGCGACCAGGACGGCCCCGTCGAACGGCTTGGTCACGTAGTCGTCGGCGCCCGCCTCCAGGCCCAGCACCACGTCGATGGAGTCGGCCCGCGCCGACAGCATGATCACCGGAACGGTGGACTCGTCCCGGATGCGCCGGCACAGGCTGACGCCGTCGAGGCCGGGCACCATGACGTCCAGCAGCGCGATGTCGGGGCGGTCGGCCCGGAACGCCTCCAGGCCCGACAGCCCGTCGGGCATCGCGGTGACGGCGAAGCCGTTCCGCTCCAGGGCGAGCTGGGTCGCCTCGCGGATGACGTCGTCGTCCTCGACGAACAGGACGTGGGTCTGGTCTGCCATCCCGGTGCTCTCAGTCCTCGTGCGATCTCGTGCGGTTGCGTGCGGTTCGGGTGTGCGGTGGTCCCCCTTGAGCGGACGCGGGAAGCGTGTGCCGGGTTCACCGGGGCCCCGGACCGGTCCGCGCGGCCCCTCAGCCGCCGGGGGCCGGCGTGGGCCCCCCGCCGGTGACCTTGCCGTAGTCGTTGTGCGTGCGGAACTTCTCGGCGAACCGGTCCGAGGCCCAGCGGTAGGTGATCACGTTCTCGCCGGACGGACTCGACACCGGGTCGCCCTTCTCGTAGACCTGCTTGGTCACCACCAGGTCGCCGCGGTCGATCTCCGCGTAGACCGGCGGTTCCTCGGCCTTGAACACGCTCGCGTAGGAGCCGTTCTCCCCGCGGTACACGTACGCCCCCACACCCACCGCGTCACCGCAGGTCAGCACGTTGACGACGATGTCGTCGGCCGGGCCGCCGGTCAGGTTCCCGTACGACACGTCGACGGGGTACTCGTCGGCGACGCACGGCTTCAGGTCCCGTTTGACCTCCGCCGAGACCGCCGGGTCGTCCTTGACCAGCCGGACCGCGTCCACCCGGTCCGGGGCGTCGGCGGGGGAGTCCGGCGCGGCGCCGGAGGAGGGGGTGGCGCCGGCCGCCGAGGCGGCGCGCGCCGGGCCCTCGTCGCGGGCGCCGGTGCCGCCGGTGGCGCAGGCGGAGGCGAACAGGGCGACGGCGGCGAGCGCGGCCGTCCCCGTGGCCGCCGCCGGACGGATGCCCCGGGCCCGGGCGGGCCCCGCGCCGGTCAGGCCGCGCAACGCTCCCGCTCCTCACGCTCCGGCGCGCGTGCGTCCAGATCGCGGGCCTGGAGCTCCTCGCGGAGCCGGGCGAGCGCCCGATGCAGCGTGCTCTTGACCGTTCCGGCCGACATGCCGAGGGCGGCGGCCGTCTCCTCCGTGGACATCTGCTCCCAGTGTCGCAGCACGACGACGCTGCGCTGCTTCGGGGCGAGCACCTGCAGCACGTCCATCAGCAGCGCGCGGTCCGCGTGCTGCTCGGTGGAGTCCGCCACGGACGCGTCCGGGAGCTGCTCGGTCGGGACCTCCTCCAGCTTCCGGGCCCGCCACCACTCCGTCCGCGTGTTGATCATGACCCGGCGCAGATAGGCGTCGGCCAGCCGCTTGTCGGCGATCCCCTCCCAGCGGCCGTACGTCCGCGCCAGCGCGGTCTGCAGCAGGTCCTGGGCGTCGACCGGGTCCGGGACCAGCCGGCGGGCACTGCGCAGCAGCGCGTCCTGCCGGGTGCGGACGTACTCCTCGAACGCGAGCACCTCACCCTGCGCCATGACCAACCGCCTCCGTTCCCCGTCTTCCTCGGCCGCCCGCTCAGCCGGGCATGGGAAGGAAGCTACGGAGGCGTTGTCACGGCGCTGTCCGAAGCAGCCTGCGGTCGGCGCTCAGCTGTCCGTCGGTTGTGTAACGGACAGCGGAACGGGGAAGGGCGGCGGTCCGATGGATGACCGTACGGGGTGATTTGTCGGCGTCGGGGTGTCGTCGCGGAAACCCGGGCGGCGGTGCGGTCCTCGTGCGGCGGCGCGTCAGGTCAGCGGCAGCCGGTACAGCCCGCCCGGCAGCGGCTCCACCAGACCGTCGGCGACGAGGCCGTCCAGGGCGCGGGCGCGCTGCACCGGCTCGTGCCACACCCGGTCCAGGGCCGTCTGCGGCACCGGCCCGTGCGCCTCCCGCAGCACGGCGAGGAGCCGGCCGCGCACCTGGCGGTCCGTGCCCGCGTACGTCTGGCCGCGGCGCGGCGGCCCCTGGTGCTCCGGCTTGCCCGCCAGCCGCCAGGCGCACTGCGCGGCGATCGGGCAGCGGTGGCACGCCTCGTTCTTCGCCGTGCACACCAGCGCGCCCAGCTCCATCGAGGCGGCGGCCCAGCGCGCGGCGGTCTGCTCGTCGTCCGGCAGCAGCGCGCGGGCGAGCCTGCGCTCGGCGGCGGTGGTGGCGTTCGGCGGGTACTGCACACCGGTGACCGCGCGGGCGAACACCCGGCGGACGTTGGTGTCGAGCACCGGGTGCCGCCGCCCGTAGGCGAAGGAGGCGACGGCCGCGGCCGTGTACTCGCCGATGCCGGGCAGCGCGAGCAGCTGGGCGTGGTCGGACGGCACGTCGCCGCCGTGCCGCTCCGTTATGGCGACGGCCGCGCCGTGCAGGCGCAGGGCGCGGCGCGGGTAGCCGAGCCGGCCCCAGGCGCGCACGGCCTCGCCGGGGGACTCCGCGGCCAGGTCGGCGGGGCGGGGCCAGCGGGCCATCCACTGCTCGTAGACGGGCAGGACGCGGCTGACCGGGGTCTGCTGGAGCATGAACTCGCTGACCATCACCCCCCAGGGACCGGCCTCGGGACGCCGCCACGGCAGGTCGCGGGCGTTCTGGTCGAACCAGTCGATGACGGGGGCGTGCAGCGGCGCTCCGGGCGACGGCTCGGGCGCGGTGTCGGCGGTACCGGTGTGCGGGGGCTTCGTGGGAGCAGTCATGGCCTTTCGATCCTGCCATGCCGACCCGCCTCGGCGGGGGAACCGCCACCCCAGGAGACGAGGGGCACCCGGCGATCGGCAGCGGTGCCGCCCGGCCGCCCGCCTGCCGCGCAGACCGGGCGGAATCCTCCCGCGTCCGGCGCGGCGCGCCGCGGGACTGCCCGCTCCGGGCGGTCCCCGCGCTGCCCGCGCTCACCGCCGGACGGCTCGGGCCGAACGCGCCGCGCCCCGCCCGGCAGCCGCCGGCCGGACCGGGGACGCGCGCCGCGGCGGTGGCCGGCACCCGGCGGTGAGCGCGGGCAGCGCGGGGCCAGCGGGCCATCCACTGCTCGTAGACGGGCAGGACGCGGCTGACCGGG
>NZ_BAAATK010000060.1:0-34179 GCF_039533365.1 Streptomyces glaucus
CCACCGGCGCCGCGCAGGCGGCCCCCGCCGCGGTACGGGCCGCCTACCGGGCCGCCGCGTCCGCCGCCTGGGCCCGCAGGGCGCGTTCCACGCCCGCGCGGGACTCCGAGACCAGGCGGCGCAGGGCCGCGTTCGGCTCGGCCGAGGCCAGCCAGGCGTCCGTCTTGGCCAGGGTCTCCTCGGAGACTTGGACCGACGGGTACAGGCCGACGGCGATCTGCTGGGCCATCTCGTGCGAGCGGGACTCCCAGATGTCCTTGACCACCTCGAAGTACCGGTCCGTGTACGGCGCCAGCAGCTCCCGCTGGTCGGTCTGGACGAAGCCCGCGATGACCGCCTCCTGCACGGCGTTGGGCAGCTGGTCGGACTCCACGACCGACGCCCACGCCCGGGCCTTGGCCTCCGGGGTGGGCCGGGCCGCGCGGGCCGTGGCCGCGTGGCGCTCGCCCGCCGCCGTCCGGTCCCGCTCGTACTCGGCGGCGATCTCCGCCTCGCCGAACCGGCCCACCGCCGCGAGCCGCTGCACGAACGCCCAGCGCAGCTCCGTGTCCACGACCAGGCCCTCGATGGACTGCGAGCCGTCCAGCAGGCCCTCCAGCAGCTGGAGCTGGTCCGGCGTGCGGGCCGTGGCCGCGAACGCCCGCGCCCACGCCAGCTGGTGGTCGCCGCCCGGCTCGGCGGTCCGCAGGTGGTCCAGCGCGGCGTCCGTCCAGCGGGCGAGCAGGCTCTCGCGGGCGGCGGGGTCGGCGTACAGGTCGACCGCCAGCTTCACCTGGCGCTGCAGCGACTGCACGACACCGATGTCGGACTCCTTGCCGATGCCCGACAGGACCAGGGAGAGGTAGTCGCGGGTGGCCAGCTCGGCGTCGCGGGTCATGTCCCAGGCCGACGCCCAGCACAGCGCGCGGGGCAGGGAGGACTCGAAGTCGCCGAGGTGCTCGGTGACGAAGGCCAGGGACCGCTCGTCCAGCCGGACCTTCGCGTACGACAGGTCGTCGTCGTTGAGCAGCACCACGTCCGGGCGGCGCCGGCCGGTCAGCTGCGGCACGGCGGTCAGCTCGCCGTCGACGTCCAGCTCGATCCGCTCGCGCCGCACCAGCCGGCCGCTCGCCCCGTCCAGGTCGTACAGGCCGATCGCGATGCGGTGCGGGCGCAGCGTCGGCTCGCCCTTGGCGCCGGCGGGCAGGGCCGGGGCCTCCTGGCGGACGGCGAAGGAGGTGATGGTCCCGTCCCCGTCGGTCTCGATCCGCGGGCGCAGGACGTTGATGCCCGCGGTCTCCAGCCACTTCCCCGACCAGGTCCTCAGGTCGCGCCCGGAGGTCTCCTCCAGGGCGCCCAGCAGGTCGGACAGGCGCGTGTTGCCGTACGCGTGGCGCTTGAAGTAGGTCTGCACGCCGCGGAAGAACGCGTCCTCGCCGACGTAGGCGACCAGCTGCTTGAGCACGGAGGCGCCCTTGGCGTACGTGATGCCGTCGAAGTTGACCAGCACGTCGTCCAGGTCGCGGATGTCCGCCATGATCGGGTGCGTGGAGGGCAGCTGGTCCTGCCGGTACGCCCAGGTCTTCATCGAGTTGGCGAACGTGGTCCACGCGTGCGGCCACTTCGAGCCGGGCGCGGCGGCCTGGCAGGCGATGGAGGTGTAGGTGGCGAACGACTCGTTCAGCCACAGGTCGTTCCACCACTCCATGGTGACCAGGTCGCCGAACCACATGTGGGCCAGCTCGTGCAGGATGGTCTCGGCCCGCACCTCGTACGCCGCGTCCGTGACCTTCGACCGGAACACGTACTGGTCGCGGATGGTCACCGCGCCCGCGTTCTCCATCGCGCCCGCGTTGAACTCCGGCACGAACAGCTGGTCGTACTTCTCGAACGGGTACGGGTGGTCGAACTTCTCCTGGAACCAGTCGAAGCCCTGCCGGGTCACCTCGAAGATCGCGTCCGAGTCGAGGTGCTCGGCGAGCGAGGGCCGGCAGTAGATGCCGAGCGGGACGGACCGGCCGTCCTTCTCGTACACGCTGTGCACGCTGTGGTACGGGCCGACGATCAGCGCCGTGACGTACGTCGAGATGCGCGGCGTCGGCGCGAAGACCCAGACGTTGTCCCGGGGTTCGGGGGTGGGCGAGTTGGAGATGACGGTCCAGCCCTCGGGCGCCCGCACGGTGAACTGGAAGGTCGCCTTCAGGTCCGGCTGCTCGAAGCTCGCGAAGACCCGGCGGGCGTCCGGCACCTCGAACTGGGTGTAGAGGTACACCTGGTCGTCGACCGGGTCGACGAACCGGTGCAGGCCCTCACCGGTGTTGGTGTAGGCGCAGTCGGCGACCACCCGGAGGACGTTGCGGCCCCGGAGCAGGCCGGGCAGGGCGATCCGGGAGTCCTTGAAGACCTCGGCGGGGTCGAGGGAGTCCCCGTTGAGGGTCACCTCGCGCACGGCCGGGGCCACCAGGTCGATGAAGGACTCGGCGCCGTCCTCGGCGACGTCGAAGCGCACGGTGGTCACGGACCGGAAGGTGCCGCTCCCGGCCTCGTCCGAGCGGGCGGTGCCCCCACCCTGCGCGCCGGAGAGGTCGAGATCGATCTCGTACGAGTCAACGGTGAGCAGCTTCGCCCGCTGCCGCGCCTCTTCGCGAGTCAGGTTTGTGCCAGGCACGCGGTCATCTCCTCGTCATGTGTCGGTCGCGTCATCCTTCCACGGGACCTGCGCCGACGCGATGTCCGGATCCCGCCGGTGACACGACCAGGTGAGCGCGAACCTGGAGCCATGACGGACTTCGCGACACCCCGCACCGCACGCCCGATCCCGCCGGCCGTACTGGAGGAACTGCGCGACCTGGACGACGCGGGCCGCCCGCCGGTCCCGGTCACCGACGACGAGGGCGGCGCCCCGCTGCGCTGCTGCCTGCGCCGCAGCCGACCGGGCGAGCGGATCGCCCTGGTCTCCTACGCCCCCCTGCGCCGCTGGGCGGCGGAGACGGGCGCCGACCCCGGCCCGTACGACGAACAGGGGCCGGTCTTCGTCCACGCGGAGCGGTGCGCGGGACCGGACGGCACGGACCTCCCCTTCACCAACAGCCACCGCGTCCTGCGGCGCTACGGTGCCGACGGCCGCATCCTGGGCGGCCGGCTGGCCGAGCGGCCGGAGGACTTCCCGGCCGCCCTCGCGCAGGCCTTTACCGACCCCCGGGTGGCGCTGGTGCACGTCCGGGCCGTGGAGTACGGCTGCTTCCTGTACGAGGTGCGGCGGGACTGACCGCGGACGCCCGCACGGACGCCGGGGCGGCCGCCCGCGCACGCGGACGGCCGCCCCGGGACGGGTGCCGGTCAGGTCACTTCGCGGTGAGCTCCCGCGCCACCAGCTCCGCGATCTGCACCGCGTTCAGCGCCGCGCCCTTGCGGAGGTTGTCGTTGGAGACGAACAGCGCCAGGCCGTTGTCCACCGTCTCGTCGCGGCGGATGCGGCCCACGTAGGACGGGTCCTTGCCGGCGGCCTGGAGCGGGGTGGGGATGTCGGTGAGGACGACGCCGGGGGCGCCGTCGAGCAGCTCGGTCGCGCGCTCGGGGCTGATCGGGCGGGCGAAGCGGGCGTTGACCTGGAGGGAGTGGCCGGAGAAGACCGGGACGCGCACGCAGGTGCCCGACACCTTCAGTCCGGGGATCTCCAGGATCTTGCGGGACTCGTGGCGCAGCTTCTGCTCCTCGTCGGTCTCGTTCAGGCCGTCGTCGACGAGGTTGCCCGCGAAGGGCAGCACGTTGAAGGCGATGGGGCGCTTGTAGACGCCGGGCTCGGGGAAGTCGACGGCCTCGCCGTCGTGGGTGAGCCGGTCGGCGTCGGCGACCACCTTCTGCACCTGGCCGTGCAGCTCGGCGACGCCCGCGAGGCCCGAGCCGGACACCGCCTGGTAGGTGGCGACGACCAGGGCTTGCAGGCCCGCCTCCGCGTGCAGCGGCTTCAGGACGGGCATCGCCGCCATCGTCGTGCAGTTCGGGTTGGCGATGATGCCCTTGGGGCGGTTCGCGATCGCGTGCGGGTTCACCTCGGAGACCACCAGCGGCACGTCCGGGTCGCGGCGCCAGGCCGAGGAGTTGTCGATCACGACCGCGCCCTGCGCGGCGACCTTCTCGGCCAGCGCCTTGGAGGTGGCGCCGCCCGCGGAGAACAGCACGATGTCCAGGCCGGTGTAGTCGGCGGTCGCCGCGTCCTCCACCGTCACGCCGTCCAGGTCCCGGCCGGCGGAGCGGGCCGAGGCGAACAGCCGCAGCTCCTCGACCGGGAAGGCGCGCTCGGTGAGGATCCTGCGCATGACCGTGCCGACCTGACCGGTGGCTCCGACGATTCCGACCCTCACGGCGACTCCCTCTACGTCTTTGGCTGCGTGCGTTCACGTGCGTGTTGCTCGGCCGAGGCCCTTCCATCATGCGGCCCACCCCGGCCCGCCTGTCCAATTCTTTGCCCCCGCCGTCCGGGGAGCGGGACGCGCCGGCCCGGACACCGCCCGCGGTCCTTCGGTCGCAACCCGCTCCGAACCACAGGAATTGGCCCGAACCGGGCCCGGCGCCGCAAGCTGTGCTGCCCCGCCCCGGCGCGCACGCCGGTGTGACGTACGCCTCGCCCGGGTCCCGCGCTCCGACGCGCGCATGAGAAAGGGGCGGGCGTCCGCCGACGCCCGCCCCTTCGGTGCCGTGCCGGACTACGGGACGACCTTCTCGATCAGCACGCTGCCGGTGCCCGCGACCGTGCCGCGCGCGTTCACCAGCCGGACCTGGCCGAAGAACTCACGGCCCTCCGGCGCGGCGGCCAGCGCCGTGACGCTGCCGGAGACCGACGCCGACCCGCCCGTGCCGAGCTTCACCGGCGCCGACTCGTCGACCGTGACCGTGCCGAGCGAGGCGGCGTAGAACAGGTCCCGGTAGTCGTAGGCGGTGGAGCCGGACGGCACCGAGTAGCCGACGACCTCGACGGTGTACGTCCCGGCGGCCGGGTCGGGCACGGAGACCGACTCCTCCGAGTCGCCGTCGGCCGAGCTGCCGACCTCGTCGCCGTCCGCGTCGTACACGGCCAGGTCCAGGTCGGCCGCCGCGTCCGAGACGCCGCCGATGGCGACGTCCAGCGAGGTCGCGCCCTCGGGCACCTCGATCGTGGTGGTCTGCGTGGCGCCGTGGGCGATGGTGGGACGGGTGTTCTTCGCGGAGCCGAGCGGGCCGCCGGCCAGCCTGCCGTCCAGGGCCGCGAAGCGGTTCGTCACCTTCCAGGAGGCGGCGACCGGCGTGCCGGCCTTCGCCTCGGGGACGGTCACGGTCTCCGGGTCGAAGTCCGCGCCGAGGACGGCGACGTCCAGCCGGTAGGGGTTGTCGAGCAGCGGCGAGGTGCGGCGCGACTCGACCTCGATCTCCCAGACGCCGGGCTGCGGGTCGGCGTACGCGCGCACGTCGGGCCGGCAGCCGTTGCCGTCGAGGTAGTTGTTGTAGCAGTACGGCGTGGAGGTGTTGTCGACCGGGACGCCGTAGGGGTGCAGGGCGACGAACCGGGTCTGGCTCTTGTCCTTCAGCCCGCCGATCGCCACCTCCAGCGTCTTCGCGCCCTCGGGCACGGTGACGAAGTACGACCGGACGCTGTTGCGCTGCACCGAGCCCGACGCGGAGAAGGTGTGCTTCAGCGGCGCCGCGACCACGACCGTGTTCAGGATCTGCTTGTCGGTCCCCTCGGTGCGCGGGTCGTCGACCTCCAGGATGGCGCTCTTCAGGCCCGCGGAGCCCGGCGCGGCCTGCACCTTGACGGTGACCGGCCGGTTCAGCGGCAGCCGCACCTCGTCGGAGCCGACGACGCGGAAGGTGCCGCCCGCGTTGTTCACCAGGCGCAGCTCGTGCCGGAGCGCCTTGTCCGCGCCGGACGTACGGGTGATCGTGATCTCGTACGTCTTCTTCTGCCCGGCCTTCAGGCCGCCCTCGCGGTCGTACAGGCCGGTGCCGTAGCCCGGGGTCTTCAGCCGCTGGTCGAGCGCGGTGTCGACCGGGGCCTTGACGGTGTAGGCGTGGGCCGTGGCGCCGTCCTCGATCGCCTCCCAGGCGTCGACGACGTCGATCAGGCCCGCGCCCTCCTCGTACGCCTGCACGCCCTTGATGTGGTCGGCGGTCGAGGTGAGCGCCGTGCGCAGGGTGGCCGGGGTGAGCTCGATGCCCTCGCGCTGGGCGGCGGACAGCAGCAGCGCGGCGGCGCCGGCCGCCTGCGGGGAGGCCATGGAGGTGCCCTGGAGCATCGAGTAGCCGGCCGGCAGCGAGTAGCCCGCCTCGGCGACCGGGCCGCCCGGCAGCCAGGTCTGGGTGGTGTTGACGGCGGCGCCGGGCGCGGTGAGCGTCGGGGCGAACCCGCCGTCCTCGCGCGGACCGCGCGAGGAGAACGGCATCATCGCGTACTTCTTCTCCACGACCGAGCCGTAGTTGGCGGCCCAGGTCTCCTTGGAGATGGACGCGCCGACCGAGATCACCTTGTCGGCGAGGGCCGGGTCGCCGATGGTGTTGGCGCCGGGGCCGGAGTTGCCCGCGGAGATCACCAGCTGGACGCCGTAGGTGTCGATGAGCCGCGTGTACAGCTCGGCGCGCGCGTTGTTGCCGTCGTTCAGCGTCGGCAGGCCGCCGATCGACATGTTGACGATGTCGACGCCGCGGTTGACGACGAGGTCGATCATGCCCTCGGTGAGCGCGACGTTGGTGCAGCCGCCGGTCCAGGTGCAGGCGCGGGAGGAGACCAGCTTCGCGCCCGGGGCGGCGCCGTTCATCTTCCCGCCGAACAGGCCGTTGGCGGCGGTGATGCCGGCGACGTGCGTGCCGTGCTCGGACTCGATGACGCCGATGTTGACGAAGTCGGCCGTCCGGCCGATCCAGTCGCCGCCGTAGGGGTCCATCGGCACGTCCTTGCGGATCTGCACGACGAACGGCTGGCGCTCGGCGACGTCGGTGGCCGGGTCGTCGGTGCCGAAGTACCCGATCTGGAAGCCGTCCTTGTACGGCTTCATCGGGGTGTCGTCACCGAAGTCGAAGTTGTTGTTCAGGTCGACGCGGACCGTGCCGGCCGCCGCGTCGTAGAGGACGCCCCAGGAGTCGGTGGTGTCGCCGTCGCGGTTGGCGTCGCCGGCGGCGTCACCGCCGGTGGTGTACGACTCCAGGAAGGTGCTGACCTGGTACGAGCCCGCCGGCGCCGTCCAGGTCCTCCCGCCGTAGGTGAAGGTGGGGCCGGAGACGGAGGTGACCATCGGCCGCCAGGTGCGGTCGCTGTCGACGATCGGGTCGGTCGCCGTCACCCAGTCGACGATCTTGCGCTCGCCGGTGGTGGTCTTCTGCAGCGCCGGGTGGCCGAGGTCCACGCCCGAGTCGAGGATGCCGATGGTGACGCCGCGGCCGTCCGCCTTCGGGTTCTTCTTCACGAAGTCGACGGCGCCCGTCTCGAAGGACGGGTTGTACGGGTTCTCGGCCGGGGTCTTGCGGCCCGGGGCGGGGTAGGCGGCGGAACCCGTGGCCGACTTCGGGGTGTCGGCGCTCGGGTCGTCCAGCGGGATCTCCTCGCGCAGGTCGATGCCGTGCACCGAGGAGAGCTTCACGGCGGAGGCGATGGCCGCGTCCGCCTTCGCGGTGGGGACGGTGGCGCGGACGTAGCCGAGCCGGTCGTGGGTGCGGCCCACCGCGCCGCCCCGGACCGCGTCCAGCTGCTCGGCGACCTGTTCGGTCTGCCCGGGCGCGGTGGCGATCATCAGCGTGACGTTCTTGTCGCCGTCGGCCTTGGCCTCGGCGAGCAGGTCCGCGTCGTCGGCGCCGAGCTTGGCGTGCGCGGACTTGACGTCGGTGTCGGCCGGTGCGGCGGCCGGGGCGTCGGCGGCGAGGGCCACGGGTATCGGCCCGGCCGCGCAGAGCGCGGCGACGATGCCCGCGGCCACGGCGGTGCGGGCCACGCGTCTCGCGCCCGGTATCGGGTCGCGCTGGGAGGTGAGGGTCATCGGCATCCCTTGGAAGGAAGGAACGAGCGGTGAACGACCGGTCCGATCAATCCTGGCCGTAGAGGTTCAGAAAGTGATCCCGGACGATCGCTCAGCCTTACGCAAGGGATGAATGTTTGGGGATAGTTGGCCGAATCGAAATAGATGTATGGGGAAAACCCGCTATGGGGCCGGGGGAGATGAGGCCCGAAGCGGACAAGTCGCCCACGGGCGACGTCCTCGGGGCCGCCCGTCCGTGGCGCCGGCGGACGTCCGTTCCTCAGGCGTCCTTCGTGCGGGCGTAGTGCCGGGACGCCTTCGCCCGGTTGCCGCACATCGCCATGGAGCACCAGCGGCGGGTGCCGTTCCGCGAGGTGTCGAAGAAGTGCAGGACGCACGACTCGTGGGCGCAGGCGCGGATCCGGTCGGGCGCGGTGGCCAGCAGCCGGAGGTAGTCGCGGGCGGCGAGCCAGGCGGGCCCCCATGAGGGATCGCGGAACTCGGGCACCTCGCCGGGCCCGTCGGCGGTGAGGGTGGCCCGGATCCGCCCGTGCGCGAGCACGGCGTCGACGCCCGCGGCCCCTTCGGCCGGGGGGCCGTCCACGGCCGCCCGCAGGGCGTCCCGCGCCCGGAGCAGATGCCGCAGCGTCGCCGCGTCGGCGGCGAACCGGCCGTCGAGCCCGTTGGCGCCGAGCCACACCGCCAGCCCGTCGGTGCCGGTGAGCAGGTCCTGCACGGCGCCCTCCCGCACCCACCGCGTGTTGAGCAGGTCGAGCGCGAGCGGCTCGCCGGTGAGCGGACGCGGGTCGCGGGCGGCGGACATGTGACGGCTCCCTTCCGTGCTAACCACTCAAGCGTACGTGACCGGTTGACTCCGTTCGTTTCTAACCCCTAATCTCATGAACAACGGTTAGACCGACCGAAGGAGCAGCCATGACCTTGCGCACCGGCCACATCGGCCTGAACGTCACCGACCTCGACCGCTCGCTCGCCTTCTACCGGGACGTCCTCGGCTTCGCCCCGATCGGCGAGGGCGAGGAGGAGGGCAGGCGGTACGCCTTCCTCGGGGACGGCGAGAGCCTGGTCCTCACGCTCTGGCAGCAGGCGGAGCGGCCGTACGACGGCGGGCGGGCCGGACTGCACCACCTCGCCCTCGAGGCGGACTCCGTCGAGCGGGTCGAGGAGTACGAGCGGGCGCTGCGCGCGTGGGGCGCGGACTTCGCGTACGAGGGCGTGGTCGCCCACCACGAGGGCGCGGCCTCCGGCGGGATCTTCTTCCACGACCCGGACGGCATCCGGCTGGAGATCTCCGTGCCGAGCGGCGCCGAGGGCGCCCCGGCGCCGAGCCGGACCGCCCCGGCCTGCGGGTTCTTCTAGAGATGGGCGTCTACCACGCCGGCTCGCGTGCGGTGCAGGACCGCGTCGGGGTCCGCGATCTCGCCGATCACGTGGGCCGCTCGATCGGACAGGCCATCAGGCCCGTCGCCGCCGCCTTCCTGGAACTCCAGCCGCTGCTGGTGCTCGGCGCCGCCGACCCGGCCACGGGCCGGGTGTGGGCCTCCCCGCTCACCGGCGCCCCCGGTTTCGCCCGCGCCACGGGCCCGCGGCGGCTGTCGGTCGCCGCGGGCGTGGAGCCCGCCGATCCCCTCGCGGCGGCCCTGGCCACCGAGGGGACCCACGTCGGCACCCTCGCCCTCGACCCGCGCACCCGGCGCCGGATGCGCCTCAACGGCCGGCTGCGGCCCACCGCCCGCGGCTTCACCGTCGAGGCCGGCCAGGTGTTCTCCAACTGCCCCAAGCACCTCCAGCGGCGGCGGTCGTACGAGACGGTCGCCCGCACCCCCGGACCGCGGCGCCGGACCGGGGAACTGACCCCAGCCCAGCGGGAGTTCGTCGAAGCGGCCGACACCTTCTTCGTGGCCACCGTCCACGGCCACGGCGCCGACGTCAGCCATCGCGGCGGCAACCCCGGCTTCGTCCGCGCCGCCTCGCCCCGCGAGCTGAGCTGGCGGGACTACCCGGGCAACGCCATGTTCCTCACCCTCGGCAACCTCGCGGCCGACCCGCGCGCCGGCCTGCTCTTCCTGGACTGGACGACGGGCGCCGTCCTCCAGCTCACCGGCGAGGCCCGCACGGAGTTCGCCCCCGGCGGGGAGCGCCGGGTCCGCTTCACGGTGACGGAGGCCGTCGAGACCCCGTCGGCGGTGCCGCTGCGCTGGTCCGCGCCCGAATACTCGCCTGCCAATCCCGACCCGGAGGGGTAACGTCCCCGTGTGCGAAGGAGTTTGAGGGTGGCGGCCTACGCCCTGTGCGTCCGCGGAGGACAGCTGCTGCTCGCCCGCTCCCCGGCCGACGACGGCACACCGGAGTGGGTCCTGCCGGGCGGCGGGATGGAGCACGGCGAGGATCCGTACGACACCGTGGTGCGCGAGGTGGCGGAGGAGACCGGGTACCGCGTCGAGGTCACCGCCCTGCTCGGCGTGGACTCCTCCCGCCGCCTCCTGCCCCGCCGCTTCGGCCGGGCCGTCGACCACCACGGCGTACGCCTCCTGTACGAGGTCCGGGTCACCGGCGGGGAACTCCGCCACGAGATCGGCGGATCCACCGACATGGCCGCCTGGCACCCCCTGGAGGAGGTGCCCGCCCTCACCCGGGTCCCGCTCGTCGACACCGGCCTGCGGCTGTGGCGCGAGCGCCCGGCGCCCGGGCGGGCCGGGACGGAACCCGGCGGGAACCAGCCCCCTTACCCGGAAAGATGAACACGGCGTGACCGCTCCCGGGCGGACCGGCGAGCGTCCCGGAACGCGCGGGGTGGCCCGAGATCCACGTACGGTGATCGGCGCTGCGCGTTGCCGCCGCGTTCACGCACGGGTCACCCCCGGTGCCAACGATCCAGTGGGAGCGGGACGTTCGCGGCAGCGAGCCCCCGCGACCACTGCCGACGCGTCCGCACTCGGGGAGAGAAGCGCATGTCGCGCACACGTTCCGCCGCCGGCTCCGCTCTCGGGGTCCACCGCCGATCCGTCCTCGCCGCCACCGGCGCGGTCGCCCTCTCCGCGGGAGCCGGCTACGCGCTGCGCCCCAGCGACAGCCGGGCCGCCACCGGCGCCGCCACGGCGGCCGGGGCCGGCTCCGGCGAGGCCGCGACCGCCTCCTCCCGCCTGGCGCCGGCCGCGCCGCTCGCCCCGTACACCCAGGGCACCACCCTCGCCGCCGTCGCCGCCCCGCGCGGGCGCACCGGCTACCGCCGGCTCGGCACCGGCGCCGGCTGGCCGCGCGTGGTGCGCGACGACCTGGCGGCGCCCCGCGCCGGCCGCGCCGACCGCCGTACCGCGCTCGCCGCGTTCGTCCAGCTCACCGACCTGCACCTGATCGACGTCCAGCACCCGCTGCGGCTGGAGTACCTGCGCTCCACCGACGTGCACGCCTGGCGGCCGCAGGAGGCGCTGACCGTGCACGGCGCGATCGCGCTGGTGGAGCGGATCAACGCGCTGCGGGGCGCCCCCGTCACCGGCGCCCCGCTGCACTTCGCCATGACCACCGGCGACAACACGGACAACAACGCGCGCTCCGAGCTGGAGTGGTTCCTGACGGTCATGAGCGGCGGCCGGATCACCCCCAACACCGGCGACCCGCGGCAGTACGAGGGCGTGCAGAACAGCGGCCTGAAGCTGTACTGGCAGCCCGGCGCGGCCGTCCGCGACGCCGACAAGCAGCTCGGCTTCCCGCGGCTCGACGGCTTCCTCGACGCCGCGATCCGCGAGGTGCGCAGTCCCGGCCTCAACCTGCCCTGGTACTCCACCGTCGGCAACCACGACGCCATGCCGCTGGGCTGCTACGCCTCGCACGGCGACTCCCGCCTCACCGAGCTCGCCGTCGGCGGCCGGAAACTGATGAGCCTGTCCGCCGCCGAGGCCAGGAAGCTCCAGGACGCCCTCAAGAACGACCGGGACCCCAAGGGCGCCCTCTACCGCGACTTCCTCGAGGCCCACGCCCGCGCCATGCGCGGCGTCACCCCGGACGAGCGGCGCGCCCCCTTCACCCCCGCCGAGTACCTGGAGGCCCACCTCGACCCCGCCTACACCGGCCCCGGCCCGGTCGGCCACGGCTACTCCACCGCCAACGTCGACGCGGGCACCCAGTACTACGCCTTCCGCATCGCCGACGACGTGATCGGCATCAGCCTGGACACCACCGACCCCGGCGGCCACTACAACGGCTCCGTCGGCGACGCCCAGCTGCGCTGGCTGGACCGCACCCTGCGGCAGAACGAGGACGCCCACGCCGTCGTCTTCAGCCACCACACCAGCAGGACGATGACCAACACCCGCCCCGACCCGGCCCGCCCGGACGAGGCCCGCCGCACCGGACAGGACGTGCTGAACGTCCTCGGCAGCCACCGCAACGTGCTCGCCTGGGTGAACGGCCACATCCACCGCAACGCCGTCACCCCGCACGCCCGCCCCGACGGCCGCTCCTTCTGGGAGATCTCCACCGCCTCCCACGTCGACCACCCGCAGCTCGCCCGCGTCATCGAGCTGACCGACAACAAGGACGGCACCCTGTCGGTCTTCACCACGCTCGTGGAGTCCTCGGCCCCGCACCGCACGGACTTCTCCGACCTCTCCCAGACCGGCCTCGCGGCCCTCTACCGCGAGCTGTCCCTGAACGCCCCCGGGGCACGCACCGACCTGGCCGGCGACCCGGGCGACCGCAACACCGAGCTGGTCCTGAGGAAGGGCTGACCACCCGGTCGTGCCGAGGCCGGCCGCCGGACGACCCGGCGGCCCCTCCCCCTCCCGAGGCCGGCCCGGCGCTACCGGGGCAGCACCACGACGTACGCGGCCGGCTCCCGGTCGCCCGACGCCATCAGCGCCGTACGGACCACCACGGCCTGCTGCTCCAGGGAGTCCCGGAGCTTGCGCGGCGTGACGTGGACGACCGTGATCCCCAGCCGCTCCAGGCGCTCGCGCTTGCGCGTGTGCTCCGACCACAGCGCGTCGCCCTCCTGCCGGTGCGTGCGCGTGTCGAGGTCCACCGCCACCGCCTGCCGCGGCCAGTAGGCGTCCAGACCGCCGAGGTGCGGGCCGTCGGGCAGGCGCAGGTCGACGTTCCACACCGGGTCCGGCAGGCCGTACTCGCGCACCATCCGGTACAGGCGGTCCTCCGCGAGCGCCCGGCCCTCGGCCAGCAGGGAGTCCACCGCGTCCACCACGTGCGGCCGGCTCAGCAGCCGCGCCCGGTTCAGCTCCCGGACCACGGCCGCCGGTTCGCAGTGCCCGCCGCGCACCGCCTCCGCCAGCAGCCGGTGCACCACGTCCGCGTCCTGAAGCCCCGCCACCGCGTCGGCCAGGGCCCGCGGGACCGGCGCCACCGGCAGGCCCGAGATCTGCTCGGGGACGGGCAGGTCGGCCGTGCGCGCGATCCGCGCGCAGCCCGTCGAGCGCAGCCGGCGCACGGGGGGCACCAGGACGTCGACGGCGTCCAGCGACGGCAGCGGGGGAGCGGAGGCGAAGCCGTGCAGGGCCAGCGCGGCCAGGCCGGTGATCACCGCCTCCGGCCGGGCGGGCGCCGCCTCGTCCGCGCCGGGCTGGGCGGGGACCGCGGCGGCCCGGTCCCGCGCCGCGTACAGCAGCACCGCCTGCAGCCGCTCCTCGCCGGTCGGCGGGCCGGGGTGGAGCAGGACGACGCCCGGCAGGAGCCGCTGCCAGGGGCCGCCGGGGCGGCACCGCGCGTTCGCCTCGGCGGCCGGGACACCGTGCGCCCGCAGCCGGGCGAGCGTCATGACGCGACGCGGGTCGTCGGACAGCGGGCGCAGGGGGCGGGGGGAGAGCGGGGTGTCGTGGTTCATGCCTCGGGGTTTCCCGCGCCCGATCCGTCCGGTAACCGCTGTTACGAGCCCGTCGACGAATACGGACAGGGCCTCCCGGAAGGACAGGTGTTCGCATGCCGGAAACCCCTGGTCCGGCGCGGGACGGGCCAGGGGTTACGGCTCGTCCCGCGCGGATTCCGTAACGATCGCGGACCGCTGGGGCGCGGGCCGGAGCGTCCGCGGGTCAGCGGGACCGCGCCGCCGCGTCGCACGCCTGTGCGCGCAGCGCCCGGGCCAGGTCGTCCCGCGCCTCCAGCACCAGGCGGCGCAGCGCGGGGGCGGCCTGCTCGTGCGCGGACAGCCAGGCGTCCGTCGCGTCGAGCGTCTCCCGGGAGGCCTGCAGCGAGGGGAACAGGCCCTGGACCACGTCCATCCCGATCTGGATCGACCGCTCGTTCCACACCCGCTCGATCGCCGCGAAGTACTTCTGCGCGTACGGCGCCAGCAGCTCCCGCTGCGAGGGCTGGGCGAAGCCCGCGATCGTCGCGCCGACCAGGGCGTTGGACAGCGCGTCCGACTCCACCACCTGTGCCCAGGCCTGCGCCTTCACCGCCGCCGACGGGCGGGCGGCCAGGCAGCGGACCTGGTGGCGCTTGCCGGACGCGGTGTCGTCGCGGGCGAGCTCGGCGGCGAGCACGGCCTCGTCGGCGGCGCCGTGCGCGGCGAGCGGCTCCAGGAACGCCCAGCGCAGCTCCTGGTCCACCTCCAGCCCGTCGATCCTCTCCGTGCCGTCCAGCAGTCCCCGCAGCAGCCGCAGCTCCGCCTCGCCGGAGGCCGTCGCCGCGACGAAGCGGGCCCAGGCGAGCTGCTGCTCGCTGCCCGGGGCGGCGGCCCGCAGCTCGCGCAGCGCGCCCTCGGCCAGCAGCCGCCCGCCGGTCCCGCGCCACTCGGGCGCCGCGTAGTGCACGAGCGCCGAGTCCGCCCAGGCGTGCAGCATCTGCAGGACGCCGATGTCGGACTCGCGCCCCGCGAACCGCAGCACCAGGTCCACGAAGTCCCGGGCCGGCAGCAGCGCGTCCCGGGTCATGTTCCACAGCGCGGACCAGCACAGGGCGCGGGCGAGGGGGTCGGTGAGGCCGCCCAGCGCCGCCCGCAGCGTCTCCAGCGAGGTCGCGTCGAGGCGGGTCTTGCAGTACGTCAGGTCGTCGTCGTTGACCAGCACCAGCTCCGGCGCCTCGGCGCCGGCCAGCTCCGCCACCACCGTGCGCGGCCCCTCGACGTCCGCCTCGGCCCGCGCGTACCGCTCCAGCGCGCCCGTGTCACCCCGCCGGTACAGGCCCACCGCCACCCGGTGCGGACGCAGCTCGGGGTGCGACTCGGGGGCCTCCTGCACCACCGCCAGCTCCTCGACCCGGCCCTCGGCGTCCAGCAGCACCTGCGGGGTGAGCGAGTTGACCCCGGCCGTCTGGAGCCAGGAACGCGCCCAGGCCCGCACGTCCCGCCCGCTGGTCTCCTCCAGCACCGACAGCAGGTCGCCGAGGCGGGTGTTGCCGTAGGCGTGCCGCTTGAAGTAGCGCCGGGCGCCCTCCAGGAACGCGTCCTGGCCGACGTAGGCCACCAGCTGCTTCAGGACGGAGGCGCCCTTGGCGTAGGTGATGCCGTCGAAGTTCAGCTTGGCGTCCTGCAGGTCGCGGATGTCCGCGGTGATCGGGTGGGTGGACGGCAGCTGGTCGGCCCGGTAGGCCCACGCCTTGCGGCGGTTGGCGAAGGTGATCCAGCCGTCGGTGAAGCGGGTCGCGCCGACCAGCGAGAAGGTGCCCATGAAGTCGGCGAAGGACTCCTTCAGCCACAGGTCGTCCCACCACTCCATGGTGACCAGGTCGCCGAACCACATGTGGGCCATCTCGTGCAGGATCACGGTGGCGCGGCCCTCGTACGACGCCCGGGTCACCTTCCCGCGGAAGATGTACTCCTCCCGGAAGGTCACCAGCCCCGGGTTCTCCATCGCGCCCAGGTTGTACTCGGGCACGAACGCCTGGTCGTACTTCCCGAACGGGTACGGGTAGTCGAAGTGGTCGTGGAAGAAGTCCAGGCCCTGCTTGGTCACCCGGAACACGTCGTCGGCGTCGAAGTGCGGGGCCAGCCCCTTGCGGCACATCGCGCCGAGGGGGATCCGCAGCGTCGTCCCGTCGTCGAGGGCGCGCGTGTAGGTGTCCGTGACGTAGTGGTACGGGCCGGCCACCACGCAGGTGATGTACGTCGAGATCGGCTTGGTCTCCGCGAACCGCCACACCCCGTCGGCGCGTTCCCCCGCCCCGTTGCTCCACACCGTCCACCCCTCCGGCGCCCGCACCTCGAAGCGGAACGGGGCCTTCAGGTCGGGCTGCTCGAAGTTCGCGAAGACGCGCCGGGCGTCGGCCGGCTCGTACTGGGTGTACAGGTACACCTCGCCGTCCTCGGGGTCGACGAAGCGGTGCAGGCCCTCACCGGTGCGGGAGTAGGCGCACTGGGCGTCGACGGTCAGCTCGTTGTCGGCGGCGAGGTCCTCCAGCAGGATCCGGGAGCCGTCGAAGACCTGGCCGGGGTCCAGGTCCCGCCCGTTGAGGGTGAGGGAGGTCACGCTCGGCGCGACGAGGTCGGCGAAGGTCGACGCGCCGGGCTCGGCGCAGCGGAAGCGGATCGTGGTCACCGAGCGGAAGGTGAGCGGCCCGTCCCCCTCGCCGCCGACCGCGGAGCGCACGTCGAGGGACACCTCGTACCCGTCGACGGACAGCAGGGCGGCCCGCTCCCGGGCTTCGTCGCGGGTCAGGTTCTCACCGGGCACGGGCGGCACTCCCTCGTAGGTCGTGGACAGGGCTGAACAGCTGCCGTAGAAGGGCTGAACAGCACCGATCCTGCCATGCGCCCCCGAGCGGCAGCAGCGGGAATGCGCCGGGCGGCGATCGGTGTTGCCCGTTCGAAGACCCCTGCGTCCCTAGGAGAAGCATGTCCGAGACCACCCCCGCGCCCGGCAGGACCCCCGTCGACTTCTGGTTCGACCCGCTGTGCCCCTGGGCCTGGATGACGTCCCGGTGGGTCCTGGAGGTGGAGAAGGTCCGCGACATCGAGGTGCGCTGGCACATCATGAGCCTGGCCGTGCTCAACGAGGACAAGCTGGACGAGCTGCCCGAGGAGTACCGGGAGATGCTCGCCACCACGGCCTGGCAGCCGGTGCGCGTGGTGACCGCGGCCTGGCAGAAGCACGGCGCCGAGGTCCTCGGCCCGCTCTACACCGCGCTCGGCACCCGCTTCCACAACCGGGGCGAGGGCGCGACCCGCGAGGCCATCGCCGCCGCCCTGGACGAGGCCGGACTGCCCGCCGACCTCATCGACTACGCCGACCAGGAGGACTTCGAGTTCGACGCCCAGCTGCGCGCCTCCCACAAGGCGGGCATCGACAAGGTCGGCCAGGAGGTCGGCACCCCGGTCATCGCCGTCCCCGGCCCCGACGGCGAGGAGATCGCCTTCTTCGGCCCGGTCGTCACCCCGGCCCCCAAGGGCGAGGAGGCGGCCCGCCTGTGGGACGGCACCCTCGCCGTGGCCTCGGTCCCCGGCTTCTACGAGATCAAGCGCACCCGCACCAAGGGCCCGGACTTCAGCAACCTGTAGACCGCTCCGGCCGGAGGACCTTCGGCGGCGTCGCGCCCGCGCCCGGCACCGGGCGCGGCGCCGCCGGCGAGCCCGCCCGCGCGGCCCGCTCCCGCGCCGCGCCGAGGCGGGCCAGGTGCTCCGCGTAGCCCTCGGTGTAGTACGCGGCCCGGTCCGGGTCCGGCTCGACCACCGCCGTCGGCTCCGTCCACGCGGCCACGTCCAGCGCCACCCCGTACCGCTCGGCCGCCGCGAGCACCGCGCCCCGCGCGCCCACCTCGCCCTCGACGACCCTCAGGGGCCGCCCCAGCACGTCGGCGAGCAGCCGCGTCCAGGCGGGGCTGCGGGTGCCGCCCCCGCACACCGCGAGCGAGCCCGTCAGGCCCGCCGCGTCCAGGCAGTGCCGGGCCGCGTAGCCGATGCCCTCGCAGGTCGCGCGGACCAGGTCGCCCCTGGTCGACTCCAGCGAGACACCGGTCAGCTCGGCGCGCAGCCGCGGCTCGACGAACGGGGCCCGCTCGCCCGACGGGGCGAAGTACGGCAGCACCCGCACCCCGTGCGCGCCCGGCGGGGTGCCCGCCAGCAGCCCGTCGACCTCCTCGTGGGCCACGCCCGTCGTCCCCAGCACCCAGTCCAGGGCGGCCGTGCCCACCATCGCCGGCATGGCGCGCAGCCAGTGGCCGGGCCGGTCGGTGGAGATGTGCAGGCCGGCCGGTTCACCGTCCAGGTCCAGCCCGGCCGTGGCGACCAGGGCGGCCAGACAGGTGCCGACGATCAGCAGGCCGTCGCCCGGCTCCGTCACCCCGGCGCCGAGCGCGCAGGCCGGCAGGTCGTACGGGCCGTTCGCGATCCGGGTGCCGGGCGGCAGGCCCTCGCCGCGCGCCCCGGCCGTCGCGATCGGGTCGCTGACCGGGGCGAGCAGCCCGCGGCGGTGGGCCAGGCCCAGCAGCTCCACCACCCGGTCGTCGTAGGCCCGGGTGCGCGGGTCGAGGAACGGCATCGACGCGTCCGACACGTCCGTCGCCGCCGGCGCCCCGGTCAGCCGCCGGAACACCATGTCCTTGCAGTACACGGCGGCGGCCGCCGCGTCCAGGGAGGCCGGCTCGTGCCGGTCGAGCCAGGCCAGCAGCGGGCCCGGGCAGCCCGGGAACATGGCACTGCCGGTGCGCCGGAACACCGCCTCGAAGGTGCCGTCCGCCAGCCACCGGCCGAGCAGCGCGTGCGCCCGCCCGTCCATCCAGGACGCCGCCGGCCGCACCGGGCGGCCCTCGGCGTCCACCAGCCACACCCCGTCGCCCTGCCCGGTCAGCCCGGCCAGCTCCACCGGCTCCGGCACCCGCGCGGTCAGCTCCGCCAGGACGGCGACGACCGCCGCGTACACCTCCTCCATGTCCTGCTCGACGATCCCGCCGTGCAGCGCCAGACCCACCCGGCGGGCCGCCACGGCCCGCTGCCGGCCCGCGGCGTCGAACGCGGCGGCCTTCACCAGGGACGTGCCCACATCGATACCGACGTACATGCCGACCTCCTCGGGTCCCGTCAGGTCAGGCAGTGCGCCGGCGGCTCCCCGCGCGCCCAGCGCCCGACCTCCGCCGCGGCGATCCGCGCCGCCTTCTCCGCCACCGCGCGCGAAGCACCCCCCAGGTGGGGGGTGAGCACCACCCGGTCGGCGAGCGCCCGCAGCCGCGACTCCGGCGGCAGCGGCTCCCGCGCGTACGTGTCGAGCGCCGCCGCCGACAGCCGCCCGCTCTCCAGCGCGTCGCACAGCGCGTCCTCGTCGAGCAGCGGGCCGCGCGCCGCGTTCACCACCACCGCGCCGTGCGGCAGCAGCGCCAGCTCGCGCGCGCCGATCAGGCCGCGGGTCCCGGCGGTGAGGCGGGCGTGCAGGGTGATCACCCGGGAGCGGCGCAGCAGGTCGTCCAGGGAGGCGACCCGCAGTCCGTGGATCTCGCCGCGGATGTACGGGTCGTACACCATCACCCGCGCCCCGAACGCGCACAGCACCCGCGCCACCCGGCTGCCGACCGCCCCGTAGCCGATCAGCCCGACCGGCAGGTCCTCCAGCTCCAGGCCGCCGTGCTCGTACGTGTAGTACGCCGCGCCCTCCCAGCTGCCCCGCCGCGCGAGGAGGTCGTGGGCCCGGGGGATGCGGCGCAGGGCGGCCAGCAGCAGGCCCACGGTGAACTCGGCGGTGGCGGCGGCGTTGCGGCCGGGCGCGAAGCACACCCGCACGCCACGGGCCCGGGCCGCGTCCAGGTTGACGTTGACCGGGCCGCCCCGGCAGACCGCGACCAGGCGCAGGCCGGGGCGGGCCGCCAGGACCCGCCCGGTGACCGGGCCCATCTGGGTGACCAGCACCTGGGCGCCGGCCAGCGCCTCGATCAGCTCGTCCTCGGCGTCGCAGGCCTCCTCCACCTCGGCCACCGGGCCGAAGGGTTCGAGGGGCCAGCCGAGGGTCAGCTCCCGCACCTCGTGCGGCTGCCCGCGCAGTTCGTCGCCGACCGCGCGGGTGATCAGCGACGGCAGGACGAAGTGGTCGCCGGCGGCCACCACGCGTACGGCATCGGTCATGCGGGGAGCCCTTCGTCTCGGCGTCGGGGACGGGGCGGGCCCGGACCGCGGACCGCGCCCGCCGCGGGCCGGACCCGGGACCGGGGACCGCGCGGCCCGCCCGCCTCGGGCCGGACCGGGCGGCCCGGCGGGCCGGCTCGCCAACCGAGCGTGGAACAGCGGACGTTGGGCGTCAATCCCTCGCACGCGTGGGAAATCCGGGCCAGTATCGAAGGGCGGCGCGCGGTGCGCGGGCCGGGACGTGACGTGCGGGAGGTCCGGATGGCGGAGGACGGCGAGGCGTGGCTGGGCATCGACCTGGGCACGCAGGGCGTCCGCGTGCTGGCCGTCACCGCCGGCGGCGCGGTCCTCGGCCGCGGCGCCGCCCCGCTGGCCGGGCGGCGGGCGGGCCGGCGGCACGAGCAGGACCCGCGGCGGTGGTGGGAAGGGGTGTGCACGGCGTCCCGGGCCGCGCTGGCCGGGCTGACCGGGGTGCGGATCGCCGGGCTCGCGGTGTGCGGGACGTCCGGGACGGTGCTGCTGACGGACGGGGCGGGGCGGCCGGTGAGCCCGGCCCTGATGTACGACGACGGGCGGGCGGCCGGCGCGGCGGCGCGGGCGCGGGCGGCGGGGCTGGCGGTGCAGGACACCTGGGCGTTGCCGAAGGCGGTGTGGCTCGCCGAGGCGTACGGCCCCGGGCGGGTCGCCCACCAGCCCGACGTGATCACCGCCCGGCTGGTCGGCCGCCCGGTGCCGGCCGACTCCAGCCACGCCCTCAAGACCGCCTACGACGTGGAGCGGGACGCCTGGCCCGAGAAGCTGCCGCTGCCCGAGGGCGCGCTGCCCGACGTGGTCCGCCCCGGCACCCGCCTCGGCGGGGTCTGCCGGGCCGCCGCCGACGCCACCGGCATCCCCGCCGGAACCCCGGTGATTGCCGGCATGACCGACGGCTGTGCGGCCCAGATCGCCTCCGGAGCCCTGCGGCCCGGGGCCTGGAACTCGGTGCTCGGCACGACCCTGGTCCTCAAGGGCGCCGCCCCGGAGCCCGTCCGCGACCCCGCCGGCGTCGTCTACAACCACCGCGCCCCGGACGGGAGCTGGCTGCCCGGCGGGGCGTCCAGCGTGGGCGCCGGGGCGCTCACCGCGCGTTTCCCCGGGGCCGATCCCGCCGCCATGGACGCGCGGGCCGCCGCCCACGAGCCGTCCGGCGCGGTCGCCTACCCGCTGGTGTCGCCGGGGGAGCGGTTCCCGTTCCGGGCGCCGGACGCCACCGCCCTGCTGCTGGGCGAGCCCGCCGGGGACGCCGACCTGTGGGCGGCGCTGCTCCAGGGCGTCGGCCTCGCCGAACGGCTCTGCCTGGACTACCTGCACCACCTGGGCGCCCCGCTGGACGGGCCGCTCGCCTTCACCGGGGGCGCCGTGCGCAGCGCGTACTGGAACCAGCTCCGCGCCGACATCCTGGGCCGCCCGGCCCACATCCCCGAACAGCCCGAACCGGCCCTGGGCATGGCGGCGCTGGCCGCCTACGGCACCGGCGCCGCGCCCACGCTCCCCGACGCGGCCGACGGCATGGTCCGCGTCCGCACCGTCGTCCGCCCCCGCCCCGCCCGTACGGCCCGTTACGCCGGGCCGTACGCTCGCCTCGTCGACGCCCTGCGGGCCCGCGGCTGGCTGCCCGATCCGGTCGCGGCCCACGCACTCCACCGCCTGGACCAGGACACCGCGGACCGATGACCACCACCTTGTTGCTCGCCCGGCACGGGCAGACCGTCTGGCACGCCGAGAACCGGTACGCCGGGACCAGCGACGTCGCCCTCACCGACACCGGGCGCGCGCAGGCCGAGGCGCTCGGCCGGTGGGCCGCCGCCCACCCCGTCGACGCCGTGTGGACCTCCCCGCTGTCCCGGGCCGTGGCCACCGCCGAGCCCGCCTGCCGCGCCCTCGGCCTGACCCCGCACCGCGAGCCGGACCTCAGGGAGTGCGACTTCGGCGTGGTGGAGGGCCGTACGCTCGCCGAGTTCGCCGCCGAGGACCCCGAGCGCGCCGCCGCCTTCCGCGCCGACCCGGCGGCCCGGCCCTTCCCCGGCGCGGAGGATCCGCGCGCCGCGGCCGACCGGGGCGCCGCCGCGCTGCGCCGCATCACCGCCGCCCACCCCGGGGGGCGGGTCCTGGTGGTCGCCCACAACACCCTGTTCCGGCTGGTCCTGTGCCGGCTGCTGGCCATTCCGCTGAGCGAGTACCGCCGGGTCTTCCCGCGGCTGCGCAACGCGGCGGTGAGCGAGGTGCGGTGGGACGGGCGCACCTCCGCCGCCCTGCTCTCGCTCAACGTGCCGTGCGAAGGGGCCGCGCCGCGGCACCGGCCGCCGGGCCGGGGCCCGGCCTGAGCGGTCCCGCGGCCCGGGGCGCGGGGAAGCCCCCGCGAGTCCTGTTCTCGCAGGGGCTTCCTCCGTTCCGCCCGCCCGCGTGAAGGGTGAGAAGACGATCACGAGGCGGGACGCTCCACGGCGCGCCGTCAGGGCGCGAGCAGCAGCACGTCGGCGCGGGACTTCGCGGCCGCGTGGCGCCGCGCCACGTCCTGCCAGTCGACCACCTGCCACATGGCCTCGACGAAGTCCGCCTTCTGGTTGCGGTACTGCAGGTAGAAGGCGTGCTCCCAGGCGTCGAAGACCAGGATCGGCGTCGATCCCTGGCCGACGTTGCCCTGGTGGTCGTAGACCTGTTCGACGATCAGCCGCCCGCTCAGCGGCTCGTACGCCAGCACGCCCCAGCCCGAGCCCTGGGTGGTCGCGGCGGCCTTGGACAACTGGGCCTTGAAGTGCGCGAAGGAACCGAAGGACTCGGTGAGGGCGTCCGCGAGCTCGCCCACGCCGTCGGCGGCCAGCGGTTCGCCGCCGCCGTCCTTCGGGCCGGTCATGTTCTGCCAGTAGATCGAGTGCAGGATGTGGCCGGAGAGGTGGAAGGCCAGGTTCTTCTCCAGGCCGTTGACCGAACCCCACTGCTCCTTCTCCCGCGCCTCGGCGAGCTGTTCCAGTGTGTCGTTGGCGCCCTTCACATAGGCCGCGTGGTGCTTGTCGTGGTGCAGCTCGATGATCTCGGGGCTGATCACGGGAGCGAGCGCGGAGTAGTCGTACGGCAGTTCAGGAAGCGTGTAGACGGGCATGGCGGATCCCCTCCGACCTCTTATTGCAAGAGACTTGCAAGTGCACACTAGCAGCAAGAGGGTAGGGGCGGGCGGCCGGGAACGCGAGAGGGCCCCCGCACGGAACCGTCCTCCGTGCGAGGGCCCTCGTCGGCTGCCGCGGGCCGGTGCGGCTAGCCGCGGGCGCGCGCCCGCTGCCAGGCGTAGCCGACGGCCGCCAGGAACAGGGTCATGCCGCCCGTCGAGTACAGCTGCACCCGGGTACCCGGCTCCCGGGCCATCAGGACGAAGACCGCCGCCATGCCGGCCAGCGCGACCCACGTCAGCCACGGGAACGCCCACATCCGCACGGCCAGCTTCTCCGGTGCCTCCCGCTCCAGGCGGCGGCGCAGCCGCAGCTGCGAGACGGCGATGAGGATCCAGACGACCAGGATCACCGCGCCGATCATGTTCAGCAGCCAGGAGAAGACGTCGTTCGGCCGCCAGTAGCTCAGCAGCACGCACAGGAAGCCGAAGACCGAGGAGGCCAGCACCGCGATCCGCGGCACCCCGCCCGACACCCGGCCCAGCGCCCTCGGCCCCTGCCCGCGCTCCACCAGCGAGTAGGCGATGCGGGAGGCGCCGTAGATGTTGGCGTTCATGGCGGACAGCAGGGCGACCAGCACGACGACGTTCATCAGCTGCCCGGCGCCCGGGATGCCGAGCTCGCCGAGGGCAGCGACGTACGGGCCCTTCTCGACCACCGCCGCGGAGTCCCAGGGGACCAGGGTGACGATCACCGCCATCGAGCCGATGTAGAACAGCGCGATCCGCCACATCGCCGTGCGGACGGCGCCGGCCACGCCCTTGACCGGGTCCTCGGACTCGGCGGCGGCGATGGTGACCGTCTCCAGGCCGCCGTAGGCGAAGACCGACGCGAGCAGGCCGACGACCAGGCCCTCGCCGCCGTTCGGCAGGAAGTCGGTGAGGTGCGCGGCGCCCGGGGAGTCCGTGCCGGGCAGCAGGCCGGCGATCGCCAGCACGCCGAGCACCAGGAACAGCGTGATCGCGCCGACCTTGAGCGCGGCGAACCAGAACTCGAACTCGCCGAAGTTCTTCACGGCGGCCAGGTTGGTGCCGCAGAACACCACCATGAACAGGGCCACCCACGCCCACTCGGGCGTCCCCGGCAGCCAGCCGCTGACGATCTTGGCGGCGCCGATGCCCTCCAGCCCGACGGCCGTGCACAGCAGCACCCAGAACGACCAGCCCGCGGTGAAACCGGCCCACGGCCCGATCGCCCGCTCCGCGTGCGCGGAGAACGAGCCCGACGAGGGATACGCGGCCGACATCTCGCCCAGCATCCGCATCACCAGCATCACGAGGAAGCCGGAGAGGGCGTAGGCGAGGACGATCGACGGCCCGGCGGCGGCGATGCCCGCGCCGGACCCGACGAACAGGCCCGCGCCGATCACGCCGCCAAGGGCGATCATCGACAGGTGACGCTGCTTGAGGCCGTGGGAGAGGGAGGTGTCGTCCGCCTGAGGCGGCGTTCCGACGGTGCTACTGGGCATGGAGCGGCTCGTCCCGTACGTAGAGGGGGCAAAAACGCCACACAGTCTGGGCGGTGCGCCGGGGCCGGGGCAGGCACGGCCCACCATGCGGACGCGGCACCGCCGGGGGGAGCGGCCGGTGACGCGGGTGCTGTGCGGTTTGTTTGGTGGAACTCTACAGTCCGGACCGGGGACGATGGTGTGACCGGAACGTCCCTGCCTCAGTGACCGGCATCACGTCGCGCCGGGTGTAACACGCGGTCTTTGTACGGAGCCCACCACGGTCGCGATCCCGCCTTTGTCGGGCGCTGACGGTGTTGGCCGCGCGGGCGCCGGTATAGCGTCACCGTGTTCCCTTCTGCCCAGACCACTCGCGGAGTCTTCATGAGTACCGCCGTTGTCCCCGCCCGCACCGGCCAGGTCCTCGCCGACCTCCTCCCCGCCTCCCGAGTCCGGGACGCCGCCCTCGTGCTCGGCGGCGCCGCGCTCACCGGCCTCGCGGCCCAGATCGCGGTGCCCGTGCCGGGCTCCCCGGTGCCGGTGACCGGTCAGACCTTCGCCGCGCTGCTCGTCGGCACGGCCCTCGGCGCGGGCCGCGGCTTCCTCTCCCTCGCGCTGTACGCGCTGGCGGGCGTCGCCGGCGTGCCCTGGTTCGCGGACGGGGGCTCCGGGGCCGGCCTGCCCTCCTTCGGGTACGTCCTCGGCCTGGTCCTCGCGGCCACCGTCGTGGGCGCCCTGGCCCGCCGCGGCGCCGACCGCTCGGTGTGGCGCACCGCGGGCACGATGGTGCTGGGCGAGGCGGTCGTCTACGCCCTCGGCGTGCCGTACCTGGCCCTGGCCACCGGCATGTCGGCGTCCGCGGCGATCGCGGCCGGCCTGACCCCGTTCCTGGTCGGCGACGCCCTGAAGGCCGCCCTGGCGATGGGCCTGCTGCCCACCGCCTGGGCGTTCGTCGACAAGCGCTGACGCCGAAGGCGCCGCGGAAGAGGTTCGCCGGGCCGAGCTGGACTCGACCTGCGCGAGCCTCTTCCGCGTTTTCGCGTCGTACCGCCCCGGCCTCCTCGCCGCTCCCCGCACGAAGGCCCCGGCGGCCCGGGCTCGGGCCCGGTGAACACGGCGAGGGGCCCGCGGTGTGCACCGCGGGCCCCTCGAAGCCGTCCGGGACGGCCGGCGTCAGCGGGTCGGCACCTCGTCGGAGGCGGAGGCGGAGGCAGCGGCGTCGGCGGCGGGCGCCGTCCCGGCGGCCGCCCGGCCGCCCCGGATCCTCTCCTTGACGAAGGCGATGCCGAGCACGAGCGCCGCGACCAGCAGCGACAGCAGCATGGTCCGCCGCCCGTCGTGCTCGGTGTCGGTCAGCATGTAGCCCAGCACGAACACGATCAGCGCGGCGGTGGCCCAGGTCAGGTACGGGTACAGCCACATCCTCACGACCAGCTTCTCCGGCGCCTCCGCCTGGATGATCTTCCGCATCCGCAGCTGCGAGAAGCAGATCACCAGCCACACGAACAGCGCGACCGCGCCGCTGGAGTTGACCAGGAAGAGGAAGACGGAGTCCGGGAACTTGTAGTTGAAGAAGACGGCGACGAAACCGAACACCACCGAGGCGATGATCGCGGTCCGCGGCACACCGCGCGAGGTGGTCCGGGCGAACGCCTTCGGCGCGTCCCCGCGCTCACCGAGCGAGAAGGCCATCCGGGAGGCGGTGTACAGCCCGGAGTTGAGGCAGGACAGCACCGAGGTCAGCACGATGAAGTTCATGATCTGGCCGGCGTGCGGGATGCCGAGGGAGTCCAGGGCGGCGACGTAGGAGCCCTTCTCGGTGATCGACTCGCTGTCCCACGGCAGCAGGGACACCACGACGAGGATCGACCCGAGGTAGAAGACGGCGATCCGCCAGATGATGCTGTTGGTCGACTTGGTCACGGCCCGCTGCGGGTCCTCGGACTCGCCGGCCGCCAGCGTGGCGATCTCGCTGCCCATGAAGGAGAAGACGACCAGCAGCACGCCGGTGAGGATGGCGCCGGGCCCGTTGGGCAGGAAACCGCCGTGCTCCGTGAGGTTGGAGAGCCCGGCCTGCTCGCTGTCGACCCCCGGCAGCACCCCGAACACGGCCAGCCCGCCGATGACGATGAACGCGGCGATCGCCACGACCTTGATCCCCGCGAACCAGAACTCGAACTCGCCGTAGGAGCCGACGGAGACCAGGTTGGTGGCGGTGAGCACGACCATCACGATCAGTGCCCAGCCCCACTGCGGTACGGCGGGGATCCACCCTTCGAGGATCACGGCGCCCGCGGTGGCCTCGACCGCCAGCACGACCACCCAGAAGAACCAGTACAGCCAGCCGATGGTGAACCCGGCCCAGGGACCGAGCGCCCGGTCGGCGTGGGCCGAGAACGACCCGGACGAGGGATGGGCGGCGGACATCTCGCCGAGCATCCGCATCACCAGCACCACGAGGGTGCCGACGAGGGCGTACGACAGGAGGATGCCGGGGCCCGCGGTGGCGATGCCGGAACTGGAACCGACGAACAGACCGGCCCCGATGACACCACCGATGGCGATCATCGACAGATGGCGGTTCTTGAGCCCGGCCTGAAGCCCGGACCCGCCGGGCGCCCCCGTCTGTGCGGGGCCTCCAGGACCGTTTCCGGCCACCTTCGTTGTCGGCTGCGAAGTCATGGAACGGATTTCCTTTGCGCCGGGGGAGCTGTTTCCCGTACGAGCGGCGTACGAGCCGGACCAGTGAATCTGAGGTGAAGGGATTCTTGAACCTTTGAATCCAGATTGTTACTTGAGGTTTTCCTGAGCTTCTGTAACGTGCCTCACGCTCCTGTGGCCGACACCCGGCGCGACTGCCCGGATACAGGCGTGTCACACTCGGACCATGCGTGTGTACCTCGGCTCGGACCATGCCGGCTACGAACTGAAGAACCACCTCGTCGAATGGCTGAAGGAGGCTGGTCACGACCCCGTCGACTGCGGCCCCCACCTCTACGACGCCCAGGACGACTACCCGCCCTTCTGCCTCCGCGCGGCCGAGCGGACGGCCGCGGACCCCGACGCCCTCGGCATCGTGATCGGCGGCTCCGGCAACGGCGAGCAGATCGCCGCGAACAAGGTGAAGGGCGTCCGCGCGGCCCTGGCCTGGAGCGAGGAGACGGCGGCGCTCGGCCGGCAGCACAACAACGCCAACGTGGTCGCGGTGGGCGCGCGCATGCACACGCAGGACGAGGCGACGAAGTTCGTGGAGACGTTCCTGAACACCCCGTTCTCGGGTGACGAGCGCCACGTCCGCCGCATCGACATGCTGGCGTCCTACGAGACCACCGGCGACCTCCCCCCGATCCCGCCCCACCACCCGCAGCAGTAGCCCCGGGAGCGCACGGAAGCACGCGGAAGAGGAAGGAAAGAGGAGACGCCGTGCCTGAGGGGCACACGATCCACCGGCTGGCCCAGGACTACGCCGCCGCCTTCGCCGGCACGGCCCCCCGGGTCACCAGCCCCCAGGGCAAGTTCGGCGACGCCGCGGCCCTCCTGGACCGCACCCTCCTGCACACCGCCGACGCCCACGGCAAGCACCTCTTCCTCGGCTTCCGCGACCCCGACCCCGACCACACCGACTGGGTCCACATCCACCTCGGCCTCTTCGGCAAGGTCGCCTTCGGCACGCCCCCGGCGCCCCCGCCCGCGGACACCGTCCGCCTCCGCCTCGCGGGCGACACGGCCTACGTGGACCTGCGCGGCCCCACCACCTGCGCGCTGATCACCCCCGCCGAGAAGCGGGCGATACACGCCCGCCTCGGCCCCGACCCTCTCCGCCCGGACGCCGACCCGGACGCCGCCTACGCCCGCGTCCGCCGCAGCCGCACGCCCGTCGCCGCGCTCCTGATGGACCAGAAGGTGATCGCCGGCGTCGGCAACGTCTACCGCGCGGAGGTCCTCTTCCGGCACCGCATCGACCCCTACCGCCCGGGCCGGGACATCACCCCCGCCGAGTGGGACGCCCTGTGGACCGACCTCGTCGAGCTGATGCGCGAGGGCGTGCGGAACAACCGCATCGACACCGTCCGCCCCGAACACACCCCGGAGGCGATGGGCCGCCCGCCGCGCGTCGACGACCACGGCGGCGAGGTGTACGTCTACCGCAGGGCGAACCTGCCCTGCCACGTCTGCGGCGGCGAGATCCGCACCGCCGGTCTCGCCGCCCGCAACCTCTTCTGGTGCCCGGACTGCCAGAAGGACTGACCCGGGCCGCCTCCTGACCCGGTGTCAGAACCCGTGCGGCAGCCAGGGCGCCACCGTGGACGCGAACCCCACCGACGCCTCCGCCAGCGCCCCCTGCCGCAGCTCCCGCACCCGCCCGGCCGCGCCCAGCGCCGCCAGGCTCACGCCGCCGAGGTACGCCTCCGCCAGCTCTCGCGCCGACAGGGCCAGGTCCGCCGCGTCCGACGTCCGTGCGCAGGACGCCCCCTTGGCGTCCCCCGACAGCCGCCAGCGCCCCGCGTTCCAGGGGCAGAAGGCGTCCTCCACCTCGAACACCACGTCCACCGGCGCCTGGTAGGTCCGCGCCTGCAGCGCGGCCCCCACGTCCACCAGGCGCACGTGGCCCTGGTCCCGCAGCCGCATCCGGCAGCGCCGGATGTCGGACACCTGGTACTGCCACGCCTCGTCGACCGGCCGCCCGTTCACCACCAGCGTCGTCGTCAGGTCGATGCCGAACAGGAAGCGCCACAGCGCCGCCTCCGTCGCCGGGTCGAGCGCGTACAGGTCCTTCAGGATCACCGTGCCGTCGTGCCCGGCCGGCCCCCAGCCGAGCCGCACCCGGAACCGCGCGAACCCGGTGGTCCCGCCGTCCCGCGAGGCGACCACGCACTGCAGCGGCGACGCCCCCTCCCGCGCGCTCTCCGGGTCCAGCAGCCCCAGCCGCTCCCAGCCGGGCCGCCGGGCCAGCATCCCCGGGCGCCGCGGCACCACGTGCGCGTAGACCGCCTCGCAGGCCTCGAGGACGTCCGCGGGCGCCGCGTACCGCAGCCGCACGTCGTCGGTGCCGGGCGGGACCGCCAGCCGGACGCGGCCCGTGTCGATCTCCGCGCCGAGCTGGAAGGACGCGGCGCCGTACCCGAACCGGCCGTAGATCTCCGGCTCGGAGGCGGTCAGCACGGCCAGCGGCTCGCCCCAGGACCGCACGTCGTCCAGCTGCCGCCGCATCATCGAGGTCAGGATGCCGCGCCGGCGGTGCGTGGCGGCGACGCTGACCCCCGTGACGCCCGCCGCGGGCACCGAGGCGCCGCCGGGCACGGTGACCCGGAAGCTGAACGCCCCCGCCGTCCCGACGCACTCGTCACCGTCCCACGCGCCCAGGGAACGGTCGTGCTCGGTCAGGGAGTCCCACAGCTCCCGCTCCTCGTCCGGTTCGGGGACCCCGCTGAACGCGCGGATCAGGTTGCCGTACCACTTGTCCCAGTCCTCCGGCCGCAACACCCGCAGTTCGGCCGTATGTCCAGTCGCCATGGGCCATGCCTATCAGGGCCTTCCGGAGCGGGCGAGGGAATTTTCCCGGGGCGGCGGCGCGGCGGCCTCCGGTGCAGTTCACTGTGAAGTCGGCCCTCGGACGGGGGACAAGTGGGACCTCCCGTGCCAAGGATCCGGTCCGATGGATAGGGTCCCGAACTGATGACAGCAGGACGAGAGCGGCGAGCGGCAGCCGAGACGTTCACGGCCCGGTGGAGGAAGCAGTGGCACCGGGCCCGCGTCGGCATGCGCAGAGCCGCCGTCGACCACTTTCGCGGCGACGGTTCGGACTGGGTCGCCCTGGCCGGCCTGCTGCTCACCGTCCCGCTGATCGCCGCGGCGACGCTGGCGAACTCGGTGTGGTTCTCCCCGGCCGCGCTGGTGCTGCCGATCGTCGTCGGCGGCCTGCTGCTGCGCCCGGCGAGCCTGCTCGGCCTGTACGCGGCGGCGGCCACGGCGCTGATCGTGGAGTCGGTGCGGCTCGGACCGTACACGGAGGGGCCTTCCCGGGTCACCCCGGGCGTGGTCCTCGTGGTCGCCGCCTGCGGGTTCTTCGGGCTGCTGCTCGCCCAGTTCCGCAGCCGGGTCGGCGTGCCCTGGCGGCGCGGCGGCACGATGCTGTTCGACCTGCGCGAACGCATCCGCGTGCAGAGCAAGCTGCCGAAGCTGCCGCAGGGCTGGCACCGGGAGATGGCCCTGCGCCCGGCGGGCGGCCAGTCCTTCTCGGGCGACTTCGTGGTCGCGGCCCGCACCAACGGCGGGCGCACGCTGGAAGTGGTCCTCACGGACGTCTCCGGCAAGGGCATGGACGCGGGTTCGCGCGCCCTGCTGCTGTCGGGCGCCTTCGGCGGCCTGCTCGGCAGCCTGCCCCCGCACGCCTTCCTCCCGGCCGCCAACGGCTACCTGCTGCGCCAGGACTGGGAGGAGGGCTTCGCCACCTCCATCCACCTGGTCCTGGACCTCGACTCCGGCGACTACGAGCTGTACTCCGCGGGCCACCCGCCGGGGCTCCAGCTCAGCGCGGGCACCGGCCGCTGGGAGGAGAAGGCGGCCGAGGGCCCGCTGCTCGGCGTGTACGACGGGGCCCAGTTCGACCCCGTGAAGGGCACGCTGCGCCCCGGGGACGTGCTGATGCTGTTCACCGACGGCCTGGTGGAGACCGCCGACCGCGACATCGTGGAGGGCATCGACCGCCTCACCGGCGAGGCCGACCGCTATGTCGCCGGCGGCTTCCAGGGCGCCGCCTGGCACCTCATCGAGGCGGTGGCCAAGGACGTCAACGACGACCGGGCGCTGCTGCTGATCTGCCGCGAGGGCCCGACCGCGGCGGGGGCCCGCTGAGGGCGGGCCGGCGCCGGGGGACACCGGAGGGGGGAGAGACGTTCCGTATCTGACGCTCGCCGAGGTGGAGGCCGTCGCCCGGGCCGCCCACGCCGGGCAGACCGACAAGGCGGGGCGGCCGTACGCCGAGCATCTGCGGGCCGTCGCCGAGGGCGTGCGGGAACGCGGCGGCGACGCCGACCAGATCGCGGCGGCCTGGCTGCACGACGCCGTCGAGGACGGCGTGCTGTCCGGGCAGTGGCTGCGCCGGGCCGCGCTGAGCAGCCGCACGAAGGACATCGTGCGCGCGGTCACCAAGCGGGCGGGGGAGCCGCCCGAGGCGTACGCCGCGCGCATCCTCGCCACCCCGGGCGCGCTGCTGGTGAAGGAGGCGGACCTGGCGCACAACGCCGACCCGGCCCGCCTCGCGGTGCTCGACGAACCCACCCGCACCCGGCTGGCCGGGAAGTACGCGCGGATGCGCGCACTTCTCGGCCTGGGCAGGGTCTGAGCGGTGCGCGTCCGGCTCAGGCGCCGGCGCCGGTCTTCTCCCGCGCCCCGGACGCGCCGGCCCTCTCGCGCTCCCGGGCCGGCTCCGCCGCGTCGCGTTTGAAGGCCCACTCCATCCTCGGCTCCATCGCGAACCGGAAGACCCGCCGCACGGGCCGGGTGCACAGCAGCGTCACCGCCGCCGCCGCGAGGACGGTCACGAAGATCTCGCCGAGCGGGCGGTGCAGCCAGGCGTGGTCGAACCAGCCCCGGTAGTCACCGGCCTTCACCAGGAAGCCGTGCAGCAGGTAGCCGTACAGCGTGCCCGCGCCGAGCGCCGTGAACCAGAAGTGGCGGCGCGGCACCCAGGCGAAGAAGCAGGCGGTCAGCAGCAGCGAGCAGCCGAACAGCGCGAGCACCATGACCGGGCCGGCCCACCAGGGCGCGCCCAGCTCCTGCGCGGCGTCACGGTGGTAGAACCACGCCGTGTTCATCCGCGGCACCGTCCACCAGCTGACCGCCAGCGCCACCGCGAACACCGGCACCGACGCGATCCGCACCGACCGGCGGCGCACCAGCTGGAAGTGCTCGGCCCTCATGCACAGGCCCAGTACGAAGAACGGCAGGAACTGCAGCACCCGCTGCAGGTCGAGGTCGTCACCGATCTCCGGCGTGACGGTGGCCAGCATGGCGACGCCGAGCGCGACCGGCAGCGGCCGGCGCACCAGCTTCCAGATCGGGGTGGTCAGCCGCCAGATGAACAGCGCGCACAGGAACCAGGTCAGGTACCAGGGGTCCAGGAGGCTGATCTCCTGGCCGGGGTCGTCGTCGACGACGCGCTTGAAGAGCGGGTAGGCGGTCTCGAACAGGACGTACGGGACGGCGACGCCGGTGATCAGCCGCTTGAGCCGGTCGGGGCGCATGTCGAAGCTGCGCGAGAAGAAGCCGGAGATGATGATGAACGCCGGCATGTGGAACGCGTACACGACCTGGTACACGGCTTCGAGGATCCGGCTGTCGCCCTTGAGCGGCTCCCAGGCGTGGCCCATGGCCACGAGCACGATCGCCAGGTACTTGGCGTTGTCGAAGAACGCGTCGCGCTGCTTGCCGGACGCCGCCGGCCGCGGCTGTTCGTGCGGATCCCGCCCGGCGCTCCGGTTCTGCGGCGAGCGCCGGGGAGCCGGCACTCCCGCCGCCGGGGACTGTGCCGGGGGAAGTGGCGTCCTGCGGTTGCCGTACGGTCGCAGCGAGTTCGTCACGGACCCTCCCACCAGGAACTCGGGAAGGCTGTCCGGGACCTCGCTGCTCTTGCGGGGGACGAGGCAGCGTGGAACATCTGAGGCACCCTAGCGTCGGCTCCGCGATTTCGTAAAACCCTCGACGTCATTCCTGCGCGGACCCTGCGAGTACCCGGTATTCCGAGAAGGAAGGCGTCGGCGCCGACGTGACGGCGCACACACGACCGGGCGCCGGACGGACGCGGCGCGCATCCCCTGCGCACCCGGAGGCGTCCCGCTTGTCGCGTTTCATCATGATCAATCAACCCATGAGGCCGGCGGGTGACTACAGCGGAATGCCCGTTTGCGCGGCCTTCCGGCGCCGGTCGGTCCATTCCGCGACGTGTCCGTGACGATAATTCGGAATACCTGCGGGCGTGTTGTGCGGGCAGGGAAAAGACGGAGCGGAATTCCCGGCGCGGGGGCGCCCTCGAATTGCTGCGCGGAACGCGGCGGTCGGGGCTTGGTCGCGCGGGCGGGTGCGGCCGGACCCGCCGGAGGCGGCCGGACGATGCGTCAGCCTCCGCATGAGGCCGCCGGGTTGGTGGCACGATGGTTCCGGCGGGGGTGCGCGGGGTAGTACCCCGGGCCGGGAGAGCGGACCGACCGAGGGTGTGATCAGTTGTGGCCATTTCGCTGTCAGTGGTACTGCTGTTGGCGATCATCCTGGTGGTGCTGATACGGGGAGGGAACCTCAAGGCCGGCCCCGCGATCGTCGCGGTGCTCTTCGGCTTCTTCCTCGCCTCGAGCGGCATGGCGCCGTCGATCAACCGCTTCCTGAACTCGATAGCGGAGACCATCAACTCGATCAGCTTCTGACCGCGTCCCGCCGGCCCCGCCCCGGGGCCGGCGGGCCCGTCCCCGTCGTCCCGCGTCGCGGGACGGCCGCCGCCCGCCGGGCCGGCGGCGCCCGATCGGCCCCGTCACGGACGCGGCGACCGCCGCGTCCCGGGCCGCC